>MHLC01000001.1 GCA_001818655.1 Candidatus Liptonbacteria bacterium RIFCSPLOWO2_01_FULL_56_20
ACGACGTTGATAGGCGCTCGGTGTAAGGTCCGCAAGGATTTTAGCCAAGGCGTACTAATGACCGCCAACCATCCCAATGCTGACTTAGAAGTTTCGCCGAAACATTCAAACCCATTTCAAGGGTGAAGAATATTTCGGAACGAAACAAAAACCCCGCACCAAATTTTTTATCTGCTGGTGTTTTACTCAAGCGTGACCCACCTCTTCCCATTCCGAACAGAGCCGTGAAAGCGCTTGAGCCCGATGATACTAGTTGGTTCGCCGACCGGGAAAGTAGGGTACGCCAGCATATAAAAGATTTGGTGTTTTTATTTTGGCGCGGGGGCAGTGAGGTGTCGCCGGCTGCGGGCCTTTGTTGTTTTTATGTATAATGATGAGGTATGCCCCGTTTCATAAAGCAGTTCCTGTACGGCATATTTTACCTCGGCGTGTTCGCGCTTATCGTGTTCGGCGTCTATGTTATATTCCTGCGCCCCGGGCCGAGCTGCACGAATAACCGGCAGGATGCGGGCGAGGAGGACGTGGACTGCGGCGGCGTGTGCTCGCCCGTATGCTTCCCCCAAAATTTCCGGCCCATAGAAGTCACCGAGCAGGTGAGGATTTTTTATCCTGCCAATGGTCAGGTGAGTGCCCTTGCCACAATCCAGAATGCCAATGCCGGGCTTGCAGTGAAGGCGTTCGACTACAGTTTCGATTTTTACGACGCGCAGAATAATTTGCTCCGCACCGTTTCCGGGCAGTCGTTCATCTACGCGGGCGAGATCAGGCGCCTCGCAAAGTTTTTGGACATCACGGAATCCTTGCGTGTGGTACGGGTTGATATCCGGCTCCAAAATGCGGCATGGGTGAAGGCAGAAGCATTCCCGCGCCCGGAAATGGTTATCCAGGATTGGCGCGCGGAAACCGATGGGAGCATGATCCGCGTGAGCGGCCGCTTCGTGAACGCCGGCACGCTCCCGCTTCCTTACGTGACTATTCTTGCGATATTCCATAACGCTTCCGGCAGGTCCATGGGCATTTCCGAAACAGCGGTGGAGGACGTGGCGCCGCGCGAAAGCAAAAATTTCACTATTTTCTACCCAGCGGTGAAAGACATAGATCCCAAAAACACCGAACTCATCGCCTCGGCGAGCCGCGAATGACCAGACGGCCGCGCTCCACGGATCTCCCTAACACAGCGCATCGCGCATGACGAGCTTATTCTGGCCGGTAATCGTTATTCTGCTCGCGGGGCTTATCGAGATATCGAGCATTTCGTCGCATCTTTTTTTCCTCCAGCTTTTTTGGGCGGGCATCGGATTTCTTCTCGTCTTCTTGTTCACGAGAATTGATTGGCGTTCGCTCTTGAACCACCGCTCTTTCATCTGGGGATTCTACGGGTTCTCTGTGCTCTTGCTCGTGGTTGCGGCGGCGAGCTCGCCCATCATCCGCAACACGCGGAGCTGGATCGTGCTCGGCCCCATGAGTTTTCAGCCGGTCGAACTTGCGAAGATCGCGCTCATCCTTGTATACGCCCAATATTTTAGCCGGCGGCACCTTGCGGTCGCGCGGTGGGGGAATATCTTTACCTCGTTTTTGCTGTTCTCCGTGCCGGCCGGGCTCACGGCGATCCAGCCGGATCTCGGCTCCGCGCTTATTCTATTCGGCATATGGTTCGGGTTTCTTTTGGTGTCCGGCCTGCCGCGCAACCGAGTGCTTATCGCGTTCCTCCTCTTCGCGGTTGTGGGGCTTTTTATGTGGCAGAGCGTTTTGAAGGATTATCAGCGCGAGCGTATCCGCGGCGTGTTCTACCCGGAGGAGAATGCGCGTACGATCAACTACAGCGTTATTCAGTCAAAGATCGCGATCGGTTCCGCAGGGCTTTTCGGTAAGGGTTATCATCAGGGGCCGCAGACGCAGCTCGGGTTTCTTACGGAGCCCTCGAACGACTTTATTTTGGCCGCGCTTATCGAGGAGTGGGGGCTCGCGGCCGGGTTCGCGGTGGTCGGCGCGTTCCTCGCTTTCGTGCTCGCCGTGCTTCGCGTAGGCATCGCCGCCGGCCAAAATTTCGAGAAATTCATTTGCTTGGGCGCCGCGATGGTGTTCGGGCTGCACTTTCTTTTGAACGCGGGGTCAGCGATAGGCATATTCCCGGTAGTGGGCGTTACCTTTCCGTTCTTGAGCTACGGCGGATCCAGTCTCTTCACAAGCTTCTTCCTTTTCGCTATCGTGTATGCTATTGCCCGGAAATTTTAAGCACATTGCAGGCATATCTCTGGTCGCGCTTGGCCTCGTCGGGTTCGGATTTTTTCTGGCCGTCCTCCAGCCTGTTGCTCTGCCCGTACGTGCCGAGGGAAAAACGTTCGTGGTCCGTCCCGGTGACGGCTTCCGGGACATCGCCGACCGGCTTGCGCAGGCGCGTCTTATTCGCTCCGCGGCTGCTTTCAAGTTTCTTTCCGTGATCACCGGATCGGCGGGTGCGATAAAACCGGGCGGCTATCTCTTGCGTTCGGATGCGAGCAGCGCGACGATCCTCAAGACATTGGTCCGCGGAGACGGCCGCGAGATAGAGGTCCGGATTCCCGAGGGAGCCTCGCTCTATGAGACCGATTCGCTTCTTGCGGAGAATGGGATTCTGGAGAGGGGCGCGCTCACGCAGTTCGCCGCAGCGCTGTCGCCGGAGAACACAGAGGGGAGATTGTTCCCGGACACGTACCGTTTTTTCATCGCTTCCGAGCCGCGCGACGTGGTGCAAAAATTCCTCGCGGCGTTTGAAGAGAAAGCGCAGCCGCTCCTTGATCAGAATCCCAAGAAGGCGCAGGCCAATTTGATCCTCGCTTCGCTCATCGAACGCGAGGTTCCGGATATGCACGACCGGAGAGTCGTTGCGGGTATGTTGTTGAAGCGCCTCGCGAGCAAAATGCCTCTCCAGGTGGATGCGACGGTGTGCTATGCGAAAGAGATCCGGGACGGCCACGACGGCGCGTGCCATCCGATCACCGCGTCCGATCTTAAGATAGATTCGCCATACAATACCTATCTCTACGCAGGCTTGCCTCCTGGACCCATCGGCAGTCCGGGACGCGAGGCGATCCAAGCCGCGCTCACCCCGCTCGATTCGCCGTACTGGTTTTATTTAAGCGATCCTTTGACCAAAAAAACGATTTTTTCGGTTACCCTTGAAGAGCATGCGGCCAACCGCGCAAAGTATTTGAAGTAGCTGTGGATTGTCTCTGGATAACCAGGAGAAACACCCTTGATTTAGGGGACTTGACGAGACGTTTGCTATGGGCTTAAATATAGCGTAAGCTAATAGGATTGAGCATACGCCAAGTTCCCTTGGGGAGTCTTGTGTTCGTGCGTCTTTTTTCATATTCCCCGGGGAATGCGTGTATTTTGCAGGTGGAACCCTACTCACATTTTCAAAATTACGGTTCACGCCTCGAGAGTTTTTGGAGATTTCAGTCGGATGACCAACGCACCCCCCGCGCAGTGAGGGAGCGCGCTCGTTTTCTCTGCGACCAACGTTCGTAGCGTATATTCGTCTCGTTTTTCCCCCGGCCATGCCGCACAAAAAACTTCCGGTAAAAAACTTTGCAAAGTTCGCTTCTCTTATCAGTCAGCCCAACCTGAACGAAGTTCAGCTTGTTTCTTACCGGGATTTTGTGACGCGCGGCCTCAAAGAGCTTCTTGAGGAAGCGTCGCCCATCCTCGATCATACCGGCAAAGAACTGGCGCTCTATTTTGACGATTTTTATTTCGGCGAACCGAAATACGACGAGGTCACTACGCGCTATAAGGATGCGACCTATGAGATGCCGCTGCACTTGAAGGTGCGGTTGGACAATAAGAAGACCGGCGCGACGCACGCACAGGAAGTGTACTTCGGCGAGTTCCCGAAGATGACGAGCCGCGGGACGTTTATCGTGAACGGCGTCGAACGTGTCGTGGTGTCACAACTCATCCGTTCGGCGGGCGTATATTTCACTTCGGTCCCCTGGCGGGACCGTCAGTTGTTCGGCGCGAAGATCATTCCCAATCGGGGCGCGTGGCTGGAGTTCGAGACCGATATCGACGGCATGATCGGCGTGAAGATCGACCGCCATCGCAAGGTGCCGGTGACCGACCTGCTCCGCGTGTTCGGCATGACCGAGGAGGCGTTGCGCACGGCGTTCAAGGACGTGGACACGGGCCATATACGATATATGGAAGCTACGCTCAAGAAAGATATCGCGAAAGATGCATCCGAATCCTACCTCGAGATCTATCGGCGCCTTCGGCCGGGCGACCCCGCAACACCCCAGACCGCGAAAAACCTCATTGATTCGATGTTCCAGCGCCTCGATCGGTACGATATTTCTCCTGTCGGGCGATTCAAGCTGAATCAGCGTCTCGCGTTGCACCGGAAAAAGGACAGCCGGGTCCTCGAGCTTGACGACATGGTCGCGATCGTCCGCGAGGTCATCCGTTTAAATAACACCCCAAGCGCCGAAGCCGACGACATTGACCACCTTGGTAATCGGCGTCTGAAGACAGTCGGCGAACTTTTGCAGGGGCGGCTTCGCATCGGCCTCGCCCGTTTGCGGCGGATCGTGCAGGACAGGATGTCTACGCTGGATCGCGAGCATCTTCTCCCCGCGCAGCTCATCAATTTCCGGCCGATCACCGCGGTGGTCAAAGAATTCTTTTCGTCCTCGCAGCTTTCCCAGTTCATGGATCAGATCAATCCTCTGGCGGAGCTCGAGCATAAACGGCGGCTCTCCGCGCTTGGTCCCGGCGGGCTTTCGCGCGAGCGCGCAAGTTTTGAGGTGCGCGACGTGCACCGCTCGCACTACGGCAGGATCTGTCCCATTGAAACCCCGGAGGGCTCGAACATCGGCCTCATCAACTATTTGGGGAGCTTTGCGCGCATCAACGCGTTCGGTTTTTTGGAGACGCCGTATGCGAAAGTGAAGCACGGCCAGATTACGAACGAAGTAGTGTGGCTCGACGCGCTTGAAGAGGAACGATATAAGATCGCGCACGCGGCGGCCCCCCGTACCCCCAAGGGTCATCTTCGCGGGCCGGACGTAGAGGTGCGCTTTGGCGACACGCCGATATCCTGCCCCGTCGAGGAGGTGGACCTTATAGACGTGGCGCCCCATCAGTTCGTAAGCGTGGCGACGTCGCTCATCCCGTTCCTCCAGCACGACGATGCGAACCGCGCGCTCATGGGTTCGAACATGCAGCGGCAGGCGGTAGCGCTCGTGCGGCCTCAGGCGCCCTACGTGTCAACTGGCGAAGAGGAAAAAGCAGCGGCTGATTCCGGATATGTCGTCCGCGCCGAAGAAGACGGAGAGGTGTTCGAAGCCGATGCGAGCCACATCAAGATCAGATACCGCAACCGGACCGTCACCTATCCGCTCGAGAAATTCAAGCGGTCCAATCAATTTACCTGCATTTCACAAAAGCCCCTCGCGGCTCCCGGAGAAAAAGTCAAAAAAGGCGATGTGCTGGCGGACGGTCCCTCCATCGATCACGGCGTGCTCGCTCTTGGCCAGAATCTCCTTGTGGCGTTCATGTCGTGGGAGGGGGCGAACTTCGAAGATGCGATCGTGGTCTCCGAGCGCGTGGTGCGCGACGATCTTTTTACGTCCATTCACGTGGAGGAGTTTTATTGCGACGTGCGCGATACCAAGCTTGGGCCTGAAGTCACCACGCCGGACATCCCGAACGTCTCCGAGGAGAAGCTCAAGAATTTGAACGAAGAAGGAGTCATTCGTATCGGGGCCGAGGTCAAGGCGGGCGATATTCTCGTAGGGAAAATTTCTCCAAAAGGCGAAACCGAACTCACCGCAGAGGAACGGCTCCTGCGCGCGATCTTCGGCGAGAAGGCGCGCGACGTGAAAGATACATCGCTCACGCTGCCGCACGGAAAGCGCGGCCGCGTCGTGGGAGTGAAAATATTCTCCCGCGACCAAGGGGATAAGCTTGAAGCGGGGATTATCAAGCGCATTCAGGTCGAGGTGGCGAACATCAGAAAAGCGCAGGCGGGAGATAAGCTCGCCGGCCGTCATGGCAATAAAGGCGTTATCTCGCAGGTACGGCCGATTGAGGATATGCCGTATCTCGAAGACGGGACGCCGGTTGATATCGTGCTCAATCCTTTGGGCGTCGCGTCTCGGATGAACCTCGGGCAGATCCTTGAAACGCATCTCGGCTGGGCGGCGAGCCGTCTGGGGTATCGGGCGGTTACGCCGAGCTTAGATTCGGCGACCGAAGCCGACATCCGCGAGGAGCTGCGGAGCGCCGGACTTCCGGAGGAGGGGAAAGTGGCGCTTTTTGACGGACGGACAGGAAGGGTTTTCGACCGGCCGGTAACCGTCGGGCAAATATATATGATGAAGCTGAACCATCTTGTTGAGGATAAGGTGCATATGCGCTCGATAGGGCCGTATTCTCTGATCACGCAGCAGCCGTTGGGCGGCAAAGCGCAATTTGGCGGCCAGCGATTCGGAGAAATGGAGGTGTGGGCGCTCGAGGGGTACGGCAGTCGTCACATGCTCCAGGAGATGCTCACCATCAAATCAGACGACGTGCTCGGCCGCTCGGCGGCCTATGAGGCCATCATCCGCGGGGAACCGATCAAGGGTCCGAACATTCCCGCGTCGTTTAACGTGCTGGTGAATGAGTTAAAGGCGCTGTGCTTGAACATCGAACCCATGTATGACTCGCCGACAAACCGCCGCGACGATTTTCGGGCGCTTAAATTGGCGGTGGCGTCGCCCGACGATATTCAGAAATGGTCTCACGGCGAGGTGATAAAACCGGAAACGATCAACTATCGGACCCAGCGGCCGGAAAAGGACGGCCTGTTCTCGGAACGGATCTTCGGGCCGACAAAAGATTACGAATGCAGCTGCGGAAAATATCGCCGCATCCGCTACAAGGGCGTGGTGTGCGACAAGTGCGGCGTGGAAGTGACCCGCTCGGTGGTCCGAAGGGAGCGTCTCGGTCATATCACGCTCGCGGCGCCCGTATGCCATATCTGGTTTTTTAAGAGCGTCCCCTCGCGGCTCTCCCTTTTTCTTGACACGTCGTCCGTGAGGCTGGAACGCGTGATCTATTATGTGGATTACGTGGTGACGCGCGTCGACGAGGCCAAAAAGAAGCAAGTCCTCGCCGATCTCGACCGCGAGCTCAAGAACAAACTCAAGGCGGGCCAGGGCAAGGAGAAGAAGGTGAAGTCCGCCCTTATGGCGGAGGCCAATGAGCTGCGCGCCGTGCTCGAATCTATCGAACCGGGCAAGATCATGAGCGAGGCAGAGTATTTCAGTTTGAGCCGGCGTCTGGGCGGCGTGTTTATTGCGGGGACCGGCGCCGAGGCCATCCGGCAGATCCTTGAGGGCCTTGACTTGCGCAAGGAGGTCCAAAAGATAGAAAAAGCGCTTGAATCGGCAAAAGACCCTCTAAATGAAACCAAGCTCTTGCGGCGCTTGAAAATGTTCCGCTCGATGTTGAGGAACGGGAGTCGGCCGGAGTGGCTCGTTCTTACGACGCTCCCGGTGCTCCCGCCCGACCTCCGCCCGATGGTGGCTCTGGATGGCGGGCGGTACGCGACCTCCGATCTGAACGATCTCTATCGAAGAGTGATCAACCGCAACAACCGTTTGAAGAAGCTTTTAGAGATCAAGGCGCCGGAAGTGATCGTGCGGAACGAGAAGCGCATGCTCCAGGAGGCGGTGGATGCGCTGATAGATAATTCGGCGCGCTTCGGGACGCAGCAGCTTTCTGCGCAGCGCAGGCCGCTCCGATCCCTCGCCGATATGCTTCGCGGCAAGCAGGGGCGTTTCCGGCAGAATCTTTTGGGCAAACGCGTGGATTATTCCGGCCGGTCGGTGATCGTGGTGGGGCCGAAGCTGAAGATCGACGAATGCGGCTTGCCGAAGAAAATGGCTCTCGAACTCTTCCGTCCGTTCGTCATCAGCGAGGTGATCAAGCGCGGGCTCGCGCATAACATCCGGAACGCGAACCGCCTCATCGAACAAGCGACCGATGATATCTGGGCTATCCTTGAAGATGTCATTAAGGATGTGCGCGTACTGTTAAACCGCGCGCCCACGCTCCACCGATTGAGCATTCAATCATTCAAGCCGATCCTCGTGGAGGGATTGGCCATTCAGATACCGCCGCTGGTCTGCACCGCGTTCAACGCCGACTTTGACGGCGACCAGATGGCGGTGCACGTGCCGCTTTCGCGCGAGGCGCAGCGCGAGGCGCATGAGATCATGGCGGCGGGGAAGAATCTTCTTAAGCCCGCGACCGGCGATCTTATCGCAGCGCCCACGCAGGATTTCGTGCTCGGCATTTACTACCTCACGCAAATGGCCCCGGAAGCCAAAGGGCATCATAAGGCGTTCGCGAGCTTCGAGGAGGCGCTTTTGGCATACGAGAACGGCGTGGTCGCCTTGCATGCGCCGATTCGGGCAGGGGAGCATCGCGAGACGACCGTTGGCCGCCTCATTTTGAACCACGCGCTCGACGGATCACTCGAATATGTGAACGAAAGTCTGCCGAAGAAAAAGCTCTCACGGCTTATCGAGGCGCTGATCGAGCGGTACGACCTCGAAAAGGTCCGTGACATCCTGGACCGACTCAAGCTTCTCGGGTTCGATATGGCGTCGCAATCCGGTATCACCTGGGCGATTTCCGACCTCACTATTCCCAAAGACAAGCCGAACATTATCCAAGCGGCCGAAGCAGAAGTGTCGGCGATCCGGGAGCAATTCCAACAGGGATTTTTGACGGATGCGGAACGGCGCGCGCGCGTCATCGGCGTATGGGAGCGGGTGAAGAACGACATCGCTAAATTAGTTACCATGACCCTGCCCAAAGACAATTCGGTGTACCAGATCATTGACTCGAACGCCAGAGGTTCGTGGGCGCAGCCGATCCAGATGATGGGGATGAAGGGGTTGGTTGCGAATCCAAAGAACGAGATCATCGAGCTGCCGGTAAAGTCGTCTTTTAAGGAAGGGCTCTCTGTCTTGGAATATTTCATCTCGACGCACGGCGCGCGGAAAGGAACGACCGACACCGCCTTAAAGACGGCGCAAGCAGGGTATCTTACGCGGCGTCTCGTCGACGTGGCGCAGGATCTTACCATTCGAGAAGAAGATTGTCGGACCAAGGAGGGCGTAGAGATCATCCGCGCGGACGGGAAAGAATTCGGTCACTCATTTGCAAGCCGGCTGTTCTCGCGCACCGCGCTCGACGATATACGCGTTGACCGGAAGATCGCGGCGCGCGCCGGCGAGGTGATCGACAAGGCCAGCGCCGAACTCATCGAGAAATCCACTCTTCCCTCGGTAAAGGTGAGATCGCCTCTCACCTGCAAGACGCTCTACGGGCTGTGCGCGACGTGCTACGGGTTTGACCTCGGGAACAACCAGCGCGTGAGGATCGGCGCGGCAGTGGGAGTGGTCGCCGCGCAGTCGATCGGCGAACCGGGAACCCAGCTTACGATGCGTACATTCCATACCGGCGGCGTAGCGGGACTCGATATCACTCACGGCCTACCCCGGGTGGAAGAGCTCTTTGAAGTCCGCCCGCCGAAGGGTAAGGCGATCCTTGCGGCTACCGACGGCCAAGTGGAGAAGATCGAGGAGCGCGGAACACTGAAGATTCTTACGGTGAAGGTGCAGGGAGAACAGACGACGCGCGCCGGGAGCAAGAAGGCCAAGAAAGCGAAGCGGCTGGAATACCACGTGTCCCGTTCCGCGCTCGTGTTCGTGAAAACGGAGGACAAGGTTCGAGCAGGCGACCAGCTTTCCGAAGGGAATATCGACCTGCGCGAGCTTCTTTCGTTCCGCGGCAGCTTCGAAGTCGCGCGCCACATCATCGGCGAGGTCCAGAAGATCTACATCGCCGAAGGCGCTTCCATCAATAACAAGCATATCGAAGTGATCGTGCGGCAGATGTTCTCGCGCGTGAAGATCAAGGACCCTGGCGACGCGCCAGACCTCGTCATGGGGGAGATCATCGAGCGCTCCAAGTTTCTCGCGGAGAATCGGGAGCTGAAGAAACAGGGGAGGACTCCCGCAAAAGCCGAGCAGCTCCTTTTGGGCGTTACGCGCGTGGCTCTGTCCACGGAGAGCTTCCTTTCCGCCGCTTCTTTCCAGGATACGGCCCGCGTGCTCGTCAAAGCGGCCATCGAGGGTCGTATCGATCCGCTCCGCGGCCTTAAGGAGAACGTCATCATCGGCCGGCTCATCCCGGCAGGCGAGTCCGTACCGGTTCATGATACAGCGGCTGCAGACCAAGAGGTCGAGGCAGAGGCCGTGAAAACGGCAAGCGGGAACCCCGAGCTCTAATGGAGGTTGACTCGTCCCGGGGAATTCGTTAGCGTGTAGCCCATGGATCAAGATACGGCGAGAAAAGATTACGAGATCTCCTTCCTCGTAAAAGAAGAGAAGGACGCCGAGGGCGTCGCGCATCTTCTCGGGAAGACGGGAGGAGAAGTGACCCTGCGCGGTCCTGTCGAGAAAATTACGCTCTCCTATCCGATCAAAAAAGAAATGTCGGCGTATTTCGGGTTTTTCCATTTTTCATTTCCTGCGGCGCGCATGGCGGAATTCAGAAAAAACCTGCAGACCGAACAGGCGGTTTTACGGTTCTTAATCGTGAGCCCGCCGTTCGTAAAGGCGGCGCCGCGGGGCATATCGCGGCAAAGGATGGCTCCTCCGCCCGCGCCGGTCGAGCGACAACCGATCGTTCCCGCGCCCTTGAGCAACGAGGCGCTGGAGAGAAAGATCGAGGAAATACTTCAGGAGTAGGCAGGAGTTGCATGCCGCGGAGGACGGAGGTACACTGATGGTAACCGCTAAGCCATGAACGTCAACAAGGTATTCATTGTCGGCAGGATTACTGCAGATCCCCAGTTGCGCACGACGACCGGCGGACAGCCGGTGACGAGTTTTAGCATCGCGACGAATCGCGTATGGACTGGGAAAACGGGCGGCCGGCAGGAAGAAACTGAATTCCATAACGTGGTTGCGTGGGGGCGGCAAGCCGAGGTGGCGAGCCAGTTTCTCACCAAAGGGAGTCTCGTGTTCGTGGAGGGCAGGCTGCGTACGCGGTCTTGGCAGGATAAGCAGGGTCAGAACCGCCGCACGACAGAGGTCATTTGTGAGCGGCTTCAGCTCGGGCCCCGTCCGGCTGCTGCAGGAGCACAGGGCCCGCGCCCGAGCGCAGGGGAAGCGCAGTCGGCAAAAGAATCAGCGGATGCGCCCGCCGAAGAGGTTCCGGTTATTGACATCGAAGAGGACATCAAGGCAGAAGATTTGCCGTTTTAAAGGGCTTGGCCCAAATTTTCAAGCCGGAAGCGCAGAAAATTTGTCAACCAAACCTCAACCCCGCACCATTTGCAGAAATGACTTTGCATATGCAACGAAATAAAGGCGAAGCCGCCTGTCGGCTCCGATTGAATACTGGTATGGGCTGCGCCACAAATGGTGCGGGGTGCTCACTATTGTGGCCAATCGGGCTGCGCGATAGAATAACCTGCCCTCTTGGGCAATAGCGGCATGCAGCAGTGTTTTTTTTGTTCGCAAAATTTACGCGTCATCGACTATAAAGAGGTCGCCCTGCTCAGGCGGTTCATTTCGAGTCAGGCGAAAATTATCGACCCCAAGCATACCGGCGTGTGCGCGAAGCACCAGCGGAAATTGGCGCAAGCAGTAAAGCGGGCTCGTTTTTTGGGGCTCCTGCCGTTTGTCCGGCGATAATCTATAATTAAGACGTGATGGGCGCAATGGGGAGCGTAGCGTCTTGGATGTTCGGATTCAGTCACCAGAACGTTTTACTGGACGATCTTATTATTTTCGTCGCGCAATATTTCCCCTACATGCTGGGCGCAGGCGCTCTGTTTCTGATATTCCGCGAATTTGGGTGGCGGAGGCGGCTTCTGTTTTTGAGCGAGCTGTTGCTCGCGCTTATCATAAGCAGGGGGCTCGTAACCGAGTTCATTCAGTTTTTCTATCACCAGACGCGGCCATTCGAGGTTTTGGGATTTACGCCGCTCATAGGGGAGGCGGGGTCTTCGTTCCCGTCGGGCCACGCCGCGTTCTTTTTTGCGCTCGCCACCACGATCATTTTCTGGAACCGCTCGTGGGGAGTATGGTATTTCTTTTTCGCGTTCCTGAACGGCCTGGCCCGCGTGTTTGCGGGCGTGCATTGGCCGCTTGATATTGTAGGAGGAGCCGCAGTCGGGATAGCAGGAGCGCTTTTCATCCACTGGCTTGTTACGCCCTACGCAGAAAAGCTAAAAACGCAGCCGTCTCCCTGACGGTTTGCGATCGCGTTTTACGTGGTGCAGTATTCTTGAATTAGTCCGAACGTATTTCGCCGCCTGCGGCGGCGAGGAAGTCCCCCCGCGAAAATTCGGAAAGGCGGCGAAGCCGCATCGCTGACAATTTCAAGTTTTTCTTTGGCGGCATTCAATCCCAGAATTCGCAAAGCGAATACCTAAATAATATAAAAATTTTATGAAAATAACAATGATTTCGATTTTGGAAAAAAGCAGAGCCCCAAGCAGAAACGTGTTCTGCGAGGGGCTCGGGTGCGAGACATTGGCTAACGCTCGCTTGCTAGGTTCTGACGACGATGACCTTTTCCGGTCCGCCCATCATCTCCGCGGCCTCCGCGATCGGGTTCTTCACCTCGTGCGCTTCGGTCGGGATGGGCTTCACCGCGAACATCTCGCCGTACTTGGAGACCTGCTTCGCGAGCCAGTCCGCGACGACCTTCTCCACCTGCGCCTTCCCACTCTTGGACTTCAGCGCGTCGCTGAGGTCGGCGATTGCAGAATCCATTTCGGTGGTGGCGAGCTGCGGAAACTGCTCGACCAGGTAGGGCTTGCATTCGTCGCTGGCCCGTGGAAGCTGGTGCGTGAACAGGTTGTCGCCAGTCATGAAGTTCAGGATGTCGTACACCCCGTCGATGTGTCGCGGGGATACGAGGCGACCCGTGGTGATGCTCAACACATCGCCGAGGTGAAACTGTTTCGTCTGCATGGCCTTTTCTCCTCTCAAGATTCAGATTACCGCGATTCCCTCGCGACAAGGGTATGGATTTACAATTCCATAACTCCTGCTAATATAGCATATATGCGCTTGAAAGTCAAGCGCACGTAATGGTTCAATAGCTTGGAATACCCCAAGCTATGTATATGGCATATTCAAACAACCCGCGTCTGCCGCGGGTAC
>MHLC01000002.1:0-452 GCA_001818655.1 Candidatus Liptonbacteria bacterium RIFCSPLOWO2_01_FULL_56_20
TGATTAAATTTGACAATTAGAGGTGAATAACCATAAATCCTAAAATAAACTACTGCGCCATCTCTTCGCATCAGGACTTCTTCCCCGGTGGGAAGTACGCCAGCAGGAACATTTTTGTAATCTGCGATATACCTAACTGCTGGATTTCCGGCAACCGTTTCATCGCGTATCTTGGTATAAAATATAAGATTCTTTTCTATGGTTTCATCTGCTCTTGTATTGCGTAAGGCGTTAAATAAATCAGGGTCGCTTCCTATAACAACTTGAACAACTATAACTCCTGATCCTGTGCTTGTTCGTTCTTTATTTGAAAATTCGACGAATGAACGACTTCCTGCCGCATTTTCTAATGTAATATTGAACCAATCTTCTGGATACTTCACCTCAAACCCATACTGCTCATTGCGGTAGGTTGGCCAGGACGAAGTGTCAACGCCGCTTGGCGGGCCTGC
>MHLC01000002.1:529-14056 GCA_001818655.1 Candidatus Liptonbacteria bacterium RIFCSPLOWO2_01_FULL_56_20
TGAGTTTCGTATTGAGCATTTACGGGTTTTCTATCTCGGGGTTGTTTTGCTGTACGGCCGATACAGTTCCGGGTCGATCGTGCGCGTAAAGCACGCCCTTCCCTCGCCGTGGTCCCAGTTCTCGCCCAGCCCCTTTACTGCTTCCGGTACCATCGGACGCGCGTATTCACCGACCCGGCCGGCTTCAGAAGGAAGATTGAACGTCGCGCAGAGCTCGAATGCAAGCGCGCCCGTTACGCGGTATTCGTACGACGCGCCGGTTTGCGGATCAAGCGGCGGCGCAAATCCGGAAATGCTGTCCGTAAGGTCGCCGAGCGTCGCGGGCATCCGCTCTTTCTGCATCCAATAATTCAGGATCTGGCTTTGAACGCTCTGCAAGTCGTTCACTTTTTGCCGGTCAAACCGCACGAGCCGCTGCTTGAAAGGCGAACCCGCGATGAACACGCCCGCGACTACGATCGCGGCGAGCACCGCGATCACCGCCTGCACGAATATCTTCGCCTTGGTCGTAAACGTCCCCGGCGTTTTACGCAGATCGTAGAAGTAGTACCAGAACACCGCAGCCGCCACAACCAGCACGGCTGCCACCTTAAGGAAGAACCGCGCGGTGAGCTCGCCTTCTAAAAAGTTAAAGATGAGCGCCACGAGGTCTCCGATGATAAGCAGCGCGGCCAGGAAAAGCGTGAAATAGAGGAGCCACTTGCGGATCTTTATCTCGCTTTTCCCCGGGTTTAAGGCAAGCTCCTTATAAAGGAAGCGTGATACCCAGAAGTACACTGGGAAGAGAATGATAAGGAGCGCGAGCGCCCACCGGATCGGATTCCCGGCGTCATAGTAGGGATTCAAGGGGTCTGGAAACCGCACATTGATATACTGGAACAAAAGATTGATCACGCTCCCGGTGCTTATGTAGAGCGCGATTGTCGCCAAAAGATACATGAACACGTCTCGCGGAGAACTTTTTACCGGCTGATTTAATTGGTCTTGCATGGTTGTAGGTGATTATTTCGACTTGTTATTTCTACTCTCTACTTCCTACTCACTACTCGCTTATCTATATTATTGATGTTCGCTCTTGATTCGACCTTGAAGCGTCCGGAGTTCGGCCAGGGCCTGCTCCGCCTCCCCGGGCTTGAACGGCCTTGAGTGCCAGAGGTAGTCCTGCTCCATAAAACTCACTCCCCTGCCCGCAATCGTGTGCGCGACGATCACGGTCGGTTTCTCGTAGATCGCCCTCGCTTCGGCGGCGGCCGAAATGATCGCCTCAAAATTGTGGCCGTCGATCTCCAGCACGTGCCAGCCGAACGATTCGTACTTCGCGCGGAACGGCTCGAGCGGCATGATGGTTTCGGTAAAGCCGTCTATCTGAATGTTATTCCTGTCCACGATCACGGTGAGGTTCGAGAGCTTGTTCTTCCCGGCGAACATCGCGGCCTCCCACAAATTCCCCTCTTGGTGCTCGCCGTCGGACAAGAGACAATAGATGCGGTGCTTTTTCCCGTCCAAGCGGGCCGCGAGCGCCATGCCTACTGCCTGCGAGAGCCCGGAGCCCAAAGGGCCCGACGTCGTCTCTGTCCCGGGGAGCGACCCCCGATGCGGATGCCCTTGGAGCCGCGTGCCGAGCGCGCGGAGCGTCTTCAGTTCTTCGAACGGGAAATACCCTGCGCGCGCAAGCGCCGCATACAAAATGGGGCAAATATGACCGTTAGAAAGCACTACGCGGTCGCGGTCCGGCCAGTCCGGCTTTCGCGGGTCGTGGCGGAGGATATGGAAATAGAGAGCCGCGAACACGTCCGCCATATCAAGCGGCCCCGCGATGTGGCCGGAGCCCGCGTGCGAAACCATCTTGATCACGTCCTGCCGCAAGAAGTTCGCCATCTCCTCCAAAAACTTCAGTTTTTTCTCGTGTAATTCCTGCATGTCAGATGCGTTTCAATTCCTGATACGCGCGCGTTGGTTCCTCGCTCTCAAAAATATACGATGCCGAGACCAAAACGTTTGCCCCGGCCTTCACGGCGCGCTTCCCTATTTCGGCGTCCACGCCGCCGTCAACCTCAATTGTAGCATCGGGGAATTGCCGCCGCAAAAATTTTATCTTCTCAAGCACGAACGGCATGAATTTCTGCTCCGCGAGCCCGGGGTGCACCGCGAGCACCTGGATGGCCTTGACCGCCCCGCAATACGTGAGGGCGTTCTCCGGCGGCGTCTCCGGATTCAGCGCGAGCATCAGTTCCGCGCGATGCGCCGCGCACGCCTCGAGCAGAACACGGAAAATATCCTGCGGCGCCGTCTTGTGATGCCGGAGCGCCCCGCCGTGGAACGATTCAAAGTGGACGATCACCCGCCGCGCACCCGCGCGGAGCCAGTCCTCAATGATCTTCTCCGGCTCCTCTACCATGAGATGAACCTCGAGGTTCAAGGCGGTATCGAGCTCCCTCCAGTCGCGCGCGTTTCCCCACGTCTTGTTGAACGTGAACCGCGCGTCCGTCACGTCAAGGTGCACCCAGCCCTCCTCCCGGATAGCCCCGCGAGGCAGATCGGAAAAAAGCGACTCCGCGACGCGCACTTTCTCGCGCACGCATTCGAGGTCGCGATCCGGACAGTTGATCGCCGGGATCACCGTAACCATTTATTCATTTTCCATCTTGGAGATCTTCGCGATGCGCCGCCGGTACCGTTCGTCGCCGGCGAATGGCGTCGCCAAAAACACCTGCGCCATCTTTTTCGCATCGGCTTCGGCCACGAAATCCGCGGGGATGACGAGCACGTTTACGTCGTCGTCATGCCGCGCGCTCGACACCTGATCGAGCGAGACGCCCAGGGTCGCGCGCACGCGCGGGAATTTGTTCGCCACCACGTCCATGCCCACCCCGGAGCCGCAGATGAGGACCCCCCTGCTCCCCGCAGGATCCCCACTCACTTTCCCCGCAACCGCCGCGCCGAAGTCGGGATAATCGTCGCTCGGGTCATAGCTCGAATTCCCCATGTCAACCACCTGATGCCCCTCGCTCTGTAATAGGCCTTTGAGTGTTTCTTTTAAGTTGAATCCGCGATGATCCGCGCCGAAGTAAATAACCACGGGTTGATTATATCACCGAACTGCGGCTGTGCGAAAAGCGCGCGGCTTACGGGTTCTGGCGCTCGAATTTCGCCGCCTCTTCAAGGCTCCTGCGTATCCCCTGGAGCCGCTCGATGTTCCGCTGGATTATCATAACCTGTTGTGCCGCGGCGTCCTGGATCTTCTGCGCCAAGTTCTTCACGTCCGCTCCTGCCTCGGCGAGACGCGCGAGAATGTCTTGCGCGTTCTTGAGGTCGTTTTCATATCTACCGATGGTCTCTTGCGCGAGCTTGTCTTTTCCTTGCGCCACCAATCTCTGATATTCAGCAAAGCGCACCTCTGCGAGATGAAAATATGCCTGCGCCTTGTTCTCGTCCCCGAATGTAAAGAAGAGCCGGACGCGCTCGTACCAAAGTTTCAGAAAATAGAACGGCGAGCCCGGGAGTAGGCCGATCTCCGAGTCCGATATCGTTCCCGATGCGTTCTCGGCGCGCACAGCGGGCGCGACGACCATGACGCACGCACTAAGAAGGATGAGCGCGGCGAGCAGTTTCATATCGCAACAATATGGGCCTAGAGGAGGCGCGCGACTTCGCGCACGTGCCGCACGAGCGTAGCAACATACCCTGCCTCGTTGTCATACCACGAGAGCACTTTCACGAGGTCCCCGTCGATCACCCGAGTGAAATTCAGGTCCACGATCGCTCCGAAAGGCTCGCCAATGATGTCGGAAGAAACTATTTGGTCGTCCACGACCTTCAAAATCCCTTGCCACCGTTTTTCTGCGGCTGCGTTTCGGAAAATATCGTTAATCTCCTCTGCCGTGACTTTGCGCTTCGCGAGAAACGTGATGTCCGCGATGGAACCGGTCGCGATTGGCACGCGGATCGCCATGCCGTCGAACTTTCCCTCGAGCTCCGGGATCGCGCGCGTGACCGCGATCGCGGCGCCGGTCGTGGACGGAATGATGTTTTGCGCCGCCGCCCTCCCGCGCCGAAAATCAGAGCCGCGCGTGGGGCCGTCAACCAGATTCTGCGTCGCGGTGTAGCCGTGCACGGTGTTCAATATAGCTTTTTGAATGCCGGGGTTCTCCGACATAATCTGAATGACCGGCGAAGCGGCGTTCGTGGTGCACGAGCCGTTCGAGGTGAGCTGAACCGACTTGAGCTCGCCTTCGTTTACGCCCATGAGCACGGTCTTGCCCTCCGCGCCGTCCGGGTCTTTTGCGGGCGCGGTGATGATCACGCGCTTCGCGCCTGCCGTAAGGTGCGCGTTTGCTTTTTCGTACGATTCAAAAAGTCCGGTCGCCTCGATCGCAATGTCTATCTTGAGGTCTCTCCACGGCAGCCCGGCCGGATCCTTCACCTGCAACACCTTAACCTCTTTTCCTTTCACTTTGAGCGCGCCTTTCTTCGAATTGCTCTCCACCTGCTCGGCGTAGCGTCCGTAGACCGTATCGTACTTCAAGAGATACGCGAGATTATCAAGATCGCCGAGGTCGTTTATCGCGACTATCTCAATGCCAGGTCGACCGAACGCCTGCCTAAAAAATAACCTGCCGATCCTCCCGAACCCGTTGATGGCAACACGCGCCTGCTTCATGCCTTCTATTATAGAGCGAACGCGACTAGCGCGCAAAAACCATTGCATCGCCTACGGAGAATCCGTACCGCTCCACGGTGCCGGCGCGGACCTCGAGCACCTTGTCCACCGTCCCAGGCGGTTCGTATATCCGCAGCTCGGAGAACGGCCGCCCCGGCTCGGGCTGCACGTTTTTCTCAAATCCCACGATGCGGTCGCCGCTCACCCAGATGATGTCGATCGCGAAATTCATATCTTTCATCCAAAATCCGTACTTCCCCGGCGTGTCAAAGAGAAAAAGCATTCCCGCCCCCTCGCCGAGGCTCGCGCGTCCGGAAAGACCCTGGCTGCGGCTGAGCGGCGACTCCATGACCTCCACCGCGAAACGGTAGCCGTTTATCGCGACCGTTGGCGCGCTCCCGCCGCCGCCGCCAAACCGGAGACGCGGACCGAACAGCGCGTAGCCAAACACCACGATCATGAGCAACACAAAGAGGAACACCGAATCAAAACGATTCTTCATATGCTTGTCTTAAGTATATCCCGAAGGAGCTCTCCTATCACGCGCCGCGCTCACGAACGCTTTTGTGCGCGCGTCCCGTGCACGATGCCCGCGCACCGCAAGTGATACAGCACGATGCCGAACGCCACCGCAACGTTCAGCGATTCTTTCCTGCCGTACATCGGTATCTCCAGGATGCGGTCCGCGCGCCTCAAGACCGGCGCGGGAAGCCCGCGCACTTCGTTCCCCAGGACGAGCGCGGCGCGGCCGCGCCGCCTGCCAAGTGACGCGGCGTAGTACGGCACGGCACGCTTCGCCTGCTCGACCGCGAATATCTTGTAGTGATCCCGCTTGAGCGCCGCAAGGAGCGGCCCTGCCGCACACACTTTTTCCCACTCCACGTATCCCTCCGCGCCAAGCGCGACCTTCGCGAACGGCTCCCTTACCCTTCCCAGCCGGTCAACCGGCGCAGGCGTAATGCCCGCAAGGTAGATCTTTCTTACTCCCGCGGCATCCGCAGTCCTGAACATAGACCCTACGTTATGCGCGCTCCTTATATTGTGGAGAATAACGACAATATCGCTCATACATATGAGAGGAGTTCCTGTCTTAATTCCCGGAAGCATTCTCGGGTGTCGGGTTCGCAGTAAGGCTAAATTGGCTTTCTGACCACGATCCGCGCGTGTAGCTTTGGTTTCTCGGGATCTCTGCCCAATTCACTTCCTCTACCACCGCGCCCTGCGCATCATAGAGGAGAACGGCGTTGTTGGTGTAGGCCAAAGAGTAAGACGACGGCCACACGACGTCGGGCAAAACCGCACCAGTATACCCGCCCTCGTTCGCGAGCAAAAAATAATGCTGCGCAGGGATGACTTTCCCCTCAAACCGGCTCGCGACCACGAGCGACGACTCTGCGCCGGTGGAGCTCTTCTTTTTGACCGACCAGCCGGTGAGGTCGAGCGGTCCCGAGCCTGGATTGTAAAGCTCGACGAACTCGTAGCTCGCGCCCGCGTCGCTCCCTGCCATGATCTCGCTTATGAGCGCGCGGCCGGACGAAGCGGGCGGCGGCTCCTGCGGAGGCGGCGCGCTTGCGGGAACGGGCGCAGGAGGCGGGACGAACGCGACCGCAGGGATCCGGTCGTCGTTCGGCGACTTCGGCGTGCCGCCCGCGATCGCGCTCGAGTGCCATCCGAAACTTCTCACGTCGCGCTCAAGCGTGAGTCTCGCCGCGCGATCTCCTGCGGGCCACCCGTCCGCTGCGGCGATCTCGTCAATGAACGCGCAGTGATTGTCAAAAAGTTTCAGCCACGCGCCGGAGTTCGAGAGAGATCCGGAATAAATTTTATCCGCAGGGACGTTCGGCACAGAACCGTCGTCGGTGCGCTCCAAAAGGTACAATCCTCCGCGGGGGAAGAGGCCGGTCTCGTCAAAAGAAATTTTTATGTCGCCGTCCGCGTCCATAAGCTGCCAACCCGCGAGCGCGAGATCCTCTCCGGAATTATTTTTGAGCTCCATCCACTCGTCGCTCGCGCTCGTCTGCGTCCCCATCCACGCGATCTCATTTATGAGGACCGCGTGGTTCGGCGTCCCGCCCGCGGCAAAGTCGCACGCGACAGGAATGTTCTGCGGAGCGGGCGCTACGGCACGCGCCGCGCCCGCAGAAGGCGACGACGACGCAACCGCAATGTCTGTCGTCGCCGAGGCGTCGCTTAGGGTCGCACGCGCGGCGGCCGGCTGCAGAACATTTCCCGTAACTCGCCCTGCGGCCGGATCTTTAGATGAAGTTTCGGCGCCTTTGCTGCCCGACGAATCACCCGCAAGAGATGTTTCGAGAACGTCCTGACCCGCGCTTGCCTCTTCGCGCAAGTCGATCTCAAAATCCGGCACCTCTTTTTCCGGATAGAATATGTCGCCGAGCGTCTGCGAGACCAAAGAAGCGGTTTGGCCGAAAATGTTCCCGTCCTGGCCCATACTCGCCCGCCCGAACACCACGCCCGCGCCAAGCGCAAGCGTGATGCCGACCGCAATAAGGAACGGGACGCCTGCTGCGCCCCTCCGAAGGCCCGATTCCTCGTTTACTGCCTGTTCCATGCCCCGCGTTTTCGTTATCGCACAGCCTGCAATTCACCTTATTGTAGGAAATTACTATTAATAAGGAAAGCGGGGGTGATTTTTGGGCGCGACCGCCGGGTCCCGCGGCCTCGCGGGAGAAAAACGCGCTTGTTTTTCTAAAAACCCGGCCGCGCATTGTTTGTTTTGAAAAAAATTTCGACAAAACGACGCCGAGGTGACGCAAAACGAGCTGCAATTCGCCGAGGGGCGCGTCCTGGACGGCTCGAACGCAACGAAAGTTGAAAATTTTTTTGAGAAGTGTTTTGTTGCGGTGTTCTGGGGATAACTTTCCTTGCGCGTACCGTGTAGAATTGAGACATCCGATAACCAAGCCGCACGCGCCGCGAAAAAAAGTTTTTCCCATGACGAACAAGACCCGAAACGCCGCACACGAGCCGCAGAACGCAACGCTCCGCCGCGCGAAGAGCGCAGCACGGCCGCACGGGCTCGCCCGGCGGCTTTTTACGAAGCCGAATATTCATCCGTTCGACGAGATCACGTGGGTCTCGCGGGATGCGGTCGTGGGAAGCGGCGAAAAAAAGGTTTTTGAGCAGCGGGATGTCGAATTCCCGGATTTTTGGTCGGCGCACGCAGTAAACATCACCGCCGCGAAATATTTCCGCGGCAAACTCACCTCTCCGCAGCGCGAGCGGAGCGTGAAGCAGATGATCTCGCGCGTCACGAAAATCATCCGCGGCTGGGGCGAGACGTTCGGATACTTCAAGGACGCGGATGAGGCGCAAATATTCGAGGACGAGCTCACGCACCTCCTCGTCTATCAAAAGGCCTCGTTCAATTCTCCGGTCTGGTTCAATGTGGGCGCGGTCGAAAAGCCACAGTGCTCGGCGTGTTTCATTCTCTCCGTCGAGGACGATATGCGCTCCATCATGGAATGGATACGGAACGAAGCGATGATCTTCAAAGGAGGGTCCGGAGCGGGCGTCAACCTCTCGCGTCTCCGCTCGCTTCGCGAAAATCTTTCTGGCGGCGGCTACGCGTCGGGCCCTGTCTCGTTCATGCGCGGCGCAGATTCGGTCGCGGGCATGGTCAAGTCGGGCGGCACCACGCG
This sequence comes from Candidatus Liptonbacteria bacterium RIFCSPLOWO2_01_FULL_56_20, assembly GCA_001818655.1. Taxonomy (GTDB): domain Bacteria; phylum Patescibacteriota; class Minisyncoccia; order UBA6257; family 2-01-FULL-56-20; genus 2-01-FULL-56-20. The sequence continues at coordinate 8,852 of MHLC01000002.1, forward strand.
GCGCGCGGCGAAGATGGTGATCTTGAACATCGACCACCCGGACGTAATGGACTTCACCCGCTCCAAGGCGGACGAAGAGAGCAAGGTGCGCGCGCTTGCGGCTGCGGGATACGACATGGCGGACCTGAACAACGAAGCGTGGACCTCCATCCAGTTCCAGAACGCGAACAACTCCGTGCGCATCACCGACGACTTCATGAAGGCGGTCGAAGCGAACGGCGCGTGGGAAACGAAATTCATTGTAGACGGCTCTGTTGCGAACAAATACCAGGCGCGCGACATGCTCTACGAGATCGCGAAAGCGGCGTGGGAGTGCGGCGACCCGGGCGTGCAGTTCGATACGACCATAAACGACTGGCACACCTGTCCCGCCTCCGGCCGCATCAACGCGTCGAATCCCTGCTCCGAATATATGCACCTCGATGATTCCGCCTGCAACCTCGCCTCGGTGAACCTCTTGAAATTCCTCCGCGAGGACGGGACGTTCATGACAAAAGAGTTCACGCACGCGGTGGACATCCTCATTCTCGCGCAAGAGATCATCGTGGACGGCTCGAGCTACCCCACGGAAAAGATCGCGAAGAACGCGCACGACTTCCGCGAACTGGGCTTGGGCTACGCGAACCTCGGCGCGCTCCTCATGTCCAAGGGTCTCCCTTACGACTCGGACGGAGGCCGTGCATGGGCCGCGTCGCTCTCTTCCCTCCTCGCAGGCGAAGCGTACCGGTACTCTGCGGTCATCGCGGGCAAAATGGGGCCGTTTGCGGGATATGCGGCGAACCGCGAGCCCATGCTCCGCGTGATCGCCAAGCACGGCGCCGCAGCCCGGGATATCATTGACGACCGCCTGGTAAACGACAAAACGCTTGCGCAAGAGGCAAAAACCGTGTGGGAAGAGGCGTTCGCGCTCGGGGAAGAACACGGCTTCCGGAACTCGCAGGTGACGGTGATCGCCCCGACCGGCACCATTTCTTTTATGATGGATTGCGACACCACGGGCGTCGAGCCGGGCTTTTCGCTCGTCACGATGAAACAGCTCGTGGGCGGCGGATGGATGAAGATCGTGAACAGCGAAGTACCGAACGCGTTGAGGAACCTTGGCTACCGCGAGAAGCAGATCCATGAGATCACGGATTGGATCGCCGAACACGGCACGATCGAAGGCGCGCCGCACGCGAAGGACGAACACCTCGCGGTCTTTGACTGCGCGATCAAGCCCAAGGAAGGCACGCGTTCCATCTCGTGGCAGGGGCACGTAAAGCTCGTCGCCGCGGTCCAGCCGTTCATCTCCGGCGCGATCTCCAAGACGTTCAATATGCCGAACGAGACGACCGCCGAAGAGATCTTTGATTCATACCTTATGGCGTGGAAGCTCGGCATCAAGGCCTTCGCGGTCTACCGCGACGGCTCAAAAGCCACCCAGCCGCTCCAGACCTCGCACGGCAAAGAGAAAAAAGAGGAGCCGACCGGGCCGCCGCCGCCCTCTCCGCGCAGACGCCTCCCCCGCACGCGGATCTCCGAGACGCACAAGTTCTCGATCGCGGGCCACGAAGGATATTTGACGTACAGCATGTATGAGGGCGACGGGCTCGCCGAGGTGTTCATCCGCATGGCGAAGCAGGGCTCGACGCTCGCGGGACTCCTCGACGCGTTCGCGATCTCCATTTCCATGGCGCTCCAGTACGGCGTGCCGTTCAAAGACCTCGCGCGGAAATTCATCTACGCCCGCTTTGAGCCGTCGGGCTTCACCGAAAACCCGCAGGTGCGCATCGCGACCTCTATCGTGGACTACATTTTCCGCTACCTGGCGCTCCGCCTCCTCGCGCCCGAAGACCTCGCGGAGTTCGGCATGACCGGTACCACGCACGACGAAGAAGGAAGCGCCGCCCCATATATGCCGGACGCGGAACTTCCCGAAGTCGAGAAACCGAAAATACTGAAGAACGGGAACGGCTTCACGCCGGCGGATACGGTCTGCCGAAACTGCGGCGGCATGATGGTGCGCACCGGAACCTGCCTCACCTGTCTCCAGTGCGGGAACGCGTCAGGGGGATGCTCTTGAAATAGTAAGTAGCGAGTAGAAAGTAGTAAGTAGGCGCGAGTAAAATACAAAAGCGCTACAGCGCTTTTTTCGCTACAAGACGAATGAAGCCCGGCCATAGTGGCTCGGGCTCCAGTAGCGAGGGGCCTTGCCGTTTACGAACTAAACGGCAAAGGCGATGACGATGACGAGGGCGATAGCGATGATCCAGGCGACCTCGGTCCAGCAGATCAGGCGCGGCTGGGGCAGAAGTTCGCCGTGTTCGCCGTAACCGTCTGGCAGGTCGCTCCAATCCACCAAACGCCGGAGTTGAGTCAGCATCAGATGCCTCCTTTGTTCTCCTTTTATGAAACCATTGCCCTAGAAGAAGTCAAGCGCGGCGCGTGAGCGCCGACCCGTCATATTCCCGCACCGACTACTCTCCTATGGGATGCGCGTGAGCGAACGAAAGCGCCCTGCGCGTCTTCGGCAAAAAATACATCGCCGCGACCGCTATGCCGCCACCCATAAGGTCATTCAGCAGGTCCGCCAGCGTGTCGGCAAGGCCGAGCTGCGCGGCCTGAAGGTGGTACGGGTACGCAAGGAACGCGTCATACAAAAACTCTATGAATTCCCAGCCAACACCTACGAGCGCGACAAAGCTGATCGCGAACAGTGCAACGACTCCGCGGCTCGGCCTGAAGCCGGAATGGAACAGCGGCCGGTCAAAAAGCCAGAAAAAAACGATCGTGATCGTTATGCCGCCCCATATATGGATGGGGATATCGATCCACGGCCGCGTCTGGTACCAAAGCTTTGATACGCTCACGACATGCACCGCGGTATGGAACGACACGATGCTCAAAGTAAAAGGAGTGGACACAATGCCTTTCCGCAGCTGCCGCTCTTTCTGCGCCGGACTGCTCTTGGGAGACATATAGACTTCAGCTTACACGATTTCTCCGCCTTTATCCATGTGGACGCACGTCAATCTCCTTTTGGCTGGCTCTCTTTCCTCATAAGCTCTGCTGCTTCTTTTTCAAGATCCGCCATCTCGCCGCCGGGCGGGCTCGCCTCGCCCCCTGGCTCGTCCAAGTCCTTTTCTCCGCGAGAAAGCATCTCTGCCCAGCGTTTCAAAAAATCCGAGGGCGGCAGGTCTATGCCCCGCGCCTGCGCCTTGCGGGTAAGCCGCTCGGCTTCTTCTATGAGCTTCTTCTCTTCCGGCAGAGCTCTGGCCCCGCGGCGCTCCAGGGGCATTTCATCGAGCGCGCGGCGATAATTGTCCCACGCGCGCCCCGCCTCTTCCGGCGTGCCGTGCTCCACGGCGTGCGCGAACGCGTCGCGGACCTGGCGCAGGTAGCCGCTTTCCTTGTCCTGCGGGAACAAATATTCCGGACCGATCTTAGACATAGCGTTATTCTACCCTGTCCGGCTGCGGCACGCACACCTCACTGTTTCTCGTCGCCGTGCCGAGCCGCATGTTATCGCTTCGCGAAATTATATACGCCGAGTCCAAAGAGCGCGACTACGGCAATGATCATGGATGTTTTGGGGTCGATCATCGCGGAGAACAGAACCAGCAGTGCCGCAAATATCGCGATCGTACCCTGGGTAGTATTGTTCATAAGTTGTGTCGCGGTCATTCTACCAAAAGATCATAAAAATAAACAGGGCCCGGGGGCATCTCCGAAGAGACGCCAGCCCGGGCCCGTGACTACGCGATCTCCTTGTCAACCGTTTCCTCGCTCGCGAGGGCCGCGAGCACTTCGCGCACGACGTCCTCGACTTCGAGGAGCTTCGGCGGCCTCGGTCCCCCCGTGTGGAACGGGGTGTTGACCGCGATCGGGGCGAGACGGTGGATCTTGATCCCCATGCCGGCCATCACGGGATCGTGCCGCATACCCTCGATGAGCCAGTCCAGTGCGCTGATCACGCTCGCGTGATAGTGCGCCTGGAGGAACGGCGGGAAAGCGCCCTTGAGGCGCGTGACCGCCGACGAGATGAACACGAAACATCCGCCTGGCGCTACGAGCGACCACATCCACTGGAAGGTGTTCAGTGCACCCACCTGGTGCATGTTGATCTCCCGAAGGTAGTCCTCGAGAGGCAGCTTGGCGAGCGGGTGCTGGATCGCCTCCGGAAAGCCACCCGGCGGACAATGCCCCACGGCGTAAACAATGCCGTCGAAATACACTGGTTCCGTGAGGGCGTACGCGCCTCCGAGCTTGCTGAGCGCTGCCGGGTCGCTCACGTCGTCGATCACTTCGACCTTCGCGCCCATGTCCGCGAGTTCGCCCATTGCCCTGCGCTGACCATTCCTAACCGATGCGAACACATGATGGCCGTCGCCGCACAATCGGCGTGCGACCGCTTTCCCGATCGAACCAGCCGCGCCAAGAACCAAATAGGTTTTCTTCACCTGCCCCTCCTCTCAAATACGCCATAAATAACTATACAGCAAATATACCGAAAGTCAAGCCGCCGCCATACGCCGCCCGCGAAAAAGAAACGGCGCCCGGTTTGAGACAGGGCGCCTCCTGGACGGCTTTTATATAATTACGTAATTCGGTACGTAAATTTTGCCTCGCCTAATTTTCTATTCCTATATTTTATATTTCTTTGGATTCAGCATCGTAGAATTGAAAATGTCTCTTGCTTCTTCTGTAATTTGTTTATTTTCGGTCTGCCGAACATATATGCCGGCCTTCCTCAATTTTCCCTTGGCTATTTCATGTTGAAGAGGGTCTATTGCTGCGTAGCAAACATTCTTTATGCCTTTCTCGATTAGATAAGAAGAGCAATCGATCATGTTGGTTCTTTTGCCGCAGGGCTCGACGGTTGAATAAAGAATATCGTCATCTTTTACAACCACGCCTTCCGAAAGGGCTTTTTTAATAACCTCGGGCTCGGCATGATATTTACTATCGTCAGAACTGGGCAGGGCGGCCAAAATTTCGCCATCTCTCACTAAGCAGGCGGCTACTACCCCTTCTTTATCTTTGGAGGTCTTTGCAACTTCAAAAAGATGGTTGAAAATCTCCTCCTCGGTCATAAATTTATTCTGCCATTTCCTACTATTCGCACATTCGCACGAATTAGAGAAGGTGAGATTTAGATAATGCCTCCTCGGATTGGCACTTCCTCGCTCTATAGGCCTTTAATGCGGCCTACGATCTCCGGAAATT
>MHLC01000002.1:14085-15172 GCA_001818655.1 Candidatus Liptonbacteria bacterium RIFCSPLOWO2_01_FULL_56_20
TCGGCATTCGGCAATTGTTTTTTATACGATTCGCTTTCGGCGAACGGCACAATCGTATCGTCTTTGCTGTAAAAAAGAAATATGCGAGCGGCCTGCCTGGACACTCTGTCCAATGACGTGGGCAATGCAAAATCCCCCACCTCGCCGGATTGGCTATGCGGCGCGGCAACGAGAAAAAGGCCTGTTATCTTCTTTGGAAAATCGTTCTCCGCAAGGTATTTCGCGAGGAACATTGCGCCAAGCGAGTGCCCGATAAGCGTAACTTCACCCTCGATAAACGGAAATATTTTTTCAAACCAGATCTTCCACTCCGCGAACCGCGCGTTGGTCTTATTCGGCATTACCGGACAAAGAACGTCCCATCCCGCACCAAGGTTTTCCGGCAAAAAACTCTTCCAATCCTTCCTCGGCCTGAAGTATTCTTTGGTAGCCGGAAAGCTCCTAAGGAAATTTATGTACCTCTCGTAGGTATTGAACGTATCTCCGCCGTGGATGACAATTGCCTGTTTTTTCATTCCGTAAGCTATTCTACCACTCTTTACTATTCGCACATTCGCGCGAATTAGAGAAGGGAGAGAATGTGGCGGACGGCGGCAGGGTGGGTCGGGGCCAGGCGATAAAACATCTGCAAGCTGCGCTGGTCGCGCTCCACGATATCCAGCGCGGCAAGAACTGCCAAGTGCTTGGATGTGGACTTGAACGACAAGCTGATCTCCTCGGCTATGTCCCCTACCGATGCCTCTCGCTTGGATTTAAGGTATTTCAAAATCGCCAGTCGGCGGCGGTTGGCCAGCGCCTTTAGTTGTTTTTCCAATTCTCTTTCTGTCGTGGCCATGATGGCTTTGGGGCCTTGCTTAAGAGCCTGCTTGAGAGCTTGGCTTGATTATACCTTATTCGCACATTCCCTCCGGAGGCGGGCAGGCGTGCGAATTAGACCACAGGCAGGGCGTGGTAATTGGCAAATCGGGTTGGCTGTGCTCCTCTGTCCTAATTTCATTACTTCATCTCCTTATTCGCTTATTCGCGCGAATAAGCGAATAAGGAAGGATGGTGGGGACGTTAAAAATAGTCAGCCCGGAGTCGCACG
>MHLC01000002.1:15198-22691 GCA_001818655.1 Candidatus Liptonbacteria bacterium RIFCSPLOWO2_01_FULL_56_20
CCGCGTCCATGCCCCAGGCAACCACAAAGTCGTCACCCAGGGCCGGATCCGGCGGATGGTCCCAGTTCATCCTTTGCCGGATGGCAGCCAACATGTCAGAGCTGGCGAAGACCCGGCAGAAGGACTGGTCGCTTTCCTCGGACGCGCCGGCCAGAACATCTCCCACCAAGACAACACGCACCTCGCCCGACGCGATAAGCTCCCGGGCCTCCTCGTCAGAGACCGCTTCCTGCACTGTCAAAACCATGAGGTGATCCTCCTGGCTCTTTGATAACACAACTACACTCCCCAAATCAACTTTCTACTATTCGCTTATTCGCGCGAATAAGCGAATAAGGAAACCGGATCTATTCGCCTAGCCTGTGGTGAGTCGGGCTGCCTCTGCCCCGAGTATTATCGTCGGGTCGAACCATTTTTGGAGGACACTGTTTTTCTAATCTGCCTGTAATGATGATTGTAATGGTCGTCGTCTCTTTTTTTAAAAAGCCATCCGAATAGGTCGGGGCGAGCCTTCATTTTGTCTTCTCCAATACGGCTTATCTCTTTCTCGACTGCCCTGCGCCATTTCTCCCATTCTCCTATCAACTGACTGGGGGTGTAATCTTTGTAATGCTCAACAGATTTTTTGTTAAAATCATCATAATCGTTCGTCTCATAAAACCAGGGTGCTTTCTTGCTTTTCCAAATTGATCCGATGATCTGGGCATCTTCCTTTTCCCAGCCAACCATATGCGCCACAACATCTTTCACCGTCCACTTTTCAGTGGCTTTTTCGTCCCAATCCTCCGGATTCAGGGTTTTTAAGTAGGCAATGAAGTCGGATCCCGATATGATATTTTCCATAAACCTATTCGCCTAATTTTTAGCGGTCGCGATTTTTATTATATTCTTCGCCACCTCTTTCGGACGTCCATCTGCGTCAATAACAATTGCGCCCATTTTCCCCTTCGTTTTTTCCGACCGATCTTTCCAGCTTAATATCCAATCCTGAACCTCTTTTGTTCTACCGAAATTGCCGGGCTTACGCGAAGACAGTCTTTGCCGGAGAACCTTAGGGCTTGATTTCAGTAATACAACCAAGTCGAAGAGAGGAATAACCTCGTCCATATTAGAAGCAGTTCCGCAATAAAAAACCAGGGGGTTGTTCTCGCTTTTAATAAATTTTTGCAGCCTCTTTATATTGCAAATCCACCTTCCCCTTCTAACTTTTCCAAGGTGGTCATTATTATATCCTTTGAAAACCTTGCTGGTTTTTTCATCAAGCATTCTGAACAAACCTCTTATGTCTTCGATGTCATGCGCCCTATACCCCAGCTTGTTTAATTCCCTGCAAACCGTAGATTTGCCGGAACCAGCAATGCCGGTGACTAAAATTGATTTTTTCATGACCTGTCTACTTTTCGGTGGGAGGTGTCGCTATAAAATACCTTGAAATGGTATTCTGGGAGAAATAATGTATCTAATTCTGGCCTTACCTCATTGAGTTTATCTTTGTTTTCTTCCCGGTAGTGAGAGATTATCTTAATGGGCACCAAGCCAAATCCTTCAGATACTCCGATCTTCTGACTGTAGAAAGCAGCTGTTAATACGTTGGCTCCAGCCGAGTCGCCGGCAATTATTTTGCCGCCAAAGAGCTGCCCTAGATTAGGAAACTTTTTCAGAGCATCCAAGAGCTTACCCGAGTGTCCCCCGTGTAAGTAAATGACATCCGCCTTTTTTACCTGTTCCGGAAACAAATCTTCAGTAGCCACTTCAAAAGATAGTATTTTGTCGCCCTTGTCCCTGTTAAACTGCTCAATATCTTCTTCCCTGTTTTTGGCAATGCGATCGGGCTCTTTGGCAAAATAAACGAGCAGTACTTTTGTCTCGCTCGGAGCACTGCTCAAAATCTCCTGGAAGAAGGGGTTGTTTTCTTGTTTCTCGCCTGTAGTAAAACCACCATGCAGGATAAACTTTGTTTTCATAACTTTATTCGCCTAATTTTTGCGCTCATATTTTTCCTTCTTGCTTTCAATAAGTCCCCGCGCCTTCAACCTTTCGCAAACCCTCCTTATGGCTCGCGGAGAGATTGATTTTAGTCATTACTTATCTAAAATTTACTCCTCGGGTGCTAAAAATGAAATTTTGCGGATCGGCAACAGAGACTGTCCTTCCTCGTCTAATTTGTCGTAATATTGCTCCCAAAAATTTATGAAATCGTCCAAATCCATTTTCTCAATATGGTTATTAGATGTCCGCATTTCCCTTAGGGCTGCTTGACTAAACCCTCCTGAAGAAACTATCAGCCCAACTTCTCTATTACGCAAAAGTCCGTTTAGGGCGGAGATTTCCTGATTTGTGACTTTCGTATCTTTCCTATGCTTAACTTGAACTTTAATTTTTACGCCTTCAGCACCTATAGGATCTTTATAGGCAAGAACATCAATCCCTCCGTCTGGCCCTTGCGATGCCACGAAAGGGGTGTAGTAGCCCATCCCCCGTAGTAGCGCCGCAACTAAATCCTGAAATTCATAAGGATTTAGCGCCTGGATATAATCCTTTATTTCTTCGCGAGCAGAAGCTTCAGCTTGTTCATAGCTCGTGGTAATAGTTTTTCTACCCGAGAGAGTTTCCAATGCATCTTCGAGTGCAATAGCAGGCTCTTGTTTTTCTTTCCATTCTTTGTATTTTTTATTCGCTTCTTCAATAAATTTCCCCGGAGATAATTTTAGGACTTCCGCCCCTTCGTTCGTAACATGCCAAACTCCCTTCTGTTTTCGAAGCCAACCGGCCTTTGTCGCATCAATTGAATAAAAATAAAGAATTGCCTGCCACCTAACATACCCAGTCTTCGCATAAGTAGCTTTTTCGTAATCATTAAAGTTTAGTCGCTTCTCGAGATCGACACGAAGATCTTTCAGAGGATAAAAACCTCCATTTTCAAGAATAATCTTAAATGCTGTCTGCAAATACTCTCCTATACGCTCATAAGAGATTTTCATGCATTCATTAGATCACGTAGGATCTATGAAATCAAACCTAATTCTGCAACCCTTTTCGGCTCGCGGTGGGTTATTTATTGCTTTCTATAAATTTGGGCTTTTATAAAGTCTTTCAGAAGTAAGGCGCTAAGCGCAAATTGATCCCGAGATAAATCTTTAATAGTAGAGTATAGATTCATTTTCTCCTTCGCATGTTCTTGCCCAGATGGAATCCAAACCACGCCATCCAGAACCGCTATCCTAATAGCCTTATTCTTCTTTTGCTTAACGAAGCTCACGGCCTCTCTGAAGCTCTTGTCCTGCGTGCCACCACCCGTCGATATAAGCTTTGCTTCACCGATCATAAAATGGCTACCAACTTTCATTACCAGATCTAATCCCTTTTCCCGTTTGTAGCCGAGTTCCTTTTTGGCAAAGTTTTTAAGAGCAGCGTCGCTGCCTTTCAGGATCGCCACCCTAGACCTCGTTTTTTTAATCTCTTGGGCTGACAAAATGGGATAGCCCAAGCCTTCTAGCCATTTCTTAAACATTGGACCCATTCTACGAGACGAAGATTTGGGGCGGGTTATGCCCTCTAGAACTCCTTTGAGCCCCAGGGCTTTCAATTTACTGCTGATGCGAGCTAGAGTTTTGGGATTTCTGTCTAGTGCACTAATGTCCTTACGAATGAACCCTAGGCATGGTTCATCTACCGGAAAACGATCTAGACGCAGAAGAGTTAATATCAAATCTTTCTTATCTTTACTCTTAAATGCTCTGGCTATGTCTTCCTTCACTTTTTTACTTATCTTTCGTCTAACGGCCGCAGCAACCGGATAGATAGCGAATAGCTTATCTAAATACCCCCTCGAGGCGGCGAGTTTAAAACTTTTTTCAACCCCTTTATTCATATTCTACGCGAATAAAGCCTGTCTGCCCGGCGGAGCTTTGCCAAGAATCTTAAAGAAGTACAGGTAGTTTATAAATTTGTATGCGAAATCAAACGAAATACGCTTCCTATCCTTATCCCTATAGTTGGTTAGGAAAAGCGAGAACTGATCGTCGCGCAAGCGATTAATTTCCTTATTAAACAAGTCTATTATCCTCCTTTGTTCACGGAGGCTTAGTCGTCTTGATTCAAACACAAGATAAATCATATGCCTAGATGTTGGCTTGCTTATAAGACAATCTACTCCGTGTCGCCTAATATCCTCCAGCGCTATTTTGCCTTTCTCACTGCCACTATCTATGGCCTTGAGTAAAATTATGTTCGAGTCCACAATTTTCTTTAGTTCTGCGCCAACGTGGTATTTTCTTTTGTTTTTAACATGGTTATAGGCTGCCTGAATCGTAAAACGTCCTGGCTGAATGTCGCTTTCCACTAGGCGTCGAACGCCGAGATGATTATCAACTTGGTTGATGGGTTTTAATAATCGGCCCGCTATCGCCCAATCAAATTTTTTCTCAAGATTTACTTTTACATCCCGGCCATCCGGGTATACATGCGTTTTAATCGCAAATTCATCTTCCGTGCCGTTCTTTTTATAGTAGAAAGCGATAACGTTATAGGTGGTGTCCGGGAAAACTTGATGTTTAAAATAGTTCATTTCCAGAATCTTAAATTTAGCAAAAAATATTTTTCTGATCTTTGCCGAGTTTTCCGCAGAAAGAAAATTGATCGGCACAATAACTATTCCCTCCTCGCTATCCAATATGGAGTTCAAAGAAACTTGATACAAATCTTCAAAACCGCTTCCGCGCAGATACAAGTCTTTTGTTCGATCGTCGGCTTTATTGATGTTTAGATAAGGCGGATTGGTTATGACAAACTCGTAATGTCTTTTCTGCTTCAGGCTGTCTCCGTATAGCACGCGCCTGCCATTAACATAAGCTTTATCCACGTCAAAGCCCTTGACGCTTCTAGCTCCGCTCTTCTCGGCCCAATCTAAGAGATCGCCCGATCCAGCGAACGGATCCGACACGTCTTTCCCGCGAATATATTTCTCCAGACCGCTCAAGATATAATCGGAATTAACTGTAAAAAACTGGCCTAGCTGTTTTTTAGATGCCGTTGCGACGCCGTTCATGCTTTAAGTATACACCAGCATACACTTACGCCTTATTGATAACTTTTTTACTCTCGTTCTCTCCTCTGCCTCTACGGGACCCCCCTTCACTTCTTCTCCACCACTATCGTGCATTTGGTGAGGAGTGCGGCCAGGGTCCCGACTGCCGGATTTCCGGATGCATCGGACAGGTGTAAATTTTTTCGGCGGACAAATGTTCGTCGTGGTTCATGGTAATCTCTATTATTTATCTGATTGACATATATCCTCCAGGGATGCCGCGCTTGGAGAGAACTATTTGCCACAGCTGTATCCGGCGGGCGCGGAAAGCGGCGGCGCAAGAGAGAAGATAAAATTTCCACATACGATAAAAGCGTTCGCCGTACTTGCCTTTCAGATCTGGCCAGGCCCGGTTAAAATTCCGGAACCACATCATGAGAGTTTTGTCGTAATCCGCGCCGAAGTTGTGCCAGTCCTCCATGACGAAAAGCCCTTCTATCGCCCGGGCGATCTGGGCAGCGGAAGGCAGCATGCCGTTGGGGAAAATGTATTTCTGCACCCAGGGATCGGTGGAATAAACAGAGCGGTTGGAGCCGATGGCGTGCAGGAGAAAAAGCCCGCTATCCTTAAGGCAATCCGCCACTGCTTTTATATAGGTGCGATAGTTTTTGACCCCCACGTGCTCAAACATTCCCAGGGAAACGACGTGGTCAAACTCTCCCCTTACATCGCGATAGTCCTGAAGCTTGATTTCAACCGGCAGATTACGGCAGAGTTCCGTACCCAGCGCAACTTGCTCTTTGGAAACGGTGATGCCCGTCACGCTCGCTCCGTACTTCTCCGCCGCATATTTGGCAAAACTCCCCCAGCCGCAGCCGATATCTAACACCGCCTCCCTCTTCTTAAGCCCGATCTTCCGGCAGACCAAATCCAGTTTCGCTTCCTGGGCCTCGTCAAGTCCGCGAGCCGGCGGATTGCCGTTCCAATAGCCGCAGGTATAGGTCAACCGCTTGTCCAGCATCGCCTGGTACAAGTCGTTCCCGATGTCGTAGTGATGGTCGCCGATTTGGAAAACGCGCCGCGGCCCCTGCAGATTGAAGAAAAAGGACTTGATAAAAAGCATGACCGAAGCCCAGGTAAGCCGGAACTTTTTCTCCAGGCGCGCGGAAAAAATCTTGTGGAGAAACTGGTCCAGCGCCGGAGAATCCCACCAGCCATCCATATACGCCTCGCCCAACGCCAACGAACCACCGGCCAGTACGCGCGAATACAGGCGCTCATCAAATACTTGGATGTCCCATGTGTTCGAGCCATTTATTTTCACGCCGGCTTCCGTCAGTAATTCTACTATTTGTGTTTTTGCGCCAGTCATAGCTAATTTTGACGACTTTGCACGCCAACAACCTTTCTCCAGGTAACATGTTCGTACACGCTCGACCGCAGAAATCCGGGCCCGAAAGCGAACATGAGTTCTTCAACCGGTATACCCGGGAAGCGTGCCCCCGAAATAGCCGCAAGATTCCATACCCGCTCAACATATCCCGGATAAACCGCTATGGTGAGCGGTATTTCTATCAAGGCCTCGTCTTTCTCGTTCTTGATGACGATCCGCCGGGCATTGCCGGCTTTGATGATCTCCTTGGTCTTTTGCGCCACCTCTTCTCCTAAAACCCGAAACTCTTCTTTGTTTGTATTATTGGTATCCATAGTTTTTGTATTTTACCCTACTCTCTACTTACTACTTCCTATTCACCACTCCCTACTCACTACTCATTATCTACTACTACTATCCTCTATTTTTTCCAATCTTTAACAATGAGCTTACGGCCGGATTTTTTGACCACCAGTTTTTGCCTTTCGCGCCAGCCAAGGGACTTCACGATGTCTATGGGCAACGTGAGGCCAAGCGAATGGCCGCCCAGTTTGATGAGCTTCCGTATGTTCCGTTTTCTGAATGTCTGCCGCGCCATGGTTCGACTAGTTCACCACAAGTGGTTCGACCCTTCGATAATACTCAGGGCAGGCGAGCTCACCACAAGTTTATTTACGTACCTATTTACGTAATTCTACGCCCATCGAGGCCGCTTTTCAAAGAGCCGGGACGCCCGCCTGCCGCGAGAAATAGTCCGGCCCGGGGTCGCGTTAGCGACTCCGGGCCATTCTCTTCTGTCATCTGATCTTCTCCCGAATCTCGTCCGGGACGGGCGTCGGTTTACCGTCCTTGTCCACGAGCACCACGACCAGCTTCATCTCTGCTGCGACCGCATCGCTTTTCATGGCGATCTGAACATAGGTGATGCTCGTCGTGCCCGCCTTGGCAAAGGTGGCGATGTCCACGCTGTCGCCAGCCAGCAGTTCACCGTGGCAGGTGACCTGCATCAGCTTGACCACGCTCCGAAGGCCGAAGCGGGTCTCAATGGCGACGAAGCCGATGCCGCGGCTGTCCATGAATTCGTCCTGCGCCGGC
>MHLC01000003.1 GCA_001818655.1 Candidatus Liptonbacteria bacterium RIFCSPLOWO2_01_FULL_56_20
TCCCCTTTTTATCTTGATATGGAAGAACATTCATATGCCCGATGATCTTTGGAATCAAATCCTGGTACTCTTGCCTGGAATACTCCTTGTTCAAGATACAGTATTGCTTACCGCGCAAAGAAATACATCCGAAAAGATCCTTGGCGCCGGAACGGCAAGAGTCGCAATACGTCAGATTCATCACTTCCGGCCAAGCATCATTGCAAAACTTGGAATTAAAAGCGCGAGCCCCAGTGGTATTCATCTCGTAAATCAACTCCATTATGTGGCCGCCGTTATTCATATCCATACAGTCCTTTGCGTTATCAATGAAAAGGCTGTAGTGGCAATTTTCGATATCCGTAGCATGAAAACAGTATTTGCAATCCTTCGCGTTGGCAACCGAGTTCCCGGTAGTATTTATCACATTCTTAAAAGTGCCGCGTGGCCGAAGGGATTTTGTGGTTAGTTCCGTGAATTCCCGCCGAAGATTTTCGACCGCCCGATAAGAACCGAGGTCTATATCGCTCAACCGTCGTTTATATTCTTCCCTAGTTAGTTGCTCGCCGCGAAAAACATAAGATTTCCGCCGCAAATTGCTGCTCATAAAACAATTTTGGCACCCACGTGGTTCATCGCAGAAGTAAAGACCTTCAGAATCAGCGAATCCTTGCGAAAAGAAAATATTTGCGGATTCCCTACCCATCGCTCCTTCGTAAATATTTTCTGATTTCACCACCGCATAGGAATCTAAAATGTTTTTAGAATAGAGCAGGCGATACGAGAACATACAATCTTCATTACCTACCGCGGAGGTAAGCAAATAGCAATTCTTGCAGTCGAGAACCTAATTGGTGTAATCGGAATTCACCACGCTCTCTACTTGCAAAGCGATTCGCGGTACTTCTTGTTGAAGCTTATTGAATTGAGCAAAAAAATTTTCCGAGAAATCGTATTCTTTGCCGTATCGTAGTGGATCCCATTTATCTGAAAACCAACAATCATGGCAATATACCGGAAATGAAACCCCTGAAGGATACATCGAAAAAGTCGACTTGCCGCACAAATCGCAGTTTCTTTTATACAAGGCCCGCTCATTACGCCAAGTCATTCGGCGCTGCAACCGACAGTGAAAACAAAACGTCGGCGGCGGGACCCTGATCTTCTCGTAGAAATTGAAATCCTCCGGTTCGATGGCGAACTGGTTTTTACAATTCTGGCATTGTCGGGTTTCTTGCTTCATATATCACCAATCAATCACGAATTTAATTCACTAATTATCTCGAATGTCCTCTTAGCACTCTTTTTAGTTGTAAGTTGTTCCTGGAGAAATTGGCTAGAACGCCGAGCTCGATATTGGCTCGTTTGAGATACGCCAACACTTGTTTGACATCGCGAAAGTAGAATCTACTTGTCGCTTTGACCTCTAAAACCATTCTATCTTCAATAAGAAAATCGAGGAAATATCTCCCGATGGGCTGGCCTCCAAACTCAAGCGGCATCACAAGCTGCTCTTTAAACTCTATGCCTTGCCTTCTTAGCTCTCGAGCAATTGCTCGTTGATAATACTTTTCCTGATAGCCACCGCCTAAACCGTTATAAACACCAAATAAGATTCCGACCACTTTATAGCTTAAATCCTTTTCCACTAGGTTAGCCATATTCAGAATTAGCGATTATTCGGGAACAAAGTTCGAGATTGATTAGAGAAATTACTCCCTGATCCTATTCCAATAATACCAATCAAACACGTCTCGCGCGATCGGGACGGCGTTCAAGCTCCCTTCAAGGGAGTGTTCTATTAAAATAAGTATGGCGATCTGCGGGTCGCTCATGGGCCTGCTCGCCGTAGCTTGAGCAGAGGCGGGCGCGTACCCAACGAAAAACGCGTTCTGCTGGGTATTGTTTTCCACCTGCGAACTTCCGGTCTTGGCGGCGACCGAAAGCGGGAGGCCTGCCAAAAGGTGCGCGGTTCCCACAGGAGAAGTCACTGCTTCCCGCATGCCGGCCTGAACCTGTTCTATTTCAGGCAACACATCCGAAAGGTCCGCTAAAACTTTTTGCGAGGATTCACTAGTATTTAGCACGGGCTGGTAGATCGTCCCGTTCGCGGCAATGCCCGCGATATAACTCAAGAGCTGGACCGGCGTGACCAAAAGATCGCCCTGTCCGATAGAGACGTTGTAGGTGTCGCCCAAAAGCCACGACCGCTTGTCCCGTTTTTCTTTCCACGCGATCGACGGCAAAAACCCGTGTGCTTCGCCGGGCAGATCAATTCCGGTCGCGCGGCCAAGTCCGAACTTTTCCCACCATTCACGGAGACGGCTGATACCCAAGCCGCGAACCGGACCCTGCCCAGCGAGGACCTCCGGCGGCTCTACGTCTTTAGGCGAACCGCCGCCCACAAGATAAAAATATACGTTTGACGACTGCGCGAGCGCGGCCGAGAGATCAACTTCTCCTTGATAGCGCCAGTCAACAAAACGGGTGGGGCGCTCCGCGTCGTAGGGATTCGGGATGTTAATGTAGCCGGGCGAAAATATCGTGCGCTTCGCGTCCACCACGCCCTCGGCAAGCGCGGCAACGCCGACCAATGGTTTTATGGTAGAGCCCGGAGTATACATTCCCGCAACCGCGCGGTTAAAGAGCGGCTTCGAAGGGTCGGTCAAAAGCGCCTGCCGCTCCGGACTCCGCTCGGAAGAAGCGAATATATTGTTGTCAAAAGACGGGAAGCTCGCGAGCGCCAGCACTTCCCCGTTCTGCGGATCTATGGCGAGCCCCACGCCGGACGTCCTCCCCAAGGCGGAGAACCCCGCACGCATCCGTTCGTAAAAATATTTCTGGAACTCCGCGTCGATCGTCAAATGAAGGTCTTCTCCCGTCTGCGGCTGCCGCTTTTCCTCTTCGCCCAAGATAGTGCCTTTTGCATCCCGGAGCCGCACGAAAAGACCGGATCTTCCGCGGAGCGCGGCATCGTAGAACGCCTCCACCCCGGTTTTCCCGATGAGGTCGGCGCCGGTAAGCTCGGGGTCTCGCGCGAGGTCAGCGGCGTTCGTAAAACCGATATAGCCCACGAGCGATGCAAAGACCGCGCCGTCCGGATATGTGCGCACAAAGCTCTCCGTGACGAGCATGGTCGGCAAACCAAGCCCTTCTAAGGCGACAAGCTGGCCTTGCGCGAGTTCGGGAACAAGCACAACCGGCTCGACTGATTCCTCGACGTTACGGCCGCCCACCGCCTCCCATACGGCATCCGCGTCAAGGCCGAGAATGTCTTTCGCCGCCTTGAGCGTCGCCTGCGTGAGCTCTGGGCGGTGGAGGAACTCTTTCACGTCTAGGAGCGCCGCGAATACCGCGCGGTTTTCCGCGAGCACATTCCCCTCGCGGTCAAAGATCATGCCGCGCGGAGCGGGCGTGCGCTCGTACTGGCTCACGTTCGCTTCGGCGCGCGCGGCATAGAATCCCGCACGTCCCAGTCCCAAAAACAACAGCCGCCCGACCACCATGACCCCAAGGATCAGGATAGCCGCCCCGACCGCCCGCATCGGCGTGTCGTGAAGAGGCACTTCCATGATCTCAAGATCGCGCCTCCAGTCGTCGTGCAGTGATTCTTCAAAAAGAAAGTCGCGTTTTTTCATGAGAGTCGTTCAGCGTCCAAGCGGCCGTATGCCGCATGGAAGACCTGGAACAGCAAACTGCCGTACGCCGTGCTGACCACGATGTCGCTCCATACGATCTTCGTGTGTGTGAAAAACAAAGAATAATCAACTAGGGAGTAGAATGCGATGACGCTCGCGGCAACCCCTAAAGCGTTTACGAGCCACATCTGCAAGGGAAAATGGCGTTTTGAGAAAAGGAAAATGAGCGGCAATGCAGTAAATACGAAGAGCTCCCAGCTCAAATGCGGCTGCCAGTTCAGCACCCAGCTGCTCACGATCGCGGCAACGAGCAGCGGCACGGCGCCGGAGAAGCACGCGAGCGCTATGAGCGTTGCAAGAACCAGTTCCGGCGACCAGCCGAGGACGCTCTGCGCCTTGATCTGCAGCGTAAGCGCAAGAAGCACCGCGAGCCCGCCGGTCAAAACTTTAAGAACCATCGCTCACGATAGTAACGACCTGCACCGTACTGATATCGTAGGGAACGCGGAGGCGCGCTTCGCTAAAGACCTGCTTGGTCGTGGTGAGAGCCCCGCCCACCTCGCCCACAGCGATGCCGTACGGGAATCCGGGCGCGGCGGCATACACGATATCGCCTTCGCTGATCTCCGCATTCTTGGGAATAAGCGTGAGCCGCGGCTCATTCCCGCCCTGGAGCAGCGCGTCAATGCCCTTTTCCCCGACGCGTACGGCGAGCTGGAACGAGGGGTCAAACACTGTCTGCACCAGCGCGGTATCCGGGAAAACCCGGCTGAGCTTTCCCAGTAATACCAAGGGCGGCGCTTCGCTCGGCGAAGACGCGAGAGCAGCGGACAGCGCCGCGACAAAACCCGTACGCAAACCATAGTTCCCGCCTACATTCACGAGAAGCTCGCTTTTGAAATTGAACGGGTAGCGGGAATATACGAACGCCGCAACTCCCTGCCGCGGCAGCTGCGGCACGTACTTCTTGACTTCGCCAAGCTGCGCGAGCTCTGCCTTAAGGGCGTTCACCTCAAGCGCAAGCTCGCTCGCCGGGATAGGCGCCGGCCCAGGAGACAAACGCAGTGCGTTCGCAAACCACCACCCTGCCCGCGGAAAAAACAAGACAGCCGCAACCGCGAGGAGAAGTGCAACGAGAGAGAACACGGGCTTGCTCATATGAACGCATTGCTCAGAGATTAATAACGAGGGGTTTCAACGGATTGTCCAAAAGTTCGCGATGGCGCTCAAAGTCGTCAACGATCGTACCCAGGCCCCGCACGACGCAGGTCAAGGGATCGTCGGTGACCGCGGTCGGAACCCCGACCTCTTTTTCTATCATCGCGTCAACCCCCCGAAGGAGCGCGCCGCCTCCGCACAGATGGATCCCCTGCTTCAGCATGTCGCCTACCAGTTCAGGCGGGGTCGCCTCGATGACCTCAAAAATAGAGTCCATGATCGCCCGCATAGATTTGTTGATCGCCATGCGAACGTGGCCGTTCTTCAAAATGACCTCCCGGGGAAGGCCGCTCCCCATGTCGCGGCCGCGGATAGGCACCTCTATCCGCTCGTCAAGCGGCACAGCAGATCCGGCGGTGACCTTCGCGAATTCCGCGGTCGGCTCGCCGATCACGAGCTTGAACTCGTCGCGCACCAGCCGAATGATGTCGTCGTTCAGCTTATCGCCCGCTATCTTGAGGGTACGCGCAACCACGGTCCCGCCCATGGAAATGACCGCGATGTCGGTAGTCCCGCCGCCGATATCAACGATCAGGCTCGCGGTCGGCATGTCGATCGGGAGGCCAGCGCCGAGCGCAGCCGCGACCGGCTCTTCTACGAGGTAGACTTTGCCGCAGCCGGCGTTCATGGCCGCGTCTTCGACCGATTTCCGCTCTACTTCGGTGAGATTATTGGGGATCGCGAGCACGCCGCGCCGATATGCGGCGAACGAAGACCTGCCCCTGCGAAGGCGCCGCAAAAAATGCTTCAGGATCTCCTGCGTCATTTCAAAATCGGAGATTACGCCGTTCACGAGCGGGCGGATCACGCTGATATGCGCCGGCGTCCGGCCGAGCATCTTTTTCGCTTCCTCGCCGACCGCGAGGATCTGGTTCGTCTTATGGTTCACCGCGGCGACCGACGGTTCGTTCACGACAAGCCCGCGGCCGCGCAGGTAGATCAAAGAATTGGCGGTTCCGAGGTCCACTCCGATGTCCTTGAAAAAGAAGTCGAAAAAGCGCGCCATTGGATTCGTGTCAGTTCTTTTTACTCATAAATAATTTCACGACCTCGCTCTGGCTCATGAGCGTTGTGTTTTTCTCGCTCCTCTTTTTTACCTCTATCTTGCCCTGGGTCTTGGGACTAACGACGAGCCGCCATGGCAGGCCAAGGAGGTCTGCATCATGGAACTTTTCCCCAGCAGACGTTTTTCTCTCGTCATAGAGTACTTCAACTCCCTGCGCTTGTAAATCGCGGTAGAGCTTCTCTGCGGAGGCGCCCTCAAGCTCCAAAAGGTGCGCCGCAAACGGCGCGACCGCTTCCGGCCACATAATCCCGTCCTTGTCGTGGAATACTTCAACCAACGCCCCCATAAGCCGGCCGAGGCCTATGCCATAGCTCCCCATAATGACCTTGTGCTTTTCCCCCGCTTCGTCCAGGTAGACGAGATCGAACGCATCCGAAAACTTCGTGCCAAGAGGGAAAATATTCCCCACTTCGATCGCCCTCACTTCCTCCAGGTCTTTTTCCCGGAGGCCGAGTTCCTGGAGCGCTTCTTCCCCCATCACCTCTTTGTTCACGGCGAGCTTTCTTTTCCGGTCCAGATAAACGGTGTCCTCGCCTACTTCTGCAAGGGTCTGAAATTCGTGGGAATATTTGGAAAAACTGCTTCCCGAGGCGAACGTGAAAAACGTAATGTCCCCGAGGCCGACGCGCTCGAATACCTTGTGATAGGCCTGTTTCGCTTTCTCGTAGAACGCTTCGTGTTCTTCGCGGGTCCGGCAAAAAGAATATAGGTCCTTCATCAGGAACTCCCTGCACCGCAACAGCCCGCTTTTCGCCCGTAATTCGTTGCGGAATTTGGTCTGGAATTGGTAGGTATAAACCGGCAGATCGCGGTACGAGGCAATGTAATTCTTCATCAAGAACGTAAGGGGCTCTTCGTGGGTCGTGGCAAAGCCCGACTCGGAATCGTTCTTGAGCTTTGTCTTAAACCAGATATCAAGCACGTTGTCGTCCCAGCGGCCGCTCTTCTCCCATACGGATTTATCCTGGAGCGCGGAGAGCGCGATCTCCTGCCCGCCGATCGCGTCCATTTCTTCGCGGATGATCTGCTTTATTTTTTCAATGACGCGGAACCCGAGCGGCAGATACTCGTACACGCCGGCCATGACCTTATGAATGAATCCCGCGCGTATCAAAAGCCGTGCGTTCAGGGCGGCCTCGTCCTTGGGAGGGTTCCGCAGGGTTTTCGTGAAAAGTTTTGATTGCAGCATCGAGTAGAGCGTAGCACGGAAATTTTTATCTTGCAAAAATTTGACACCTGCACGGGCTCGGGATATACCTCAAAGAAGCCGGCCTGCGACCATCCATCGACCGTCCATTCCACTTCAAAAGAAAAGGTGCGGTATGGAGGAAGATCCTCTCGGTCTCACGGACAGAGAGCTCGTTGACGCGCTCATCAGGTGCGCCGAACTCGCAGGCCGCTCAGGAGGAGCGGCTAACCAGCGAGTCTACAGGCGCGACGTTGTGCGGATCAGAGCCATAGTCCTCCAGCGGCTCGAGCAACACAAGCAGCGCATCGCGCCTGCTTGACTTACAGAAGAAGAGCGAGTGTACGCACTCGCTCTTTGCATTTCTCACAAGAACTTCGCCAAAAAGAAGATCACGAGCCCGAACGCGCTCGCGATGGCCGAGAGTATCCAGAACCGCATGGTGATCTGCGATTCTGGCCATCCCAGTGCCTGGAGGTGGTGGTGGATCGGAGCCGACAAGAACACTTTTCTTCTGAAGAACTTTTTTGAGATAAGCTGGATAATGACTGAAGAAGATTCAAGCACGAGCACGAACCCGATGATGGGGAGGAAAAACACCGAATTCGTGAGGAACGCGATGACAGCCAGGGTAACGGTGAGTCCCATGATGCCTGTCTCTCCCATGAAGAATTTTGCAGGGTGCACGTTGAACCATAGATAGGTCAAGAGCGCGCCGATGATCACGGTAATGAGCGCGGCAAGGTCATATGCCTCCCGCGCGTAGGCGATCCCAGCGAACGCGGCGAATATCGGGGCGAGCACGCCGGCCGAGAGCCCGTCCAGGCCATCCACCACGCTCGAAGAAAACGTCGCGAGCAGGACGAGCACGAACAAGATAAGGTACAAGCCGTCGATCTCTAAATTGCCGTAGAACGGGATGAAAATACTGGACCAGCCGAGCTTATAGTAAAACCACCACGCTCCCGCAACCCCTATCAAAAATATGAGTCCGAGCCGAATCTTGAAGCGTATCCCGCCGCCCACGTAGCGCCCCTTGTTCTGAACGACCAGAATATCGTCAAACAGTCCGAGGATGGAGGCGGCAAGCAGGGTGAAAAGCGGGAGCCACGTCTGCGAACGGGATACGAAATTCATGCGCCCCAAAAACGACCCCGGAGCGACCTGCGCCGCGATGTAGGTGATGGCGGTCACCACGAGCACGCTCCCCCATATCAAAATGCCGCCCATGCGCGGCGTGGATACCTCTTTTTCCGCGTGCAGAGCGGTGAAGATCGGGGTCTTCTCGCCGCCGAACGTTTCTTCGCGCGGCTTCTTTTTCCACGCCTTATGACGGTACAAAAAACGGATCAGGAACGGGGCGGCCGCGATCGCCACCAAAAATGACAGCACGAAAAGCGAGAGAGTCCGGACGATCAAGAATACGTGGGTCTCGAACATTGATTACTGATTCAGGGAAAAATTATTTTTGAACCACGCGAAGAGCTTCTCTGTCTCGCCGAAGCGGTCCCCGGTGCCAAGCACCACAATGCCTATGGGCCGCTTCGCATAGGAAAAGATGCTCAGTAGGTTCTCCGCCGCCTCATCAGTATACCCCGTTTTCCCTCCGAGGAAATCCGCGCGCCCCGCGAACAGGTTGATATTGACGAGGGGGATTGCTTTCCCTGACGCCAGTTCGGTTATGGAAATCTTCGGCGTGCGGCTTATCTGGAAGACCCGCGGATAATCGGCAAAAATATGCGCGGCGATCTTCGCGAGATCCCGCGCCGTCGATTGGTTGGCCGCAGAGAGCCCCGTGGGATCTGAAAAGTTCGTAGAAAACGCCCCCCACTCCCGCGCGATGCCGTTCAGGGCGGCCAAGAAATTTTCTCTTCCGTACACGCCTGCAAGCGCTTCTGCGGCTTCATTGCTTGAGACAACGAGCGTCGTACGCAGCAGGTCGCTCACGCGATAGGTATCGCCCATCTTGAGCGTCCTCCCCGTGCTGTTGTCCGCGACGGGAAAATGTTCCGGCGCGAGCGTGACCGTGGCCGCCTCGTCCAGATTCCGGAGAACCTCGACGGCGGCCGTGAGCTTCGTGAGCGACGCCATGGGCCATCTCCGGTCGCCCTGCACATCAAAGTATGTCTGCCCGTTCGCAAGATCCATTATGAGCGCCGAGGCCGCCTGGACCGGCGGAGGCGGCTCCGTGCCGACCTTATGGAACGAACTAGCGGTGACCTGCTGGTCTACAAGCACAGAGCCCCGATCCAGGTCGGCAACGCGCGGCGACGGAAATGCGTCCTGCGCCGCCACCGATGCGGCAGAAAGGTAAGGAGAGGCCTCTGTTTCTACGGATGGCGGGACAAGGGTGGTGAACGCAACCGCGCCTTCCCGTGCGCGGCCCACGGTGATCGCGACGACCGCGATCGCCGCGAGTGAAACGAAAAGCAGAAGTTTCCAAAAATGATCAGCCATGTCCGTGGCGTCTCTATTCCGCGGGGATCACGGGCGAGGGCGACCCCGGGTCGGTGGCGCGGAAAAGCGCCTGAAACTTCTCGAATTCCGGAAGCTCTTCTTTCTTGCCGAGCCCCATATGTTTCACAAGATCAAGGCTCGGGGCATAGAGAAAGCTCTGCGGACTTTTCGGGTCGGGAAAACGGTCAATCAGCCCTCGGAGAAGCAGGCTGCGCAGAATGAACGCGGAATTCACGCCGCGCTGGTACTCAATGCGCGACCGCGAGATCGGCCCGAAGTACGCGATTATGGCGAGCGTCTCCAGGCTCGCCGACGTCAGATCCTCGCGCAGTTCCTCTTTCACAAAGTCCTCGATGATGGAATGGAATTGCGGTTTTGTCGCTAACTGAACTTTTTCTCCGTCAGAGAGAAGCGTGAGGCCTCGCGCGGCCTCCTTGAGCCGGGCGTCAAATTCCTGGATCAGAGACGCCCCGTCTCCTGACGGCAAACCGAGGATCTTCTCAATCTTCTTTACCGCAAGCGGCTCGCCGTGGATGAAGAGGAGCGCTTCCAGTCCCGCAAATTGCTGATCTCTCGCTTCAGTTTGCATGTTTGGCGTCTGATTTCTTGATGATTATATCAGAAAGGTGCTCTTTTTGCTCCAAAAAGATCAGCTCTTCTTTCGCGAGGTGCAAAATCGCGATGAACGCGATCACGATCTGCGAACGCGTTTTGTCTTTGGATAGCCCCCGGAAGCTCGCCTCGGGAAGCCCGGCGAGGCGCTCGAGCACCTCTCTCATGGTCTCCTCAAGAGAAATGATCGTCTCGCGGATCACCCGGTTCTCGTGCGCGAGCGCCTCAAAGCTCAAGAATGTTTTCGCAAGCGCGACGCGAAGCGCGTCTCCCGTGATACTCTCTCCCGGGTAGAACACCCGCATATCCGAGGCTCCGCCGGCCGCGGACGACGGGATGAACGCTTGTACGATGCTCAGGAAATACGGCCTGCTGAATTCCCTGCTCCCATCGCGCCACAGCTTATTCAGTATCTTCATCGCGGGCCGGAGCTCGCGGTAGAGCCGGAGCCGCACCTCGAGATCCTTAATCTCGGCCTCCTCTTCCTTGGTGAGCGCGAGGTCTGGGAGAAGGGATTTCGACTTGATAAGGAGGAGCCGGCTCGCGACCACGATAAAATCAGCCACGAGCCGCATATGGGACGCTTCATGGCTCTCTATTTCTTTCCCTTTCCCCGTGAGCGTCTGGAGATACTTCAGAAAATCGTCCGTCACTTCGGCCAGGCTTATCCCGGTAATTTCCATCTTGCGCGCTTCGATAAGCTCGAGGAGCGCATCGAGCGGGCCGCGGAACTCTTTAAGGTTCAATTCATAGGTCATCCCTCACCTTTTAGAGATTTGTCGCTCCGCGACTTCGGAGCCCTGCGTCTCTTCACGATGATGTGGCGCTTGATAAGAAAACATTGTTCTGGTAAACAGCATGGCTGTATCTCTCAAAGGTGAGAGGTTATAGCTCTGGCAGTAAAGAACGCTCGACGTAGACGTTGTTCGGATCCCAAAGAAGCCAGCCGCTCCACATATCGCCCGCGGGCGTACTCGTTGTCCGCATGAGCACGTCTTCGGTCGCCTGGATCTCTTTCCGTATCATATCGGCAGAATAGACCGCTCCGATGTTAAAGGACTGAAGCCACGGACGAAGCCGCGCGTGCGTCGCGGACGGCGCGGGCGCGCCCGCAGGGACACTGCTCGTTGCGGTGCTCGTCGCTACCGGCACATCTATGAACGCGACCAGCCGTTTGAGGCCGGCCTCCAAAGAATATCTGATCACTTCGTAGGGATAGAGAGCGGGATTTGTATAACCCAAAAATCCGGCGGCATAGTGCGACGGATACACCATGGGCGAAACGTAGTCGAAATTTTCATACGCATCCTCGATGATCTGCCCGATGCCCAAGTCGTCCGAATTGACAGTCGCAAGACCGAACAGATCCACCGAGATGACCGCGCCCTTGAGTTCGCTGCGCAGATATGAAAAGAATTTCTTGAGCACTGCATGCCTCGGCGTATGGCCGTCCCAAAACGGGTAGCGTATGTCGGAGAGGTCGCCGTCCGAAGGAAATCGGACGTAGTCGAAGTTCACCTCGTCAAAACCGCGGGCAAACGCGTCCCGCGCGATCGCCGCGTGGTAATCCCATACGCCCTCCGAGGCCGGGTCAACCCAGTTCAGGCCCTTCCGATCGGCCCACAGCGTTCCGCTCGCGGTCGTGAGCGCCCACTCGGGACGAGCCCGCGCCAAGACGGGATCCTGAAACACGCTTATTCTCGCAATCGCATAGATCCCGTTGTCGTGAAGCTCCTTGATGAGCGCGTTTGGGCGCGCGATGCGGAGCTCACGTTCTGCCCCATTCGTTCCGACGTCGGGCACATCCATCGCATACGATACGTACCCCGAATAATCCTTGATATCAATGACCATCGCGTTCAATTCTGTCCGCTTCGCAAGATCAAGAAGCGTACGGACCTTGCGCGACGATCCCGCAGACCATCCGGTGAGATAGATTCCCTTCACGACCTGCGGAGGATCCGCGAGCGGCGACTGCTTCGCGATATCCCCCTTGCCGTTCTGCACGACTGGAGGAGACGACGTTGGCGCCGCGGCCTCCGGGATAACGAGCGGCGGCAGCGCCGCGGGCGCAACGGAAGTCCCCGGAGCATTCGCACCCGGCTCGAGCCGGATCACCCGCGGGGTAAGCATGAAAAAAAATCCGGCGCCGAGAACGAGAAGCAGGGCGCCGAGCAGCGCGTTTCGGGGAGAGAATGTGAACAGCGGCATACTGCGAAGCGTTTCTTGATTATTATAGGAAGATTATAGATAATTTCAAGAATGGCTCCCCGCCCTTCCTAGGATATACGATCCATGCAAAGCCAATTTTATACCTAATCAAATATGCCTATAGCGGCAAAAGGTCATAGTTCTAAAATTATGGATTGCAGATGCTTTGCAATTCTTGAAAGGTGAAGGATGGCGCTTGCGCTCTACCGTAAATATCGGCCCAAAAAACTGGAGGACCTCCTTGGACAAGAGTCCAACGTCCTTATCCTTAAGAATGCGGCGCGCCAAGGAAAGCTCGGCCACGCATATTTGTTCTATGGGCCGCGGGGAACCGGGAAAACTTCGACGGCGCGGCTGATCGCCAAGCTCTTGAATTGCGAGCGGCGCGCGCGCGACCCTAAATTCGGAGCGCTCGGCGAACCGTGCAACGCCTGCCGCGTCTGCGAAGAGATAGGCGCGAACATCTCGTTCGACGTGATAGAAATCGATGCCGCCTCGAACCGGGGCATAGAAGAGATCCGCAACATCAAGGAGAGCATCGCGATCGCGCCTGCGGGAAGCCGCTTCAAGGTCTACATCATAGACGAGGCGCATATGCTGACCGGCCCGGCGTCGAACGCCATGCTCAAGACCCTCGAAGAGCCGCCCGCGCACGCGGTCTTTATTCTGGCGACGACGGAATACGAAAAACTCCCGCCGACGATCACCTCGCGCACCCAGCGCTTCCTGTTCAAAAAGATCCCCAAAGTGAAGATGCTCGAAAAGCTCTCTGCAATCGCCAAGGCCGAGCGCATCGCGATCGACCCTCCGGCGCTTGAGCTCATCGCCGCGGCGGCGGAAGGAAGCCTGCGCGACGCAGAGTCAATGCTCGACCAGTTGAGTTCGTTTGAGGAAGCAATAGACCTCGCCGCCGCAGAGCGTTTGACTGGCAGGCTCGGCTTCAAAAAAGTGGACGGCCTCGCAGAGCTCATCTTGAAGAACGACTTGCGCGCGAGCCTGGACTGCCTTGCCGCCATCCATGAAGAAGGGCACAACCTCGTGCAACTCACACGCGACCTCATCCACTACGTGAGAAAAATACTCACCCTCGCCGTGAACCCCCTGCTCGCGGAATCATTCCACCTTGAACTCACCGCCGATGAGATACGGCGCGCGCAGCAGCTCGCCGGGCTGGTGAACGCCGACCAAGGAGTGAAGCTGCTGCGCGCTCTCATCCGTGCATATTCCGAAATGCGTTACAGCCCCTTCGCGATGATTCCGCTCGAGATCGCTCTCATCGAACACCTGGGCACGACAGCCGTAGCGTGATTCCTTTTCCCGCGATACAATAAGAAGCGATGGGAAGCTTACTCCGCGCGTACTACGTAGTCGGCATCGCAGTCCTTATCCTGGTCTCTATCGGATTCTACTACCTCCTACGCGGCTCTCTTGAAGAACTGCAGCGTCCGGTGTTGGGCAACCCCTCGCTTTTTTCAATTTTTATGAGCACGAGC
>MHLC01000004.1:0-9407 GCA_001818655.1 Candidatus Liptonbacteria bacterium RIFCSPLOWO2_01_FULL_56_20
AACTCTCGCCATTTCCGTACAACGACAGCATGGCTCAAGATTTTTTCCAACTGACTGCGGCGGAGGCTGGCATTCAGGGGTTCCGGTGGAATGATCAAGTTGAAAAGAATGTGGCTGTCGTGATTCCTTCCCATGATCTGCCGGACCGAATTCAAGATGTAGCGGAAAATATTATAGACAAAATCATCGGTTGCGAACACGAAGGACGATGTAACGACCGCTGCACCGTAGGATTCAGGATTGTTCCGAGCGAGCTCCGTTTCTATAAGAGATATAATTTACCGCTGCCGAGATTGTGCCCAAACTGCAGGCACTATGAGCGTCTGAAGCAGAGAAACCCGCTCAAACTCTGGCACCGCACCTGCACCTGCGCAGGCCAGAAATCAGAGAACGGCGTGTATCACAACACCATCGCGCATTTCCATAAGAGCGGCCATTGTCCGAACGAATTTGAAACGAGCTACGCTCCTGATAGGAAAGAAATTATCTACTGCGAGCAATGCTATAACTCTGAAGTGGTATGAAAGCACTTCCGCCTGCCAGCAGGCAGGAGTGTTATAACGACGAGGCGGTGTGAAATACCCCGCCCAGGCGGGGTGCTCAATTTTGTGGTAAAATTTTCCTCGTAGCGACTCGGAAATTTTAACAAAATTGGCATGTCCGAATTACGGCAAGATCTTGTTTCAGGAGATTGGATCGTGGTTGCGTCAGAGCGGGCAAAGCGGCCGCACGATTTTTTGCCTAAAAAAAGGCATCGGCGCGCCACCCCGAAAAAAGAGTGTCCGTTTGAGGACCTTGAGGCATCGGGCAACTGGCCGCCGATCATAAGCTACCCCGACGATACAAACCCCGACGCCCGAATGGGTCGGGGCTCTGATCGTAAGCGTGGTAGCTGGCAGATCGCGGTCATCCCGAACAAATATCCTGCGGTGACCCACGCGCCGCGATGCGCGGTTCTCGGGGCGCGCGGCCCCTACCGCTTGACGCAGGGAGTAGGGCACCACGACCTCGTCCTCACCCGCGATCACAGGAAAAACCTTGCGCACCTCACGCCAGCGCAGGCGATCCGGCTCTTTGAGGTCATCCAGAAGCGCTATCAGGCGC
Source organism: Candidatus Liptonbacteria bacterium RIFCSPLOWO2_01_FULL_56_20 (assembly GCA_001818655.1). GTDB lineage: Bacteria > Patescibacteriota > Minisyncoccia > UBA6257 > 2-01-FULL-56-20 > 2-01-FULL-56-20. The sequence continues at coordinate 1,105 of MHLC01000004.1, forward strand.
TCGGCCGCGATGCATGCCTGCATTACACGTCTATGTTCTTTAACTGGGGGGCGAGCGCCGGTGCCTCGCTTTTTCATCCTCACTACCAGCTACTCACGCTCCCCATAATTCCTCCGGACGTCGCGCATTCCTTGCAGGGGTCGCATAAGTATTTCAGGCAACACCGCCGCTGCGTCCACTGCGACATCCTTGGCTATGAGCGCAAGGAAGGGTCGCGCATCATCGAGGAGAATGCGGGCGCAATAGCGATCGCGCCATTTGTGTCGCGGGAGGCGTTCGAAGTCCGCGTGTACCCGAAGCGGCACCGGCCGTATTTCGAGGCGACGCCGCTCGCCGACCTCCGCGCCGTGGTAACGCTCCTTGCATCGTGCCTACGGCGCATCGAGCGGCACTTGAACGACCCAGACCTCAATTTTTTCATCCACACCGCGCCCATCAAGAATCAGAATCAGCACCGCCACTACCACTGGCACATAGAGATCGTTCCGAAAATATCCATTCCTGCCGGCTTTGAGCTTTCTACCGGCGTCCTCATCAATGTCATTGATCCCGATAAGGCGGCGTCGATCCTGCGGGGAGCAAAGAAATAGCGACGGAGCCGTGTGGGAGAGGATCAAACGGTCTAAGGCGGTGAGCATCGCGTTCGGCGCGAGCGCCCTGCTCGTTGTGGGCGGGTGGTTCAGGGCGTATTTCGCGCTCCGCGCGACCACCCAGCCGCTCATCATTCATTTCAATAACTACGAAGGCATCAACCAGATTGGCGGCATGGGAGACCTTTTGAACACGGCGATCTTCGGGCTCGTCGTGGTGCTCGTGAATTTCGTGCTCGCCCTTGCGCTCGAGGAGCGGGATCGGTTCTTGGGAAAGCTCACTGCGGCGGCGACCGTCGTGTTCGCTATCTTGCTTTTCATCGGCTTTTCGGTTATTGTGAGCGTCAATTAGAAAATAGGAGCTAGGAGTTAGAATTTAGGAATGAGAGGCGCCGGAAATACTCCTTATTCAAACTAACTACTAACTACTACTTACTAGCTACTAACTACTATGCCGAGATTTGCAGTCATAGAAACCGGCGGCAAGCAGTATCGGGTTTCCGCCGGAGAAAAGATAAAAGTGGAGAAGCTCGCTGCCGCCGCAGGCGGGAGTTTTGTGTTTGACAAGGTGCTCATGGTGGCGGACGGAGATGCGGTAGAGATCGGCACGCCGTATGTTCCGGGCGCAAAAGTGGAAGCAAAAGCTGTACGCGAAGGCAGGGGCGAGAAAAAGATAATTTTCAAATACCATTCGAAAACGCGTTATCGCAGGAAAAAGGGGCATCGCCAGCCGTTTACCGAAGTGGAGATCGTGAAGGTTTGACGGCGCCCCCCTGAGGATATTAACAAACGGTGCGATCGCACTGTTTGTTAATAAGCGGTTTTTTTTGCGATCTCTGCCGTTTCGAGCTTACTTCAATTAGAGCCTACTTCAGGTGAAACTTGATTGCTCCGGACGGGATTTTGTTTTCATCTGCTGGCAGGATGTAGTGAATGTTTTTGTCTTTTCGGTCCTCCGGGTCGAAGGTGTCTGTGATGAACATCACGGTTTGCGAGGGCATAGGTATCCCGCGCACGAGCACTCCGCCTTCCGGGACTACGACGTATTTTGGCGTATCCTGCCTCATGCGGTTCAGGTTTTCTCCGAGCCATACGTAATCCGCGGCAAACGCATTCGCGGTTTTCGGATTTCCTGCCCAGCGGATGAAATACATAGTGTAGGCGTGGGCGACGAGGAACGAGAGTAGTAAGTAGAGAGTAGGAAGTAGAATAATTTTTGGTAATGCGGGGCGGAGCCGGTCGTAGAGCGAGACGCCGCCCACTGCGGCAAGGATGAACACAGGCGGTATCATGAGGATGGCACGCAGAGCGTGCGGGAGCCCTTCGTTCGAGACGACAACGGGTAGCGCGGCAAGGATGAGCCAAAAGAATACGAGAGAGAAGGGGAAAATCTCGTCTGCATTACCGCTCAAATCCCCAGCGCGGATTTTCGCTGGCGCTTCGGCCTCGCTCTCGCCTTGCGGCGAACCATGCCCGCTCGGCCTCAGAGCCGCGCGCAGGCGAGATTTTCCCCAAATGGTACGCGACCCTGCAAAGATTCCTATTAAGAATAGCATCCCGACAGGCCAGAACAGTTCTGGACGGCCTGCGAAGTTGTGCCGCCAGTTAAAATCGCCCGCCACGTTGAACATGCCCGCGGTTTTGAGCGTATTGCCGACGAGGTCCTTAAGCGGCGTCTGCGAGCTGAAGATAGAGAGTTCTGCGGTGCGGCCAAAAAAGTCGGCAGGGTGCGAGAGGTAGTAGAGGCCGATGGGAAGCGCGACCAAGAACGCAGAAAGTAGAAAGTAGAGAGTAGAAAGTAGAAATTGTTTTCGCCATATTCCCGCCCCGGATTCCCGCCAAAAGTACATGAGCATAAAAAGCACGAGGAGCGGCGTCACGCGGTAGGCGATATAGGTATAAAATCCAAGGCCGTATATTGCTCCGCCTGCGAGCGCGGAAAATATTGAAATAGGCGCGCCTCGCATCCTGACCGCTTTGAGGAAAAAATAAAATCCCCACACCGCAAGAAGCGGCGCCATAATGGCGCGGAAGCCGATGCGGGAAAAAATGATGTGCCAAAAACTGGTGGCGAGCAAAAACGACGCGAGGAGGCCGACGCGCGCGTTCCAAAGTTCCTTGGCAAGGAAGTACAGGCCGAGCACCGTAAGGATTCCGAATAGAGCGGACGGGAGCCGGAGCACCCACGGCTCGTTCTTCCCGAACGCCAAAAGAGAGAGCGCCTGGATATTGATGAACAGGCCTTCGCGGCCGTTGTTTTCGGGATAGTACGTCCTCCATTCTCCGGTGCGCAGCGCCTCCAGGGCGTTATTGCCGTTCATGGCCTCGTCCGGGTAGAGGCCGGGCGGCGCAGCGTCTAATTGATAGAGCCGGAGAAAAGTTGCTATAATAACGACAAGGAGAAGCCACCAAAAATATTTGCGCCTATCCATGCCTGATTATTATAACCGATTTTAATCCGATGGCTGAACAATTCGCATCAGAGGGAAAGCACGAGGCGCTTGAGGCGGATATTGAGCGTCTTACCGAAGAGATCGGCAAGCATCGCGAGCGTCCGGAAGCGCAATCGCTCTCGGGCGAAGAGCTTGTAAAGCAATCGCTCAAGTCCATGACCGGGCCTCCGCCGCAGCACAAGGGCTCCGCGCCGAAGGAAGAGGCCGCTGGCCCTCTCCCGCAGTACGCGCAAACCGCTCCTGCGGGCGCGAAGCTTGAGATAGAACATCTCCTGGATATGGCGTTCCACGCGGGGATAGAGAAGGCGAGCGCCGAAGCGAGAAAATCCAGCCCGTTCGTGCTTGATGCGTTCCACGACGCGCTCGCGGGCCGCCTGTATCCCGAACTCAAGCGGCGAGGCATTCTTAAATGAGCCAGGTCTTCTTCGGCATCGCGATCGGGGCGGTCGTTGCGCTCGGGGCGTACGTGACGTACGTGATCATCCGGCGCGCAAGAAGGCGCGCGCTCTTCGCGTCGCTCTCGCTCTCGCTTTTCCTTATCAAGATCCCGCGCGAGACACCGGTTGGCGGCGCGGACGCCGATATCAAGGCGGAGGTCAATCGTTTTGAACAGCTGGTGAGCAATTTGGCGGCGCTCAAGACGCCGGTCGTATTCGAGGTCGCCGTGCCGCACATAGGCGAAGAGATCCATTTTTACGTGGCCGTGCCGAAGCATATGAGCGAGGTGATGGCGAAACAGGTTCAGGGCCTTTGGAACGGCGCTTCCGTGGAATCGGTCGCGGATGACTATAATATTTTCCATACGCAGGGCGTGGTCGCGGCGGCGTATTTTTCGGAAAAAGAGGATTTTCCGCTCCCGCTTCGCACGTATCGCGAGCTTGACGCAGACCCCTTGGCCTCGATCTTGGGGGGGTTTGCGCGCGTGAATGCGGTCGGCGAAGGCGCGGCGCTCCAGATCATGGTGAGGCCCGCGCCGTCCTCTGCGAAGAAAAAGATACGCGGGGTGATCGCGGCTTTGAGGAAGGGCGGATCGCCTGAAAAAATATTCGGGCATAAGTTCCCGTTCGGCTTCTCGGATGTCGCGGCCGCCCTGAATCCCAAAGACGACCATAAAGGGGCGCAGGAAAAGGTCGTGGACGAGGCGGTCATCCAGGCCCTCCAGGCGAAGATGGCAAAGCCGCTTTTTGAAGTGAACGTCCGTTTGCTCGCTTCTGCGGTGTCCGCGTTCCAGGCAAATGACATCATAGACGGCCTTGCGGCGGGGGTCACGCAGCTGGGGAGTCCGGATCGCAACGAACTCAAGGCGGTAAAACCGCGCAGCACGGAAAGGATCGTGCGCGAGTTCGTGTTCCGCACGTTCGAGCCGAGCGAGACCATGGTGCTCTCAAGCGAAGAGATCGCGAGCATCTACCATTTCCCGATCACGACCACGGAGACCCCGCGCGTCGTATGGCTCAAAGCGAAAGAGGCCGCGGCGCCCGCGAATTTGCCTGACCGCGGCACGCTCATCGGGGAGAGCGTGTTCCGGGGCGACGTGCGGCCGGTGCATATCACAGACGACGACCGCCGCAGGCATCTCTACATGATCGGCCAGACCGGCACCGGGAAATCAACGCTTTTGGGGAATATGATCATCGAGGATATTCAAAAGGGAAGGGGGGTGGCGATGATAGATCCGCACGGCGAGCTTGTGGAATCGGTACTGGGGCATATTCCCGAAGAACGGGTGAGCGACGTCATTTATTTCGACCCGTCAGATCTTCAGAAGCCGCTCGGCCTCAATATGCTCGACTACAACTTCGACCGGCCGGAAGAAAAGACGTTCATCGTGAACGAGATGCAGGGGATCTTCAACAAGCTGTTCCCGCCGGAGACCATGGGGCCGATGTTCGAGCAGTACATGCGCAACGCCCTCCTCCTCCTTATGGAAGATATGCCGAACGAACCCGCCACGCTCATCGAAGTGCCGCGGGTGTTCACCGACCCCGAGTTCCGCAAGCGGAAGCTCAACCGTATCGTAAATCCCGTGGTGCTCGATTTTTGGGAGAAAGAAGCGGTCAAGGCGGGCGGCGAGGCGTCGCTTGCGAACATGACGCCGTACATCACGTCCAAGTTCAATAATTTCATTTCGAACGATTACATGCGGCCCATCATCGGCCAGCAGAAGTCGGCGTTCAATTTCAGAGAGGTGATGGATCAGGGCAAGATCCTGCTCGTGAACCTCTCGAAGGGCAGGATCGGGGATATCAACGCCGGACTCCTGGGCATGGTATTCACCGGCAAGATCCTGATGGCGGCGCTCTCGCGGGCTGGTATCGAGGCCGAGAAGCGCCGTGATTTCCATCTTTACATCGATGAATTCCAGAACTTCACGACCGATTCCATCGCGTCGATCCTCTCCGAAGCCAGGAAGTACCGTTTGAGCATGACCATCGCGCACCAGTTCATCGCCCAGCTCGCCGAACCGATACGCGACGCCGTGTTCGGGAACGTGGGGAGCGAGGTCGTGTTCCGCGTCGGCGTGCAGGATGCGGAGTTCCTCGCAAAACAGTTTGCGCCCACGTTCGACGAGAACGACCTTATGAACATCGATAATCTGAACGCGTATGCGAAGATCCTGATACACGGCGAAACGTCGAGGCCGTTCAATATCCGCATCATGACCACGTCGTGGGCCGCGGGCGACCCCGGCCGCATCCACAAGCTCAAGGACCTCTCGCGGACCACCCATGGGAGAGACCGGCAAGAAGTGGAAGAGGGGATCCATGCGCGGCTGCGAGAGTAAATAGCGAGTAGAAAGTAGTGAGTAGGAAGTAGAAGGCGGAGAACAAAGACGAAGACGCCTGCTTACGTAAATATGAAACAGCTGAGCGACGAATTAAGGCGGGTGATCAGAGGCGAGGTCCTGGACGACCAGGCGACGCGGGATGCTTACAGCGGTGACTATTCTATCTTCAAGGTCATGCCGCAGGCGGTGGCGTTCCCGCGCGATACAGACGACGTAAAGAAGCTCGTGCGGTTCGCCGCAGCGAAGCGCGCGCACGACGCGGGCATATCGCTCACCGCGCGTTCGGCAGGCACGGATATGAGCGGCGGCCCCCTGAACGACTCGGTCATCGTGGAGTTCACGAAGCACATGAATCGCGTGCGAGAGGTCGGCGCCGACTATGCCGTAGTCGAGCCCGGCGCGTATTTCCGCGATTTTGAGAAAGAGATCGAGAAGCGCGGCCTCTTTTACCCCCCGTATCCGGCCTCAAAAGACCTGTGCGCCATCGGCGGAATCGTGGCGAATAACTCCGGCGGCGAGAAAACGCTCGCCTACGGGAAAACGGAAAAATACGTGGAGGCGCTTACCGTGGTGCTCCGCGACGGCGAAGCGCACACATTTACGCCGATCGCCGCTGCCGGGCTCACGAAGAAATTGAAAGAGAAAGGGATCGAAGGCGATATCTACCGCAAGCTCTATAAGCTGATCGAAGGGAATTACGACGTCATTCGGCGCGCGCGGCCGAATGTGTCAAAAAATTCATCCGGCTATCCGCTGTGGAACGTGTGGGACAGAAAAACATTCGATATCATCCAGCTTTTTGTCGGTTCGCAGGGGACGCTCGGCCTTATCACCGAGGCGCGGCTTCGCCTGTTAAAGAAGCCGAATTATCGCCGGCTCGCCGTGATATTTGCGAAGAGCCTGGATCCGGTCCCGGGCCTCGTCAGGGCCCTTCTCCGGTTCAACCCGGAGAGCATCGAGTCGTACGATGACCGGACGTTGGGGCTTGCGCTCAAATTCCTGCCGTCGCTCCTCCGTCTTATGAAAGGGAACATCGTTACGCTCGGCCTGCAGTTTTTACCCGAGCTCATGATGGTGCTCCGCGGCGGGCTGCCCAAAATGGTGCTCTTGGTGGAACTCGCCTCGGACGACGAGCGCGAACTCGCAGGAAGGATGAACGCCCTGTACGCGGAGGTCAAGAAGTTTCCGGTCCAGCTGCGGGTCACGAGACGCGAAGAAGAAGCGCAAAAATATTGGACCATCCGCAGGCAGAGTTTCAACCTGCTGCACAGCCACGTGAAAAGGAAAGATGCGGTGGCGTTCGTGGACGACATCATCGTCCTGCCGGAATACATGCCAGAGGTGCTGCCCAAAGTGAACGCGATTATGGACCGCTATAAGGACAAATTCCTTTATACGATCGCGGGGCACCCGGGCGGCGGGAATTTTCATATCATCCCGCTCGCAGACCTTAAGGACCCGCAGGTTCGCGCGCTCATTCCCAAGATCGCCAAAGAGGTCTACGAACTCGTGCTTCGCTACAAGGGTTCGATCAGCGGCGAGCACAATGACGGCCTTATCCGCACGCCCTACCTCGAGATGATGTACGGCAAAAAAATATACGGCTTATTCGGAGAGGTGAAAAAGATCTTTGACCCGGACGGGATCTTTAACCCCCGGAAGAAATTCGGCGCTGATCTTGCGTATATGACGGCACACATCAAGCGTTGAAGCCCTTCCCTGATGTGTAAGTTGAGACACATCAGTGACACCAGGGGCAATCCTGATTCCGTTAAGAAAATCGTCTCGTAGGCCGAGCGGGCATGGTGCCCAGCCAACAGGTTTCTCGGAACCGCGGTTCGCTCGCTCCAGCGGATCGCGTCCGCTGCCTCTCGGCATTTTGATCCCGTGAAGGCGGGAGCCAAGCTCAAAATACTTCAGGAGAGCTTCCTCAAAATTCTGCTGGCTGGGCGAGCGAGGCCGAGAGCGAGCGGTCCGACCTCGCCGGGGTCGGACATAGCGTGTTTTCGTACGGAATCAGGATCGCCCTTATCGAGCTTAAACGTGTCACCGATGTGCCCGTCCAGTACAGGATATTGCGCTCAGCGCGCGTTTAAGGTAGGATATCCTCCGCTCATTCACTGGGACTGACGCGACAAGGATAAAGGAGGCGATATGACCGCAGAGGGAGACCGTTGGAAGGGCAAGACGCAGGTGCATTACAGCATGACCCGGGGGCACGCGGTGCTTGAATTTCACCCACCGCGCCACTCGCGAGACGGGTACTTCGAGTATCATCTGCCCGGAGGTTCGCGGCTCGGACCTTTTTTCGCGTCTTCGCCGGAGGACGTGGCGAATCTCAGGGACTTTCTCCACAGGACGCTGGGGAGCAGGCAGGATGTCCACGACGCGCTCGCGTTCGTGAAGCGCCACCAAAAGGCCCGCTACTAGGCAGGAGGGCCTCAAAAAATCGGCTCGCCCTGGGAAACCGAG
>MHLC01000004.1:9417-22026 GCA_001818655.1 Candidatus Liptonbacteria bacterium RIFCSPLOWO2_01_FULL_56_20
ATCGTTCTGGATGAATATACGGAGACCCTGGAGCCAGATTTTGAGCGCGGAGATGATCGGCATAATAGAGAGCAGGTAGTTCAATTCCACGAGCCCCTTGAGGAGCCATCCTAAGAGCCCCGAGAACACTAAAGGCCCGATCTTCGCGACCGCGAATTTTCCTCCTATGGGAATAATGTACGGATAGTCCATGGGCTGGAATGTTTTTTTGAACGGCGTATAGGACGGGTTCCGCTCGGATTTGATGTCCTCGAGGACGTTGTGCGCCACGACATTGGCTTCGGAAATTGCCGCGCGCGCGACGCCTGCGATAGGACGCCGGGTTTTAGGATGATACACGCATACGCTGTCGCCCAGCGCATACGCGTTTTGGCGAAATGCACTGATGAGCGGCTGCGGGATGCATTCCATTTCGCGCGTTACCTCGAGGCGGCCGCGCGTTTCGGTTTTAAGGGACGCATCCCTGAGAAGCTGCGGAGCTTTCACGCCGCCGGCCCAAATAAACACGTCGAACGGCATCGCCTGTCCGCTTTTGAGGATCACCCGGCCGCGTTCGACGCTCTCGATCGTTTCGCTCTCGATGAGTTTCACGCCCAGGCGCGCGAGCCGTTTCCGCGCGACCGCGATCACCTTTTGCGTGAATCCGGGAAGGATCGTGGGCGCTCCTTCGATTATGGCGACGCTCAACCGGCAGCGGGGGAACTCTTTCTGAAGTTCGCCGCACCACGCCATGAGCTCGCCTGCGAGTTCGACACCGGAGGATCCGCCGCCGCCGATCGCCACTTTGATATCGCCTTGGTGTTCTATGGCGGCGTTCCAGAGCGTATTCCTGATCCGGATCGCATCCTCGAATGATTTAAAGGTGAGCGCATACTCGCGGAGCCCCGGAATACCGAAGAAATTCACCTCTGATCCGAGAGCGATTGCGAGGATGTCCCAATGGATCGGCGCTCCTCCCGCAATATGGATACTTGCGCGGGGCAGGTCTATCGTATCCACACGGGCGCGGATAAGGGTTATGGGAAGATGGCTCGTGATGCGCGCAAGATCGTGCGTGGCTACTTCATGCAGGCGGTATATGTCGGCGGTTTCTTTTGAAGTAGTGGCCACTTCATAGAGAAGGGGGGTGTAGGTGTGGTGTTCGCTCCGGTCGAGCAGGATTACCTCGTAATACGCAAGCAAATTCAGCCCCTTGAGTTTTTTTGCGATTACCATCGCGGCCCGTACGCCGCCGAATCCGCCTCCAAGGATCGCTATTTTTTTCCGCGCAGACATCCTGTTCATTATTTCATTATAGCGAGCCGGTGCAGTATAGTATAATGAACTGGCTGTGATCCGATATGTGAGCAAAGAAAATTCGAGGGCGCTTCACGGCACCGCGCTTCTGCGTTTGGATTTTAACACCGAAGACGAGTGGCGAATGACCGCGACGCTGCCGACGATCAAGCTGCTTCTCCGGCGCGGGGCAACGGTCGTGATCGTGAGCCACCGCGGCAGGCCGAGCGGAGTGAAGATCGCCGGAGGACAGCCGGTGAAATTCGAGAAAAAACTTTCGCTCAAACGCGACGCTATGCGTCTCGCGCGGCTCCTGCGGAGAAAAATCCGGTTTATCCCGCACTTCCGATTCAAGGAGATACGGCGCAAGACGGCGCAGGCGCCTCGCGGGTCGGTTTTTCTCTTGGAAAACTTGCGGTTTCTCCGCGGCGAGGATGCGAATGATCCGCGGCTTGCGCGAGAGCTCGCATCGCTTGCAGATTTTTACGTAAACGACGCATTCGCGGTTTCGCACAGGGACGACGCGTCTGTTGACGCGATCACGAAATTTCTCCCGAGCTATGGAGGAATGGGCTTCGAGCGCGAGATCAGGTTTCTCTCGCACGCGCTCACCCAGCCGAAACATCCGCTCGTCATCATTTTGGGCGGCGGCAAAGCGCACGACAAACTCGGCGTGCTCCGGTATTTCCGGGCAAAGGCAGACTGGTTTTTGCTTGGCGGAGCGGCCGCAAACACGCTTCATTTCGTAAGAGGAATGAATGTCGGCCGTTCGCTCATTGACCGCGAACGCAGTGATCTTAAAATGCTCAAGGCGGTTTCGCGCTATGAAAATCTGATATTGCCGTCGGACTGGATAACCCGGCGCAACGCCATTCTCGACATCGGCCCGCGGACCATCCGCGAATTCGAGAAAAGGATACGGCAGGCAAGGACAATCATCTGGAGCGGCCCTCTTGGGCTTGCCGAAGAGCCGCGGTTCGCAAAGGGCTCACTTGCGGTTGCGTGGGCGATCGCGGCAAACAGGCGCGCGTTCTCGATCGCTGGCGGCGGGGAAACCGTGATGTTTTTGAAAAAGTACCGTCTGGACAAAAAGTTCAGTTTCATCTCAACCGGAGGAGGCGCTATGCTCGATTTTCTCGCGGGCGAGAAATTGCCCGGAATTTCGGCCCTTCACCGCACGCGCGCCGCGCGGGGCAAAAAGCGCTGAAAGAACAAGGAAGAATTTGCCGCGATGCGCGGACAATGCCGCAGGAATGCTGTTTTTTCGCGTTCCCGCGCAACGGCGCGCAATAATCCACATTTTTATGCGTGCAGGTGTGGCATAACGTGGTAATATAATAATGAGGTCATCAGCACGTATGTGGCGCGAAAACGAAGCAACGCAGGATGCCGCAATCCAGCCGCGAGCAGCGCATCATCTTAGGCCGCTGCATTGGGCGCTTTTGGCTGTTTCCGCAGGAGTGCTTGTCGCGGGATTTTTGTTTTCCAACTTTTCATCCGCGGCAAGTTCTACGTTCACTCAAACTTCCTGGGACACGCAGACCTCGAATGCAACCGGACACCCTCCGCCCGCGAACTGGACCGAGTATGAGTCAAAAGACAGCGGCATAAGCGCGGGCGCGGCCATTTTCCTTTCGGCTACGGTCGCGCGTACCTATAAATCCGGCGGTAAGTACAGCACCGGAATATTTTGTTTGGACGTGAATACGTGCTGGACCGCTGACGGCGCTCTGAGCGGCGGAATTTCTACGCGTCTGATTCGGAAAACCACGGATGGAGGGAGTACGTGGACGTTTGCAGAAACACCCGTGGTGAGCGCATCCGAGACGGGCTTTTTGAACGACGTTCAGTTTGTAGACGTGAATGTCGGGTACGCTTCTTTCTCCGGCAGCAATGCCAACGCGAATACCGTGTTCAAATCCACAGACGGCGGCGTCACGTGGTCTTCGACTGCGGATTTCCCGTCGGACAACCGCACGCACGGTCTTTTCGCAATAAACTCAAGCACGGTGATCGCAGTGCGCCGCAATGGAGTCGCAACAAGCGAAATTTTCAGGACCACGAATGGCGGCACAAGCTGGAGCGATGTAGGGTCCGGATGCGACGCACCAGCCACAGGTATAAACGATGTGCACTTCCCGAACTCAGATTACGGATACGCGGTTGGTCAGGCAGGCCGCGTATGCAAGACTACTGACGGCGGCGCCACATGGGCGCCGGCGACGCAGACAACTTCGAGTATCGTGGCGATGAACGTCGTATATTTCGTAAGCACGTCTACGGGATGGGTAGGAGGCGACAGCGGCTTGATCTATAAAACCACTGATGGCGGCGCAAGCTGGTCTCTGCAGACCAGCAATATCATCAACAACATTACGTCGCTCAACTGCCCTTCTTCAGATGTCTGCTGGATAGCAGGGTTTAACACCGGAAACATTGCGCGTACTACGAACGGCGGCACGGACTGGACTGTGTTGACCCCGCCGCTCAGCCTCGGGCCGAATTATGTGTTTGCGGTCAATGCGAGCACTGCGTACGCGTTTTTCGGCTCAACCGGCAATTCGTCCGGCCTTTACAAAACTACGAATGCCGGGAGTAACTGGAGCATGGTGTATCCCGTAAGCGCGAGCACGCTTCCGGACAGCAATTCCATTGCCATGGTAGATGCGAGCACCCTGCTTTTCCAGAACGATCCTCTTATCTGGAGGAGCACGGATTCAGGCGCGACCTGGACCGGCATGGGCACGCTTTCCGGCGTCCAAGAGGTCTTTTTCGTGAGTTCGAGCACGGGCTGGGCTGCGACAGGAAACGACGACGTGTATAAAACCACTGACGGCGGGGCGAATTGGACGATCCAGATGAACGATGCGGGCGGGTCATCCAGCGCGGGCATAAACAGCCTTCATTTCACTGATTCGAGCACGGGCTGGTGGACCGGCGCTGACGCAGGCGAGTTCGCGAGGACAGTAAACGGCGGGACGACCTGGACCACGAGCACCGTAGGGACCGCAACCTGGTTAGACACGTTTTTCATAAGCAGTTCCACGGGTTGGCTCGTGGGGACCGGCGGCGCGATAAAAAAATCCGCAGACGGCGGCGCAGGATGGGCCGACCAGACATCCGGCACGGCAAACGATCTCTACTCGGTGTACTGCACGGATGCGAGCAATTGTTTCGCGGCCGGCGCGGCCGGCACGATCGTCAAAACCGCAAACGGCGGCACGAGCTGGTCAACCGCGACAAGCGGCGTAACCGCGCCGCTGTACGGGGTCTATTTCAAGGATGCTTCCCTGGGATTTGCGGTCGGCGCATCCTCGACCGCGATCTACAGCACGAGTGGCGGGACGAGCTGGACCAACCTGAATGTCAACTTCGGAGGTCAGGCGCAGGCATTCACGCACGTGTCCGGCCTTTCCAGCACGAATAGCGCGTATGCGGCAGGCGAATCCGGCGTGGTAGTGCATCTTGGCTTCACATATCCTTCTTCACAGGCACTTATTTCTTCCGCGTATGACTCTACCAGCAGCGTGAATACCATCGCGAGCGTGTCGTGGACCGAAGACACGTCATTGCCTTCAGGCACCACGGTTACGATATCCGTGCGCGCCGCGAGCGCGACTTCGAGCCTGGGTTCGGCGACGTGGTACGACTTTACGAACGCAACGGGCGGCTGCAGCAAAAATTCCGGAGTGGTTACCTGTCCGACCGCGGCCGTCCCCGCCGCGCTCAAAGACGGCTCCGAGGATCGCTGGTTTCAATACAAAGTCACGCTTACCTCGACTGGAGCAAATACGCCTACGGTGTACGACGTCTCCATAGGATACGTGGTGAACGCTGCTCCGGGGTTCAATCCGGGCTATGGCACGAATGGCGTTTCAGTTTCGCAAAACAGCTCTTCCGCGGTGAGCATAAGCTACAGCATACGCGACCCCGACACCTTGAGCGGCACGGTCAACCCGGGGTATATTACGCCTTCGTTTGAGTACGACATCGGCGGAGGGTGGGTCGCCATTGGCTCGCCGTATCTCGGCGCAAGCGACCTGGGCGACAAAGCGGTCTCCGAAGTGAGTTATGCGGCGTATACCGCGACCTGGAATGCTACGTCGCAGATACCGGGCATCTATGCTCCTGCCGCTCAGATCCGTATCCTCGCGAACGACAACGAGGGCGCAAACAACACTGCGTACGCCACATCAAGCGCGTTCATCCTGGATACGCGTCAGCCGACCTCGACGCTTCTTATTAACGTAAGCGGCGGCAGTCTTAATTTCACGATCCAGGATGATTCGGACATCGAGTACCGGCTCTCGAATAACAGCGACCTTTCTGCGGACGGCGCAAACGGCACGAGCGGCGCGTGGCAGACCGTGGGTGCCACGTCAACCGCAGCGAGCACCACGTGGAATTTTACGGGTACGACGTCTTATGTCCGGCTGTACGCGCAGGCGCGCGACGCCTACGGGAACACCACGTCCGCAACCGCGGTTGCGCCGGCTCCGGCTTCGAATATGAACATCCAGGACATCTCGAACATCGGGACGTCGGATTTCAAGGAGTTCATTTCCTGGAACGTGTATGCCGCGACCACGAGCGCTACATTCAGCAAATACGAGGTGCATCGTTCGACCGGCGGCGCGTACTCGATCCTCACGAACATTCTGAGCAGCAGCACGAACTACTATCTTGACCCGGACGTTTCTTCTTCGACCACGTACTCGTACAGGGTGCGCATTGTGGATACCGACGGCGATGTCGCGGATTACAGTTCGGTCGTGAGCGACCGGCCGGACGGGCAGGGAGGGACCGATGCCGCTCCGCCCGCCATATCAAGCGTCGCGGTAGCCGAAACCCAGGCCACATGGGCGAGGATCACGTGGACAACGGACGAGGTCTCGAGCTCGAGCGTCGGGCACTCTGTCTCGCCGAGCGTGTCGTTCGCGTCGAGCACCGAGGTCGCCTCGTTCGTCACCTCGCACTCTGTCGTCGTCGGCGGCCTCCAGCCCAATACCGCCTACAAGTACCGTGTGCGATCAACCGATCCTTTTGGGAATACCGCGACCGATGACAACGGCGGGGCGGGGTACGGCTTTACTACGGCGAGCGGCCCGGTCATCTCCGGCGTAACCGCGATCAACGTGGCAGACCGGAGTGCGACGATCTTCTGGAACACCGACACGGACTCCAACTCCTACGTTACCTACTCGATCAACTCGTCGCTGTCCGGAAGCACGCAGGCGGGGAGCGGGAGCATGGTCGGCGGCCCGACTTCTACCCTGCATCAGCACCGGGTGAATCTCACGGGTCTCTCCCCGGGGACCGCCTACTACTATAAGGTGCAGTCCACGGACGCGAGCGATAATACCTCGATCGATACGAACAATAATTCTTACTATACGTTCACGACCACCCGCGACCTCAAGGCGCCGGTCATCTCGAATATCACGACGCCGGTGATCAGCTCGGCCCAAGCGGTTATCGTGTGGCAGACCGACGAGCCGGCGACCACGCAGGCGCAGTACGGTACGGCGACCGGCGTGTACCAGAACACAACCGCGAAAGACAACACCCTTTCCGCGTATCACGTGGTCACGCTCTCTTCGCTCTCTCCTTCGACTGCATACTATTTTCTTGTGAAATCGGACGACGAGGCCGGGAATGAGGGGGTGTCTTCCGAGCAGACGTTCAGCACGACCGCGACCGGCCAGGTGACGGTGGTCGTTGCCGGCGGCGCGCCGTCGCCCGAACGGGACACCACGCCGCCCAAGATAAGTTCTGTGGAGGCCACTTCGACCGGGGCGTTCAACACGACGGTAACGTTCACGACGAGCGAGTCCTCGGTGGCGTTCGTGGAATACGGCGGGGATACGAGCTATGGATCGAGCGCTGGCTCTGCGAGCTATGCGTTAAACCACGGCGTGCGAGTGGGCGGCCTGCGCGTGGGGACAGAGTATCATTTTCGGGTGAAGGCGCTTGACAATTTCGGCAACGCCGCATTCTCGCCCGACCAGACGGTTACCACGAAATTCCTGGCAGAAGCCGTGCCGAGTCTGGTCACGCTTGAGAACTCCGAGGATATCGGGAAAGAGATAGAGAACGTCATTGAATCGGTTCTGCCGAGCATCGTGCCGCCCTTCATCAGCCGGCCAGAGGCGACCGATGTCACGGAAAATTCCGCGACGATCACCTGGAGAACGAACGTGAACGCGTATTCCGTGGTGCAGTACGCGGGCGAGGACGACTATAATACCGAAAACGCCAATCCGTACGCGGTCGAGGTCTCGGACACCGCGAACAAGGTCACCGATCACCGCATGCGTCTCATCGACTTGAAGCCGAACACCCTTTACCACTTTACGGTCAAGTCGTTCAGCCTGCCGCGCGCGGTCTCGAAGAGCGCAGACCTTACGTTCGTGACAAAGGCCGCGAAGATCCAGGCGCGCGTGGTGGAGGTGAAAAAGGACGGATTCCTGGTCGTGTGGTCAACCGATGAGCCGACCGACTCCATTGTCGAGTATCGCAATCTTATCACCGGCGAGATCGACAGGAAGATCGACGAGAGCAAAAAAGCGTTCCACGAGGTGCGCATAGAGAACCTTCTTCCGGGCACCCTCTACGAGGTGAGGGTCTCGGGCTATAACGAAAAAGGCAATCTCATCGAGGCGGTAAGCCCCATCCGGGTTACGACGAGCCGCGACGTGACGCCGCCCGTGATCTCTTCGTTCAAGATCGAGACCTCGCTCATACCCCAGCGGACGGACCGCGCGCAAGCAGTGGTGTCGTGGAAGACTGACGAGCCGGCCACGTCAATCGTGTACTATGAAGAGGGGAGCGGCGCGGCGGTGCCGGATAAACAGCTTGCCCAAAAAGCGGAGATCACGGACAATTTTGTGACGAACCACGTCGTCCTGGTGTCGAATCTCCGGCCGGGGTCCATCTACCGCGTCCAAGTCGCGTCTGCTGATCAGGCGGGGAACGAGGCAATGCTGCCGGTCCGGGCGACCATCATTCCGCGGCAAGCAGAGTCGGTCATAGACGTCATCTTCAAGAATTTCGAGGAAACGTTCAGGTTCCTTCGGAACGTCGGTCAGTAGCCGTACCGCGCCATGGGAAAGATAAAAATCCTTTTAGTGGACGACGACGAGATGATCCGGATCTATTTCCGGGACGTGGTGTGGATCCACGGCCTTGACCGGCAATACGATCTGGAGGTGACCAGCAGCCTTGAAAAAGCGGAGGAAATGGTGAGGAACCCCAAAACGCGCCCCCATATCCTTTTTCTTGACCTCGTGGTGCCGGTCAAAGAAGGCGAGCGCAGCGTTTCCACGCCTGAGGCGAGCTTTGATCTTCTGAAAAAAATAAAGGAGGATCCCGAGCTGCGCGATATCAAGGTGGTTATTTTCTCGGCGCACGGCGAGAAATCATTTCAGGATGAGGCGAAGCGGCTGGGCGCCGCCGGGTATCTCAAAAAAGACGAGAGCATGCCGCGGGACCTCATCGCGTTCATGGAAAAACTCTGCAAGAAGCCGTAAGCAATGGATTCCCTTATCAAGCTGGAGCATATCAACTTTTGGTACGACAAGGGCAAGCCGTCCGAGCTCTGGGCCCTGAAGGACGTGAGCCTCGAGATCGGACGGGGAGAATATGCCGCTTTTTTCGGGCCGTCAGGTTCCGGCAAGACGACGCTTCTCTACCTCATCGCCGGCGTCGAGCAGTCCCAGCAGGGGAAGATTTTCGTGAATAGCCGCGACATCGGTTCGTTCTCGAAGCAGGAGCTTGCGATCTACCGGCAAGTGGGCGTGGGCATGATCTTCCAGCAGTTCAATCTTATTCCGTCGCTTTCGGTCTTGAACAACGTTGCGCTTCCCATGTCTTTTTTGGGCATCTCGTCTGCGAGGGCGCGGAACGAAGCGATGCGACTTCTTGAACGTCTGGACATCAAAGAGCTGGCCGACCGTCTGCCGTTCGAGCTCTCGGGAGGCCAGCAGCAGCGCGTGGGCGTTGCGCGCGCCCTGGCCAACAATCCGCCCATCATTATCGCGGACGAGCCCCTGGGCAACCTTGATTCCACGAACGCCCAGCGCGTGCTCGAATTCCTCAAGGAACTGAACGAGAAAGACGGCCGCACGATCATCATGGTCACCCACGAGGCGTGGAGCCTTAAGGACGTGAAAAGGATCTTCTACGTCAAGGACGGCGCGGTCGTAAAAACAGAAGAGTCGCAGCCCAAGACGATCGCAGAATCTCTATCCCAGCACCTCTACGAACAGCTTTCGCCGGAGCTCACCAAGAGCGAAGTCGTGGTGCGGTCGCTCGCGAGCATGCTCCTCCGCGGTTATTCGCTCGAGGAGATCAAGCGCTTTGAATACTTTTTGAGCCAGCGGTTCGCGGGCCATATTGACGGCGAGGTGTTTCGGGGCGTGCTCGATCGCCCGTTCCGCGAGGGCGGCGTCGGCTTATGGAAACAAAAAGCGTTCAAGGTGAGCCGCTACGTGGAAGATATTCTCACGGAGAAGAAAGAGGTGGAGGAGGTCTACACGGAGCTTGAGCGCAATCCGGAATCGCCGCTCAAGGACGAAGTGGAGCGCATTCGCGCGTGGCTGCTCGAGGGATATCACGGCACCGTGAACGAGCTTCAGCAAATCCAGATAGACGAGCTCATCTCGGACCGGCTGAGGAATGTGATCGGGTCGGAGGCGTTCCGGAAGATTCTGAATCTTCCGAAGAAGCAGTATGGCGTCGGCCTCCCGTTCCGCGCGACGCAAAGGATCTCCGAAAAACTTGAATTGGTGCTCGCGCGCGGCGAAAAACGTCCGGCCGGTTCGCTGCAGGGCGTATAATCTTATATCGTATGGCAACCGAGCAAAGCATTTCACATCACCTAAGTTTCTTTGACCTCCTGCGGCTGTCCACGCGGATCTTCACCGTGAAGCCGGCGCGGACGTTTTTGACGATCCTCGGAACGTCGGTCGGCATCGCGACCGTGGTGTTTCTCGTGTCCCTGGGATACGGGCTCCAGTACATTCTCTTGGGGAAGTTGGTCACGACCGAAGATTCTTTGATCACCCTCACCGCATTTTACCCTACGGAAAGCGCCCTCAATATCGAGGAGAGCCAATTGAAGGACATCCTGGAACTTCCTGCCGCCGCCGAGGTAAGCCCGCTCGCAGAATTTTCGGGAGAGATCTCGCAGGACGGCTTCTCCGGGCTTATTCTCGTGCGCATCATTGAGCCGAACTATTTCCGCCTGGCCGGACTCACTCCGGATATCGGGACAATCGTGCACGAGGGAGAAAACGGGATCGTGGTCACCAATCAGGCGCTTCGGCTCGTGAATCTCAAATCGGACGCCTCGAGCCTGGGCAAAGAGGTTCCGCTCAAGGCGTTTTTCCAGAGCCCGGGCTCGGACATCACCGAAGACGTTCCCGCGACGCAGCCCCTGCGGATCAGGGGGATCATCACCGACGACGCAGAGCCGCCGATCGTGTTTGTCCCGGGCTATCTGCTTAAAAAACAACCCTCTTTTTTCAAGGAGGCGCTGGTAAAGGCCAAAGAGCTTGCGGTGGTGGAGCCCCTGCGCGACCGGCTCATTGAAAAGGGATTCTTGATCTCGGCGCGGCTGGATCTCGTGCGGCAGGCCCAGCAGATACTCACCGTCATCACGATCACGCTTGGCGTGTTCGGCGTCGCCGCGCTCATCGTATCGGCGATCGGCATGTTCAATACCATGATCGTCGGTTTCCTTGAGCGGATTTACGAGGTTGGCGTGATGAAAGCGATCGGCGCGACCGACCGCGACGTGCGGAACTTGTTCCTCGCGGAGTCGGTCATCATGGGCCTTGCGGGCGGGGGAACCGGGATCATTCTCGGCATGGGCGGGGGCCAGCTCTTGAATTTCGGCCTGCGTATCCTCGCCGCGCGTCTTGGCGGCAAGCCGTTCGATCTTTTCATCACGCCGCTGTGGTTCGTCGGACTTATTCTCGGCCTCTCTGCGTTCATCGGTATCATCGCCGGATTCTGGCCTGCGCGCCGCGCGATCGGTCTTTCGCCAAAAGAAGCGTTTAAATCAAAGTAGATCAGTTATCCACCGGTTGTTCACATTGGGGCTTGACCCGGGTTTTCCCCGGGGTGTAGCCTTACGATTAGCGTAATTTACAGCAAGTTCAAGTGTGGGTGCTGTTACTACTAACGAAGATCTGGGTACGCGCATAGCAAGGAGAAGAGGACCGGGTGGTTCTCGGGATGCTTGCTTTTGCCCCAGCGTACGTTGCCAACCCCGCGTCCAAAAGGAAACTGGAGGACGCATGGGGGACGTACGGATCCTCGCGCCCGGAATAAGGACCCGGGCAAAAGGAAATCAGCGCCGTCGCTTCACCGCGGCCGCGCTCGAGAAAAATCTTCGGGAGGTAGAAGGCAGGAAACAAGTCTGCGCCTCAAGGATCCTGAATTCCTTCCTAAGGGAATGGAAGGAATTAAGTGGCGCAGCAGCTTTGCGTCCGCACCAACCCCCACGACAGAGATATCGGGGCGGCGAGGAGCGCACGCGGGCTGTTCCATGGACGGATAACCTGAAATCCGTTCAAAAACCGGCATTGCGCAGCGTACACCTACGTATGCGCAACCCGGGTCTCCAGCTGCAGCATCCGTTCCGGAGAGGGCGGGTGGATGTATCCGCGCCGCTGACGGCGTCGTGAGTCGCTGGGGCGGCTGACCTCATCGGCTGACCTCGTTTCAGGTGCGGATGAACACCCCCCTCTAACCGGAATTTCATGGGGCCTTTCTTCGGAGAAAGGCCCTTCGCTTTTTTTGGTATAATGCAGATATATGAGTTCTTCCATACAGGAGAAGATCGTGGTCATTTACCACGGCGATTGTCCGGATGGGTTTGGCGGCGCATGGGCTGCGCGGAAAAAATTCGGGGACCGGGCGCGCTACGTCCCTGCACCGAACTGGGATACTCCGCCGCCCGGCCTCGTGAATAAAGATATCTATCTTATTGACTTCGCGTATAGATCGCCAGAGGTTTTGCGCAAGCTGATGCGCGATAACAAGCGCGTCACCGCCATTGATCATCATATAAGCGCCGAAAAGGCGGTAAAGGCGACCCATGATTATTCGTTCTCGCTTCGGCATTCCGGCGCAGTGCTCGCCTGGAAGTATTTCCATCCCGAGAAGCCGACGCCTAAGCTCATTGCCTATATTGAAGATTCGGATCTGTGGACATGGCGGCTCTCGAAGAGCAGAGAATTATGCGCGTTCATAGATTCCCGCGATCTTAATTTTGCAGCGTGGGACAAACTCGCGCGTGAGTTTGAACGTCCCGATCTGCGCCGACAG
>MHLC01000004.1:22114-22700 GCA_001818655.1 Candidatus Liptonbacteria bacterium RIFCSPLOWO2_01_FULL_56_20
CGCAGAGGGTGCGGTTTGAGGGCCATACCGCGTGTGCGGCGAATTGCCCTTTGTTGCATTCTCAAATAGGCAACGCTCTGGTAGAGAAATTCCCGCCCCTTGGGATCGTGTGGAGCGTCCATAAGAACAAAAAGCGCGTTTCTCTCCGGTCGAACGGCACAGTAGACGTCGCAAAGATCGCTATGAAATTCGGTGGCGGCGGGCATAAGCGCGCAGCGGGCTTTTCTTTGAAAGCGAGCGATCCATTGCCTTGGAAAAAGATCACACCATGAAAGCCAAGCTTTTTGAGAGCAGGATAGTTGTGCATACTGATGGCGGCTCCAGGGGCAACCCAGGGCCTGCGGCGATCGGCGTGGTTCTGGGCGGCAAGGAATACGGCGAATATATCGGCCACGCGACGAACAACCAGGCAGAATATCAGGCAGTGATCTTTGCCTTGAAGAAGTTGAAACAGATCCTGGGTAAAAAGAAGACCAGGGAAACAGAGGTGGAATGCAAGGTTGACAGCGAATTAGTGGTGAAGCAGCTGAACGGCAGATATAAAATCCTTGAGAAAGAGCTCCAGCCGCTTTTTTTGGAGCTATGG
>MHLC01000005.1:0-20141 GCA_001818655.1 Candidatus Liptonbacteria bacterium RIFCSPLOWO2_01_FULL_56_20
ATTCGCTCCGCGACAGCGGGGCGCGCAGAATCAGGAAATATATACGCATTCCCGGCGAGTATAATGTTTCGAACGCCTTAGCCGCGTTTCACATAGGCCGCATGCTCGGCGTCCCGGAAGCCAAGATACTTGACGCCATCCGTGCGTACCGCGGGTCAGAAAGGCGGTTGGAATTTCGCGGCACATACCAGGGCGCGCCGGTATTCGACGATTACGCTCATCACCCTACAGAGATCAGAGTTACGCTGTGCGCGCTCAAAGAAAAGTTCCCCAGAAAAAAAATCGTATGCGTGTTCCAGCCTCATCAGGCAGAGCGTCTCTATCGGTTGTTCAGGGAGTTCAGATCCGCGTTTGACCCGGCGGACGAAACCCTGATCCTTCCCGTCTACAAGCCGCCGGGCAGGCGCGAAGAGAAGATGCGCATTACCTCGGAAGACTTGACAAAAGCGATCCAAAAACAGCAGCCGAGCAAGCCATTGTTCTATCTTGCGCATCCGGAGAACCTGAAAAAAGCCTTGGGAGCGCTTGGCGCCCTCCATGCGAAAGTCGTCGTGATGATGGGTGCGGGCGACATTGTGCACTATACCGACTCTTTGATACGATAAGCCAGGGAATCATTCGCCCGCAGGACATGTTCGACTACTACACCGACCAAGAGAGCTTCAAAGACGCAAACGGCTACACGATCGACGAGGCGTGGTACCCGCGCGTGACGAAGATCGTTTCCATCAAGGCGAAGCCCGCGCTCTTGCGTTTTTACGGCGAAGCGGAGAACTTCAAAGCGGGTCAGGCCATCACCGCACAATCCGCGCGCGAAGGCACGCTGATCCACGAAACAGTTGAGGGCATTCTCCTCGGGAAGAGGCCGGACATCGACCCGTCGGTCGCGCCGGCCATACAGGCGTTTCTCATGTTCATCGAAGAGCAGAACATCCAGGTGACGCCGGAACTGGTCGAGAAGCGCGTGGTGAGCCACGACCACCGTTACGCCGGCACCGTGGACGCCCTCGCGCTCATAGGCGGGAAATTCGGCGTCCTGGACATCAAGACCTCGCAAGCAATTTACCGAGATTACAACCTCCAGACAGCCGCATATATGGATGCGCTCACCGATCAGTTTCAGAACCTTCAGACGCGGTGGATACTTCGTATTGACCAGGTACAGCTATGTACGCGTTGCGGCGCGCGGCGGCGCGTGAAAGGCGGTCGCGAAAAGATCCGCAAAGCGAACGGCGCCATATTGTGCGCCGAAGGCGGCCATGTCTGGGCCGACCTTCAAGGAGAGATCGAACTCAAGGAATTCCCTTACTGGCGGAGCGATTTCGAGGCGTTTCTAGGCGCGAAAAGGTTATGGGAATGGGAAAATGAGTACTGGCTCAAGAAGATCGGGTATCTATAAATATGAGGATCAAGAATAGAAAATTGGCGGAGGAAATTCTGCGGATGACGATGATTGACCAACGTATGCGGGAACGATTCATCGCTGGCAAAACGAAATGGAATAAACGACTCGATAAGAAACACACAGCAAAATTAAAAGAGATTGTTGAGCAGTATGGATGGCCGACAATTTCGCTCGTCGGGAAGAAGGCATCACACGGAGCATGGCTTTTAGCACAACATGCGGTTCATGATTCGAAATTCCAGAAAAAAGTTCTTCGGTTAATGAAGGCGGCGTATAGAAAAGATAAAAAGGGTATTGATTTACGAAACGTCGCGCTCCTGATAGATAGAATTCGTATAATTCATGAGAGGAACCCCCAACTTTTTGGTACCCAATTTCGCAGAGGCGCTGACGGTCGTCTTGAGCCATTCCCTATAAGGAATAAGAAAGGACTAAACATGAGGAGAAAAAAATATGGCCTCGGCAAGTTTGAAAAGAACCTCGCGGAACTAAACCAATCTTATACTCGTTGGGCAGGGAAAGCTAAGAAAGAGGTAGAAAAGATGGAAAGAAGGTTAAAGTTAAAAACAAGATAAAAAATCGGGCATCTTTAATTCCTTATTCACTGCTCTCTACTTTTTCTATTATTATCGGTGCGTGGTTGAATTCGCGGTTTGCGAGGTAGCCGAGGCCAAAGCTTAACGACGCAACGAGGAAAATGATCAGGGCAAACACGACCTCTTTTTTGTAGAATAGGACCCAGTCGCGGATCCGGTTCAAAAATTCAGGTAGTTCTGCCATTTTTCATAGAGCGTTCGCGTCGCGCGCAGATCGCCGACGTTGTATTTCGCGATATCAAGGAATTTTTTCTCCTTGAATAAGCGTCCCACGTCGTCTCCGGTGATCCCCTGCGCCTTGGGGCTTTCGATCGAGAACGCTCGGGTCCAAAGGTGCAGGCTCCCTTTTCTGCGCAGAGCGCCGTAAAAGGAAAGCTGGTCCTGGAGGTCAATATGGATCGCGTTCGGTGTCTGCTGGTACACGTATCGCCCCCGCATAAGGTCTTTGCTTGGCCGGATGCCGTGCGCGGCAGACCGGATCATTAAGAACGGGATATCGAAGCTCCTGCCGCTGAAGGTGACGAAATAATCGTATTTTCTCGCCCCATCCCAGAATTTTTGGAGCATTTCTTTCTCTTCAAGCTGTTTGAACGTTATCCCTTCTTCGCTGAACTCTTTGTACCGTTCTCCGGGCGCCTGGAAATACACCACGCCTTCGTTCTTATGGTAGTCGAGCACGCCCACGACCACGATCTCACCGGTGAGCGGCGAGAACCCTAGGCCGTCCTTAAGCTCTTCGAGCGCGATGCGGTATTCTTCTTCCCCGTCCGATTCCTTGCGGATCCATCGCGTGAGGCCGTCCTTTGTCGCGTGGTCAAGGGATTCGAAATCAACTCCGACGGTTTCGATGTCGAGGATGAGCTTCCCGCCGGACACCCCTCCGTTTGACATTGTGGTCAGTATAACATAGAATTCAATCCGAGATAGGAGGGCACCCCGCACTAATTTTGCGGCTAGCGCCACTCCGACACGCTTCGCCAACGGGTCGTGCTATCCGCACACGCGGGCCGGCCTAATCTCAAAGTCAAAAAATAAACCAAAGTTGGAGCGCAGTGAGGGCAAAATTAGTGCGGGATGCACATTTTTTCTAAGCTCACTACGTTCACTAAGAAAAAATGGCGCATACTAAAGCAGGCGGTTCGACAAAGCTCGGCCGCGACTCCGCGGCGAAGCGCCTCGGAGTGAAAATTCAAAGCGGAGAAAAGATAAGCGTAGGACAGATTATTGTCCGTCAGCGCGGCACGAAATATCAGCCTGGCAGGAATGTCGGGCGCGCCGGCGATGATACGCTCTACGCATTAAAGAACGGCTACGTGAGATTTCTCACGCGAACGAAAACGAATTTTGACCGTTCCCGCGGGCGCGCTACGGTTGTGACCGTACAACCACAATAAGCTCTGCCCGTATCCCCTTTTTAAAGGCAACCGGCACGCGGTGCTCGCCGAGCGTTTTTAACGGATGGTCGAGCGTCACCTCTGCGCGCTCCTTGCCGAGCCACCGATGCTCGCGGAGCGCTTTTAAGATCATTTCTTTTGTAACCGAACCGAACACGCTCCCCCCTTCGCCGGCCTTCAGGGAAAATTCGATGCGGTGCGTGTTGATCTCGCGCGCGATCCCCACGAGGCGTTTCGCGACTTCGCTGTCCTCTTTCGCGCGGCGCGCTTGTTCGCGTTCGAGTTCGCGGAGCGCGGCCTCTGTTGCGGCCTTGGCCAGGCGGCGCGGCAGCAGGAAATTTCTCGCATAACCGTCGGCGACGCTCTTCACCTCGTATTTCTTTCCGATCCCGCGCACGTCCTCCAAGAAGATAACCTTCATATGCCAAGCATCTAGCGGTTGATTTCTCCGCGGAGCACCTCGAGCGCTTTCGCGAGCTGCGGGTCATTCCCGCTCGCCACGTCTTTATCGCTTATTTTGACCTCGATGTCGGGTACGAGGCCTTCGTTCTCAAGGATGCGTCCGCCAGGAAGAACCCAGTGCGCGATCGTGAGCTTAACAGATGAGTCGTCCCGGAGAGGGAGAAGCTGCTGTACCGTACCCTTGCCAAAGCTCGTTTCGCCGATGAGCAGCATCTTCCTTTGGTCGCGGAGGGCCCCTGCTAATATTTCCGATGCGGATGCCGATCCCTGATTTATAAGGGCGACCGCCGGAAAGTCGACAAGTGCGGCGTTGCCGTTCGCCCGGAATATCTCATCGGTCCCCGTCCGGGATGCTTCGCTCACGACGAGCGTCCCGCGCGGCAGGAACCAGCTTGCGATATCCACCGCCACCTCAAGGTAGCCGCCGGGATTGTTCCGCAGATCCAGTATGAGGCCGCGCGCGCCTTTCCGTTCCGCTTCTATCAACGCCTGCCAGAACAGCTGGTTCGCGTTCGCGTTAAAGCTGTGGAGCTGGACAAAAGCGATATCCTCTTTCATTTCGAAGTCTAGCGTCGGCACGACGATGGTGCCGCGCGTGATCTTGAATTCTTTCGAGTCCTCCCAGCCGTTCCGGAAGATCGTGAGGGTGACGGAGGTTTCTTTCGGGCCGCGGATCCATCGGACGGCCTGATCCACGGTAACCCCATCCGTTGAGGAGGCGTTTACCTTGAGGATCTGGTCCCCCGCGAGAAGCCCAGCGCGGCTTGCCGGAGTATTTTTGAGCGGCGCGACGATTATCAGCTGGTTCTTCCTGATGCCGATCTCTGCTCCGATGCCGCCGAAGTTGCCTTCGATATCCTCATGGAATTTTTGATCCTCTTCCGGCGGGAGGAATACCGAATACGGGTCGCCGAGGGATGCCACGAGACCGCGGAGCGCGCCATACACTTTATCCTGATCGCTGACGTCTTCTTTCAGGGAGTTTTCTTTGATCAGCTGCCATGCTTCCCAGAAATTGCCGAAGTCCACGGAAACGGGCTTGCCGTCTTCGAGGTTCGTGACCCCCTGGATCGTGATGACCTTAGGGAATTGTTTCCCATAGGAAAATCCGAGCGTGAATCCGCCGGCGAGGAGCGCCACGACGGCGACGACGGTACCACCGATAAGAACAAATTGCCTGGTCCGCATAAGAAGTATTCCTTATTGTAATTTATTCGTTCTCTCCGCGCAACCGCCTCCGGCGCGCTCCGTGCGCGTTCTTGAAGAAGCGCGCGCAATTGCATAGAATACAAGCGTGCCGCGTGCGAAGAATTACATCGAGAAGCTCAAGGAGCGGGGGCGGGAATCCCACGTCTATCGGCGGTACCAGCTTGACGGGCTTGAGATAGCGGAGATCCTGCACGACGAGAAGCACAAATCGCTCTATATCAAACTTGCGAAGGAGAGAGGCGGAGCGGCTCTGCGGCGGATCGCGAAAGAGATCGCCGAGAATAAGAATGTGAAAAATAAAGGGGCGTATTTCATGACGGCGTTGAAGAATAAAAATATATGGGGGAAAAGATCCTGACCGTACACGAAGTAAAGGATGAGAAATTCTTGCGCAGGAAGGCGGCGGCGTTCGATTTCGCGAAGTTCCGGCGGGCGGAGATCGGCGCGCTCATCGCGCGGATGAAACGCACGATGCGTCGTGCGAACGGCGTGGGCCTTTCCGCGAACCAAATAGGCCTTGACGCGGCCATGTTCGTTGCCGAGGTCCCCGACGGGCAAGGAGGCCGCAAATTTTACGCCATTTTTAACCCGCGCATAGAAAAAATCGTCCCCGAGCAGGTCGTCAAGGAAGAAGGATGTTTAAGCGTCCCGCGCGCGTATGGAGAAGTGTCGCGCCATGAGCGTATTACGATAAGCGGGCTTGACCGGAACGGGAAGCCGATCAAGGTAAAGGCCTGGGGGTTGCTTGCGCGCGTGTTTCAGCACGAGATAGACCATCTGAACGGGAAGCTCTTTATCGACCGCGCGAAGCAGGTACGTACCGTCCCGGTCGCCGAAGCCCTCGCGCGCAGAGAGAAATCCGCACGGCAGTAATTTTATGAACTACGCCTTTTTTGGCACTCCGGATTTTGCCGACGCGGTGCTTCAAGCGCTCATAGCGGAAGGTATGCCGCCTTCGCTTGCGGTGTGCAATCCTGACCGGCCGAGGGGAAGGAAGAATATCATCACTCCCCCGCCGGTGAAAGTGCGGGCCAGAGCGTGCGGCATTCCCGTGCTCCAACCAGAGGCGCCTCACGAAGCGATCCTCACGCTACGCGAGCTGAACCCTGACTTTCTGTTGGTGGTTGCGTATGCGAAGATTATTCCCAAAGAGATTCTTGGTGTCCCCCGCCTTGGCGCGATCGGGCTTCACCCTTCGCTGCTCCCGCGCCACCGGGGCGCAACGCCGATTCAGAGCGCGATCCTGCAGGGCGACAAGGAAACCGGCGTTACCATCTACCTATTGGATGAAAAGATAGACCACGGCCCCATTCTCGCACAGCGGAGCGCGGCGGCAGGGGGCCAAAACTACGTCGAGCTTTCCCGCGCGCTCGCCGAACTTGGCGGGGGTTTACTCGTAGAGATACTGCCCAAATTCCTTAACGGAGCGATACGTCCCAGGCCGCAGGACGAATCACTCGCAACCTATACGAAAAAACTTTCGAGCGACGACGGCTTTATCGCCCCGCCAGACCTGGCCGCAGCCGAGCGCGGGCAAGACCCGCATGCCGCAAGGGTCATTATGCGGAAAATCCTGGCGTTGAATCCCGAACCAGGGGCGTGGACCGTACGCGACGGCAAGCGCGTGAAGCTCTTGGAGGCGGAGGTCAAGGGCGGTGCCCTCACAGTGAAAAAAATCCAGGTCGAGGGCGGGAAACCGCGGATCGCTTCCTCGTCCTCCTAGAGCTCTGATTCTTCTTTCTCGATCTCCCAAACTTCTTTGCCG
The DNA here is from genome assembly GCA_001818655.1 of Candidatus Liptonbacteria bacterium RIFCSPLOWO2_01_FULL_56_20. Taxonomy (GTDB): domain Bacteria; phylum Patescibacteriota; class Minisyncoccia; order UBA6257; family 2-01-FULL-56-20; genus 2-01-FULL-56-20. Next base: position 6,832 of record MHLC01000005.1, read on the forward strand.
ATGTAGCTGCTGACCATGTCAAGATCCTTGAGCAGTTTTTCCTCGCGGAGCCGTTCTTCAAAAGAGAGTTCTTTCGCGAGCTTCGCCTTGTGTATGGTCGCGAGCTCCATTTCAATGTCGCGCCGTATGAGCGCAAAACCGCGCCGGATGGATTCCTCCGCTTTTTGGATCCCCGCGAGAAGCCGGCGTTTCTTCGTCTGGAAATGATAGCCGTGGTACACGATGAATCCTCCGAGCGCTGCGGCGAGCGCGCCGAAGAGAACGAGAAGAACGAGGTAGAGCGTCTGGAAGCTCAGCCGCTGCGTGCCTATTTGGACCGCGGTGGGCGCAACCACAAGGTCCAGCCGAGGACTGGGAGGGCTTATCTCATCGTTGACTTTGAGCTGCGTCCAGATTATGTAGCGGCCGGAGTTCAGGAAGCCCGGGAATGAGAAGAACCAAGCACCGTCCTTGTCGGTCGCGACGTTCTGTGAGACCGTATCGCCATTGTCGGTGTTTTGGAGGTAGATGATCACTTGGGCGTCGGGCGTGCTCGCGTTGCCGCCGATGTAAAGGATATCGTCGTTCGATATTGAATTCGGGAACAGGGTTATGACAGGGGGCTGTACGGATACGTTCGTTGCCGCAGCGCCGCTCGTTTGTGCGCGACTGGCAGACGTGAAGAGCGAGAAGCCCACGAGAAAGAGAAGCGCCCAGAATACGAAGTGTTTTTTGTTCCCTCCCATTCCCCATTTCCGCCGCAGCTCGTCAAGCTTTTGGACCACCGAGGGGTGCGTATGGACGCCCGAGCGCAGCTGCTCCTCGATCTCCCGGTGCCATTGCCATACGGTGCGCGCAAATCCGCTGAGCACGATAACGAGAATTACGAGAATCGTCCATGCATACGGCCACGGGACAATGAACGCACCTCCCAGCCGGATGCCTCGGTCGCGGAGGATCTCGAAAATAGGGTTTGCGATGGTCAGCCGAGAGGTCGCTTGGTAATAATTTCCCGCCTGGTCGTACGCGCGCGCTACCACATCATAGCGGCCGATCGCGAGCTGTCGGGAGTACGGGGACACCGTTTCGATGAAAAAAGGCGTTCCCGCGTCACGGTCAGCGCTTTCGGCCTGCGAAGTGTTCTGAGGCGTTACCGGGATGATCTTTATCTCATAGTGGTCGATTCCCGATGTGACGTCGGTCGTCTCGAGTGCGAGGAGCGGGCGGCGGTTTGATGTATAGGCGCTTGGCGATATGGCGATTGCGAATGCCGCGGGCGGCGCGCTGTCCACCGCGACGCGGTAGTGCGTCACTCCTCCCCACACGCCTCCGCGGAGCGCCTTGATGTGGAAATAATATACGCCATCCTCAAGGTTCTTATACTGCACCCCGCTCCGCGTGCCTTCTGAAATATCATCGGGAGCGTCCGTCGGATCCTGGTCCAGTATGTAGCTGAATCCTTGGTATTCCGGCAGGGCTTCCCATCTGAAACTCACGTTCTCTGCCGAATACCATTTTTCCTGATCGGGGTTGGTGGGAGACGTGACCACGGGTCCTGCAGGCGGCGGCAGGGTCAGCGTGTACACGCCGTTCGTGGTCTGGCCGAGGATATTCGTCCCCTTGCCGTCATTGAGGAGCACCTGCGAAGTATCCGATATTTTTAAGACCGCGTTCCCCACGGATTTCACCCGGAACGTTACCGTGGAGATAAGGCCGGATTCGGTGGAGATGCCCGGGTTGGGGACCGCGCCTTGGAACTTTAGCGTGCCAGCGGTATTGGAGTAGGTCGGCTGATTGACCCATACTTGTAGGAATGACTTTCCTGCGGTCGGCGAAACCACTTGCAGCTTATCGGGCGGGAAAGTGAGGTTGGCTTCGACGGCGTTAATGAAATTACCGCCGGTGTTCACGTAGATCGACACCGTGAAGGTGCTGTCTACGGTGAAGATGCCGACCGGAGGCGCCACAAATAACGAGGCCGATCGCGCACCTGTCTGCGCCAGGGATATGCTCCCAGACGCCCCTGTTATTACAAGGATACATAACAAACCGATTTTAGCGGTTCGCTTCATTTCACTTACTCCTATTATAAGCTGCTCTCAGCTTTCTTGCCTTGTTCATAACTAACGCCGCGAGAATAATGACAATGGCGGCAAGAATCGCCGGGATGGCGATCCGTTTTGCGAACGTCGGCCAGTCATAAACGGTTCTCTTCGTGGTATTGCCGGAATTATCAACAACTGTGAATTCAACCGCCCACACTGCGGAGCTAAGCGCCACAGACGCTGTCTCCATGGTTTGCCAATCGCTCCAGGATGCCCAGGTGCGGGTCCGTGCGCGCGTTGTTTGTATGCCTGAACCGGGATCTGCGACGAGAAACGACAGGATTTTCTGTTCCGGATTAAAGGGGTCGGAGAGGATAGCGAGGGATCGTATCTCGGGCGGCGCGTCATCCACGGCCGGGGGAACGGGGGCGGATTCGATCCCGGTTGGCGCGGCTTGCGCGATGCGGAGCAGGATCGTTTGGACCTGGGGGATGACCTCTGTGCCTTTTCCGTCTGCCGCATAAGCTGCCGCTTCGTCAAAACCGAGCTCGGCCTCGCCCGCGCGTTCTGCCTTAAAACGAACCGAGAGGAGCTCTCCGCCAGTTCCTTTGAACGGCGCGAGGCTCCCTCCGGAGAATGAGATACGGCCATTATCATCCATCGGCACGGCTGGCGACACGTCAACGATCGAACGGCTGTTGTCGATGCGGGTCACGGCGAGCGTTTGGGAAGGATACCGGAGAACGAAACGGTATGCGTTCAGCGGTTCATCGGCGTCGATCAATATTTTCGCCGTGAATTCAGAGCCGAGAACAGGCGGCTCGGCGACGGCAAAGTATATGACAGGAGGCGCCGCAGACGCGCCGCCGACCGTGAAAAAGAGAAAGAGGAATACCGGCAGCAAATATTTTGCCATGCGGTTGCGGATCATCCCGTCCAATAATACATAAGGACCGAAATATCCGGGAAATCGACCCGCGTATTGCTGTTCAAGTCATACCTCGCGACAGGAGCCCCGGTTTGCTCGTAGAAGAAAAGCAGGATCGAGAAATCAATAAGATTGCAGCGCCGGTCATCGTTGAAATCGCATTTTTTGATAATGCTTGGCGGATAAAATCCTACCGGCGGAAGCACTCCTCCTCCTGCCGGAGGGACGCCCACTGTTCCTCCGCCGCCTGGCGGCGTCGTGGTTGGCGTGGCCGTAGCAGTGACCGGGAGAGGAAAATTAAGAAACCCGCCTCGCAAGATAAATGAGGTGCTTGAGGAAATGCCTGTGGCCGGCTGGCCCAAGCTCGTGCGAAGAATGAAACTCGTCGTGGTGGCCTTCTCGCCGCCCGCGTCAACCACGCCGCTTTCTATCCGGAAATTCGTTGAACTGGCCTGGTCAGCGAACGCGATGAACGGAAAGCGAATGAGGACGAGGAAAAGAAAGAAAATGCACGTCCGTTTCGCCATTCAGCATGTATTATCTATTATTGCGGCTGGGTCGCGAGAAAATTCGTGATCGCTTGAACCACCTGTGAGTCGTCTTTCATATTCTCCCAGAACATCACCTTGTCTTTCGGGATATACATGACGTCTTGGGGGCCGTGCAATTCTCCGCCGAGTTTCACGAGATTGATTGCGGGTTGAGACGGCGCGCCCTGTTGGAGGGGTTCGTTGACGAGCTCGGTAACGCGCAGGTAGTAGATGTCTTTGAGTAAGGCATAGTCCTGGTTGTAGTTTTGGAGATGGCCGAAATAGACCTGGTTATTGGTCAAAAACACTGCTTGCCATTTTCCTCGCGCGACCGCAGGGAAATCGGGAGACGGCACGATCCCGGCCCATATCAAAGCATTCCAGCCGACCGCGACGATGATGATTAGCGCGACCACGAGTACAATTACTTGTTTCGTCGAGCGGGGCGCACGTTCGGCGAGCGGCTCTTCGGCCGTCATTGCGCTATACGCTTTTTTGTTCATATCTAGGCCTGCCATGGTAGTGAGAATGCGTTGATTTTCACCTTATTTATGACCTTGGTGAGTATAGTATATCAGCAATACCCGGGAAAAGCGAATGATAGTTTATCCACAATCCTTGTTATGATGTTGAGCTATCCGGGTTACTGGAATAAGAGGAATACCGCGTTCAAAAAGCTTTCCCAAGAAGCGTTTCCAAACAAGAGAAGTACGCCGCCTGCATCCGGAGCTGCAGGCGCACCCCCCTCCTCTTTGAACGAAATACCCGCCATAGCATACACTTCGCTCTCGCTGTAATTATGGGTGTGAGTCGTATCTCCGGCGGAAGCTGGCTGGCTGTAACAAGAAATACTCGTATTGCCGCCGCTGTCGGCGTTTTGAAGCTCGGTGCATCCGGTCGTCGAGGTTGCGGCAATCGCATTCGCGGCCGAGACCGAACCGCTAATAACCAATTCGTTCGCATTGGCTTGGGTGATGGTGACTGCGGGGTTCTGGGAAGTCCCTGTTGCTACCGAAGTATCATCTACGCTTATGGCATCAGTGGCATCCGCCCAAGTTACGACCATGTGCGTAGTGTGTATCTGATCACCTGCTCCGTAGTCGACTGAGATGTTATAAGTTCCGTTATCGGCGGCTCCCACCAGCGTGAATATGGACATCCCCTTGCCGCCGTTCACCACGTCCGGCACGCTTTCGGTCATCGCCACGCCGTTCCATGTGGCGGTTGCATTTGAATAGCCTATTCCTATTGTGTGATTTAATACCTCAAGAACTCCGATGCGGTTAGCGCCTAAATCCGGAACGGCTACTGACACAGTATCCGAAGCGGACGTTACACCAGAAAATACCCCCTCCGCGCTTCCGACATTGCTGAATGCCGCCGACGCTGTCTGCCTGAACCCGAACAGCAAAGCAGCGGCGAGCAAGAATATAGGAAATACGATGGCGGGTTTCTTAATCATTCTTTTTGAGTGCGACATTGAAGTTGGTCATTGTCGGCATTCCTGCTGCAGAAGTCGCGTTCACAAGAAACTACGCTAACCCTAAAGCGCAACCCATACCCGCGCTTCAATGGTCGCGGAAAAGCGACTTTAGAATACCACGACCGAGGTATAAAGAGAAAACAGATTATCCACAAGCCCTTTTTAGGGCGCTGCACCGTCTCCTCCGCCTGGCGAGCCACCGCCGACCGGAGGCGTTGCGGGAGGCGTTTCGTCAGTGCCGCCGCCACCTCCTCCTGGACCCCCTCCCCCCTGATTGCCGACTCCCGGCGGAGGTCCTTCGCTCGGCCCGCCGCCGCCTTTAATTGAGGGCTTGGCGTGTATCGCCTGCGGGCTCGAGCCGGACGGCACAAGGCTTATCTTGCTCGTCTGGCCGGTTGCCGTAATCCCGCTCGGCTGGACTCTTAATTTCATAACGTCTTCGTGGTTGATACTCGAAACGTCGGCTCGGAGAATGAGATTCAGCGTCGTCGTAGTATTGAATGCCGTGTCAAAAGTTATGGTCCCGCTTCCGCTGGAGATCTCTGACACGGTTCCTGCCCCGCCAACGGTCTGGGTGTCTCCGGAACTTGAACCGTCTGCGCCAGTATCAACCACCAGTTCGGCGTTCGCGATGCTTGATGACACAAATCCGGCAACCTCAAAGAGATCGATCACAAGCTGGCTGGTCGTGGCATTCTCGCCGGTCGGGAATATCTGGAACGCGAGAAGCTCGGCTGCGTTAAGCGAGGTTCCTTCGATGTCGAACTTATTACTCTCCTGCCCAACGGCATGGGAGGCCACGTCATATTTCCCGCGGATCTGCCTGATCTTGGAGTCAACCGCGTCGTATGGGGCATTCGTCGAAGTTCCGTAGTAGAACGCCTGGAGCGTGGTCGAGGCGGACGCCGCAGTGAAATTCGCGAAATTCAATCCAGAAATAACGAGGTCGTCCTCTGCCGCAAAGTTCGAGGTAACGTTCACGAGCAGGGTTTTCTCGTCCGGGTATGAAACCGTGGTTGAGGCGCTTGACGAAGCGCTGCCGCCGAGTGTTGCGACCGTGGTGGACGTTGCCCACTTCATATTGAGCGCGGACGGAATCTGGATCCGGATGTCGTTTGCCGCGGTTGCGACCGGCGTGCGCGAGGCCTTTATGGTTATCTGTGAAGCGGAAGTCGGCGCGTCGTTTACCTGGAACGTCTGGTCTGCCGCAGAATCCATGGTCGGTACGAAGTCGGCGTTCACGTAGTTCGTGAGCAAGCTGCCGGTCGTGGTCCCCTGGCGCAGGCGGAAATATACCCAGTAGTTTGCGCCGTCCGCTTCGTAGTACTCGGAGGTGCTTGTCGTGAGGTTTGCCGCGAGCGTGAAATCGGTGTTCACGGACGGCGTGGACGTTGAGATGAGCGTTTGCCACGCGTTCGCGGCGCCGAAGCGATAGACGTCCATAAAGGTGGTTGAGGCCGCGGAATACTGCCCTTTCCATGTAAGTTTCAAAGGATGGCTGCTTGTCGCATTTTTCACGCGGAAAAGGAACAAAGGGATGTTCGCGCTCGCGGTGGTCGTGGCATACGCCGCGTCGTCGCTCGCGACGCTCGCGTAATCGAGGTTGTCAAAGAAGTAGATGAGCGACGAAGTCGCGGCCGGCAGCGACCCGCTGGTTTTTGAGTATTGGACAAGGTGGCTTGACGAGGCAATGGTGGAGAGCGACGGGTACGAAGAGTAGGCGTCGAGGTCGGTCGGGCCGGTGTTGTTCGCCGCGCGGAAGTAATAGGTGGTACTTGAAGCCGCGTTTGCAGTATCTATCATAAAACCGAGTTCGGTGTAGCCGCTGTTCGGGAGCGCGGTTCCGCCGCCAGAGACGCCGGTGTTCTCATGCCAGGTGCCGGCCGTGAATATGCGGGAGCTTGCGGCGGCAACCGCAGATGTGATGGCCGCTCCGTCCGCGCCCGCGAGGCCCAAGGACGGCTCGATCGCGCTTCCTCCCGCAACGTCGGACCAGCTGCTGGAGGTGCCGTTTACCTGGTACTGGAGCCGGTACTGGATGCCCGCAGATTCTCCCCCGCCGTCGTTATCAAGCTGTACGCGCAGGGTCAGCCGCTCGCCGATCTTCACGTCGGAAATCGCGGCGTCGGCGTCCGCGATCGCGGTATTCGCGTTTACGGTTGCGCCGTTGTCGTTCAGCCACCGCCATGAACGCTGGGTTCGCGAGACAGCGGGAACCGTATGGACGGCATTTGATATTGCAGACGTGGAAGTCGGCGTGAGCCGCAGGCCAATGGTCTGGCCGTCTGCGGTCACGTCTGACGCGCCGAGGCCGACCGTCATCGTATCGTCGGCGAGCAAGCTCGTGGTGGTGGCTTTTAAGATGTAGCGGGTGCTGGTCGCGGAGGCCACCGTGGAAGACGTGTTGAACGTAATCGTGCCGGTTTCGCCGCTGATATCCACCGAGCCCAAGCCGAACGCGGTCGAGGTCTCGCCTGCGTCAATCGTGCCGTTCGCGTTCGCGTCCACGAAAATTCGCGTGCTGGTCACGTCCGCGGTCGCGATGCCGCTCACCGAAGAGAGCTGGATCACGAGCGTGGTGGAGGCGGCCTCCCCGGTCGGCAAAATCTGGAATGCGAAAAGTTCTTTGTCCGACGCCGTGCTCGTTGCGGTGAACTGGTTGGTTTCTTGACCCGAGGAGTGCTGGTTCGCTTCGAGCCGGCCCTTGATGGTTACGGTTTTCGCGTCGCGCACATAGGGCGGCGACTGGCTCGCGCCCTGCCATATTACATCACGCGTGGTGGTCGCGGTGTTCACCGAGTTGAAATCGCGATAGCCAAGTCCCGAGATGGTGATATTTTGCCCGCTCGAGAAGTCGCTCAATACGTTCACGATGAGCGTGGTGCTCGCATCCGCGTACGAGACAGTGGTTGAGGCGCTCGAAGAAGCAGAGCCGGTGATCACGGCCAGGGTGTCGTTCGTGTCCCATTTCATATCAGGCGCGCCGGTCGAGGTCGCGAGCTTGATGCGAATGTCGTCCGCCGCGGTGATCTGGGAGGCGGCGGTCGAGCTCACGGTGATCGCGGAGATCGCGGTTACGCCGTCGCCCACGCTGAATGTTTCGTTCGCGGCTGCGGAAATTTGCGGAGGAACGGCAGTAGGCGTTGCCGACGCCTGAACTCCGTTTTGCGAGTAGTTGCCGTTCGTGTCCTTGGCAAAGATTTTGTAATAGTAGGTCGTGCCGTTCGTAAGGCCGGTGTCAGTGGTTGAGGCGCCGTTCGAGATGTACCTTACGATTCCGTTGCCCAATGGGCCGTCGACCGACGGAGACGACCCTTCATCAGGGGTGCCGGTAGGGGTGGATGTGGCGCGGATAATAACGACGTTTGAGAAATCGGATCCGGGGTTTGTCCAGCTAAGCTCGATCTGGCTGTCTCCCGGTGCGGTGCTCGTTGCCGAAACATTGTCCGGAGAAAGATTGTCAATAGTGATGGTTGCGCTCGTGCCGTCGGTCCCTGAAGAAGCATTGCTTGTGGGGGTAAACGAAAGAATGGTGCTTGTTACGGCATATTCAGATCCGGGCACCGGGGGCATGCTCGTGTGCGATTTCGGGGTGAGCCGTATTTTATAGGTGGTGGTCGCGGTAGTCGCGGTGAGCGTGTTCTGGTTGAGGGTTATGGAAAAACTATCCGCCGTAGGGTCAGTGGAAGAACCATACACAATGGAGCTGGTTTCATTCGTAATTTCCACTTTGCTTATGCCAGACGTGGAGTTAGAGGTAAGTCCAACGGTTACAGCCGTAACGACATCGGTGCCCGAGTTCGTACGGAATGTGAACGCGTCGCTTGAGGTTGCCGTGGCTTCCGGCGCGATAGTGACGTTCCCCGGGTTTGTGCCGTCGGCAAGGGTGGTAATCGGGATCGCCGCCCCGGTTACTATCGCCGGATATTTGCAAGCGGAGTTACTCGCGCAAGGCGTGGTCCCTGTCGCCTGAAACCTTAAAACAGGGGATTCTTGATCTGTGTCATACATCCTGAAATAATATCCGGTACTCGCTTCGGCGTCGCTCGTCTCAATCGGAAATTCAAGTTCCACGATAGTTGTAGATGCGTGGTCCATACTGGAGCTTGCCGCTGCGTCTTTTGAGGTATTCCACCAACCCGCGACCGTTGAGCTGGAAAGCGTTGTGGACGCAACGACCGTGCCATCATTGCAGACCGAGCTGCCGGTGTCGCAATAGAAATAACGCCAAGCCGTTGAACTTCCTATATTTCCCACATCTGTCCAGGTAGACGAAGAAGCGTCCGGTGTTGTACTCGTCGTAAACTGGAGTTTTTTCCGAGTGTCGGTCTGGTCGGTGCCACCCTGCGGCGCGATCATATTGAACCGCAGGCGAACTTGGCCGCCGGTCATGGCAACACTGCTTGAAGTATTCTCGGCTGCCAAAGCTGGCGACGGGGTGTCGGCAGTACTCGTCCCGGAATAAAGGCGCCAGTTCATTGACCAAGGCCTATAAGGGATATAGGCCATGGCGGCGCTCATATGCGCAACGCAAATTGTTCCGGAGCATGTTCCGGACACAGCGGAGGCGGGAGAAAGGGTTCCACTGGCTAAATCCGCCGAAGCGGCCGCTTCCCAATCGGAGCCGTTCCAGTGTTGAGCGTAAAGATTCCTGTCAACGGTGCTCCAAAGAACAAATAAATCGTCTTCGTTCTGTGCTTGAGCCAAGCGTATAAAAGTTCCGTCATCGCCCCCAGCAGTCGGCATTGTCGTGACTATGGGTGAAAATGCGCAACCGGAACTATTACATGTTGCCGTTTGATGTTCGGTGTCAACAGTTGTGCCTCCGGTATGGGCCACCCACATCGCTGTGGAAGTTGTGGTGGACGTACTATTTTGCCAAATTATATCTGCATATTGCGTGCCTAAAGTCGGGCCGGCTTCTATTCCGCCGTCTTCATTGCCCATCGTCCAGTTAGGAGTAGAACCATCGGCTTTCCAAATGCCGGGTGCGCTGTCATTTGCACTGTCTGTATAGGTATAAGCAATACGATTTGAAGTGGGATCGGCGTCCAAATTCATTGTAAGCATCGCTCCGTTTCCGCCCGGAGACGCCGGACCGGTTTGCTCGCCGGTCCAGGAACTCGAGCCGTTATATAGGAGTTTATATTTTGTGGCGCCGGTAGCGCCGGGCGCACCCCAGACAACTAACGCGTCTTCGGACAGCGACTCCCACTCCACGTCAACAACATTCCCCGTGTTCATAACCTGCGTTGAATTTGCGGCATCGGTCACATCAGTCGCCAAAACGCCGTCAACCCACGCGGAACCGTCCCAGCGGAATGCCTCAACTTCGTGGACATTGGCAACATCCACGGATACGCCGAGAAGCATTTCGTTTGACTTCGGCTTGGCCTTTAAAGTTACGTATGTCGGCCTGCCCGCGCTGCTTAAACTGATCGTCGCAGGATTCGTCCAGCTTGAGCCGTTCCAGAGTCGATAATAAAGAGCTCCGCCATTACTCGTCGTAGTTGCGTAAACAACCATCCCTCGTCCAGACAACCGCTCATAGGCAAGATCAAAAGTCCGGGTGCAGTCCACCGCGCTCGTGCCTCCGCATGTCATAGCTGGAGAACTTGAGACGTTCCACTGCCGGGAATAATCCGCCGCCACATCCGCGCCGCTTGAGGCGACAAAAATATCTAAACGTCCGCTTAGAAGCAATTGGCCGACCATGATTTCGTTTCGAGTCACGGACGACTTGGCAATTATAAAAGCGGCGCCGGATGCTTGAGTAGAAATACCGGTCGTGCTTGTCGTAAAAGTAAAAGGCGCGGTATAGGTTCCGAATTTCAGAACGCCGGGGTTCGTCATGTCGCCGTAAAGAAGCCGGCCGTTGTTTGTGACGCTGGCTTCTGTTCTGTTGAGAAATCCGAACGAAAACAGCCCGAAGGCGAGAGCAAAAGCAAAAATCGAGGCAATCCAACGCGCGGCTCGCTTATACGCGCCATGTTTCTTGGGTTTTTCGTCGGGCATCTTATTGGTAGATACTGGGCTTCATCCAGCAAACAAAAACCTCGTTGTTCAAAACGAGGCGCCGCGCCAACCGATAATAGAAAAACAAGCGCGTCCAGCCTCACTCTGAACGTACCTTTATTATAGCAACCCGAAGCCGCCGAATGTGTGGATAAATCCGCGAGCAACCACGCGGCTTGCTTGTCGCGCGTGAACATTTGCTCCCGCGGCGCGAGCGTGCGAAGAAAAAGGCGGTCGCTTACGGATCTTCGGCGGCAGTAGTGTCTGGCGAGAGAGGTGTGCTTGGCGAATCAGCCGTACTTGTCTCGGCGGGCGGCGCAGAGGTTGAGGTATCAGGCGCAGCAGCAGTATCGGTGGCGCCGGTATTCGCGTCCGTGGTCCCGCTGGAGTCAGTTTCAGTTGCAGGATCAAGGGTTGAGGTCGCGGGTTCTGGCGTCTGCGGTTCGGCGGGCGCTATGGTTTCTATTGAAGAAGAAGTATTGGCAGGGGTTTCTTCCGGCAGGGGTTCGGCTGGCGCCTCAAGCGTGCTGGTCGTTTCTTGCGGCGCGGGTTCGGCCGGCGCAGTTGAAGACGCCGCGTCAGACGGACTTGATTCTTGCGGTGCAGGTTCTTGAACAGGAGTCGGCGCAGGCGGTGCCGGTTCGGTTGTGGGCGGCGTGGAATTTGAATTCGTGCTCGTCGGGAAGCCGGTATCAATGATGTTTGTCGTTACGCCTTCGCCGCATTTGCCGGGGACGGACTTGAGGACGCCGTTCTCCACGATCACGCAGTAAGGATTCTTGGTTGAGACGTCGTAGATGGTGATGCCGCTCGGCCGTTCGCTTGAACCGAGTTCAAGATTCTGCACTTTGAGATTTTCGAACGAGTAGATGAGTTCTGGATCGAACGTGTAGGTGTTCAGTGCGGGCCCGGTGCCGCTCGATCCTCCCTGGAGCGTGTCGGCGGAAATTTCCGGAACATACCACTGCGGCTGGATGAGCACGAGAATTTTCCCGGTCGAGGTCGCGCTCGCCGCTTCGAAACCCTCGAGCGCCATGCCGACGGCTCGTCCGGAACGCGTCGCCCTCATCCCCACGCCGCGCTCGCCTGACGCCGTGATAAAGTCGCCGGGCCTCACGGAACCGCCCTCGCCGTTCACTTTGACAAGAATTCTTCCCGCGAGCGTCAAAACTACTTTTTCTTCGCTGCCGCCCTCAAGGCCGCCGATAAATGCCGCTCCCCCGGAGATGGCGCCGGTCAGGTTGGCATCGTATGCGCCCGAACTTTTCGCGAACAGCGCGCTTGAAGACGTTATGGAAAGGAGGTCGCCGGCTTCGTAGTTCGTGCTTGAACCGACCACCGGTACGTATTCGCCGAAGTCCGCAGCGTTGCCGACGATGCTGCCGAGCGCAACGATCGAGTTTGTGCTTGTCGTCCCGTCAACCGAGGCGACCCAGACGACCGACGCGCTTGAGGTCGAGGAGAGTACGCAGTTCGTCTGTGCGCAGACCGTAAGCGTCGAACTTGAACCCGCGGCCGCAGATGAACTCGCGATGACCACGGTGCCTGTCGCGTTTATGGCGAACTTCGTGGTGCTCGCGCGCTGGAGATTCATGAAATTTCCGGTGAAGCTCCCGATGCCATTCCCGAAATTCATAAGAAGTCCGGCTCCGGTGAACGCAGACGTCTCTTGATAAAACTGCACAAGAGTTGCTGAAGTGGATGTTGACGAATAGGCCCGGATAGCGTTTCCCTGGGTGCCGTTTTGAAGCTCGCCGTACACGCCAGCTGGTTGAGCCACGCCGCCTGCTTCGCCTGTGGTAATCCCCTGCATGCCGAATGTCCTGCCGTATCCTACGATCGCTGTATTCACTCCTTGGTTGTTGGTGCCGAAATGCGCCTGGACTTCAAGGCCTCGGATGGTATTGCCGAGAGAAGTATTATCTATCATCCGGATCAATTGGCCGATTGCCGTTGTCGTTGCCGTAGTGGATGCTCGCACAATCATCCGATTGCCGAATTGAAAGCCGTCTGCAGCCGCAGGATTGATGGTTAAATCTTCAAATATTCCGGCAACGCCGCCTGCCGCGTTTGTAGAACTCGCAATATTAACGGCCGCAGTAAACGTGGTGGTTCCTACTGCAAGGCGACCGTCAATAATGGTATTGCCGGTGCTCCGAAGCGTTGCCGCTTGGAGGTTGCCGGATCCGGTAGCGTTGGTGAATGAGAATCCGGCGATCGTGCCTGACGGCGTCCTCACCTCTGTGCTTGACGCCACCCCATAAAAGTTCAAGATGCCGGTCGAGGTCGCAAACACGAGCGTGGAAGACCCGGTAATGGTATTGGGGTCT
>MHLC01000005.1:20165-32896 GCA_001818655.1 Candidatus Liptonbacteria bacterium RIFCSPLOWO2_01_FULL_56_20
TTCAGGATGCCGGTCGAGGTCGCAAACACGAGCGTGGAAGACCCGGTAATGGTATTGGGGTCTGCAAAGTAGGAGATCTGCCCTGCAACCGGGCTTCCTGACGTGGCCACTCCCCCGCCTGATCCGGTCGAGGTCACGTACTTGTTGCCTGACGGGTCATATGCCGTGCCCTGCAGATAGCCGGACAACGTGATGTTGGTGCCTGATGCAGAAGTGAAGCCCAGGGTCGGGAACAAGCCGTACCCAGAGACCGAGACATTGGTGCCCGAGGCATTGGTAAACGTTACGCTTTGGAGCGACGAAATTCCCGTGGTGACAGCGAGTGAAGCGGCTTGGATGTTTCCCGTTCCTGTCGCGTTCGTGAACGTGAGGCCTTGGAGCGCACTTACGGCATTCACGGTAAGCGTGCTTGAGACCGTTGTAGGAGACGCAAGCTGGATGGTCGAGGTCGTGACCGAAAATTTCGCGACGCTATTCCCATCGCGTATCAGAAATGCGCCCGAAGAAGACGTTGCGATGGTGACGGTGAAATTCGGATCTGTCCCCGATCGGTTCAGGTTGAACGCGATGTCGCGCGCACTCGTTGCGTTTATGACGTTGCCGATGTCGTATGTTTGCTGGAGAGTGGAACCGGTACTGGAGCTGCCGCCCACCGCGACCCAGCTTGAGGATGCTGCGTTGAAAACGAAAAGATTATCATTCGACGTGTCGTAGCACAGCGATCCGCCGCCGAGCGCGCTTACGCCCGAGCACGACGAGGTATTGAGCGTCCGAACCTGTCCGCCGGGCAGGTTAATATTCCCCGCCGAATCCAGCAGCAAAAGATTATTGGAGCTCGTCCCCGACGTGAACCCGTCCAGCGTGTCGGCGTTGATCGCGAAACCCGCGGAAACGATTGGCTGGCGCGGCGAGAGCGTTTCAAACTCAAGCGTCGCCGTATTCCATACTTGTATTTGCAGATAGACCAGCGTCGAGGTGTTGAAATCGAAATTCAACGCCGCAAATCCCTGGCTGGTGTCGCCGATGCGCGCGTCGAATACGCCATTCACTACGCGGTGCGTTGTTGATGCGGGATCAGGAGTGGGCCAAAGCCGGATGCCGCTCCCCGTTGTCGAGGAATTCCAGATCGAGAACCGGAAGTCAAAATTCGTTCCCGACGAGCCGCCGAGAAGATTGTTCGAGCTGTCCTCAAGCCGCCCCTGGTAGTTCAGGATGCGAGGCGTTGCCGCAGACGCGCGCAGTACGCCGCCGAGCGGGAAAATCCCTTGCCCGATGAGAAAGAGCGCAAGAACAGCCCAACCAAAAACCCTCCTCTTTTTCTCGCGATTCCTCGAGGATTGCATTCATATATAGTTTACCACTTTCCCGTATGTATTTTATGGCTTCTCCTGTGGATTTCTCAAGAGCCTTCGAGCCAAGCGGGGTGCGCGAAACACCCTTTCGGGAAGGTCTTTCCTGCGGCATATTCTCCCTATATGCCGGCCACGCCTGTTTTTCGGTACTCTATCAGGATGTCCTGTCCGTCTTTGAGCACGAGCCGCTCAAAATTTTGACTTATCCTGCCATCCACCGCCATTACGATCTCGTGACCATCCCCTGAAGCGAAGTCGAGCAGTTGGTCTTTTGAAAACGGCTTTCCCCACACGCCGAAGAAATCAGCAAGAGTGAATTCCTGATAGAAGTTTGGCTCGATGTGTATTTCCCCGGTTGCGTCATGCGTATGGACCGCTCGTTCGCAGTCCGTAACCGCCAGGCCGATTCCTCCGGGGATGGCTTGGGGCTCGTCATTGATTACGATCCGAAGATGGGGGTGGATATGGTATTGGGAAGGGGTGGGAAGCGCGGGATTGATGCACGGCACGCTTGCGGAAGCGTCCTGCTCCGGGATGCGGCGGCCCACGAAATTATTGAATCCCAAAAGGCCGATTGCAGCCGCCAAAACAACGGTAATGACAAGAGGAGTTCTTTTATTCTTTTTCATAGATGAGAGAGTTATTGTATCATACTCCGCGAATCGATGAACATCCGGCCGCGCACCGTTTTATGGTAGCGTACAGCGAAACGGTGCGCTTCATCGCGTACGCGGACAAGGGTTCGCAGTTCGACACCGCGGGGAATTTTTCCGAAGACCTCATTCTTTTTCCGATCCGACCCTTTTGCGATGCCGACAACCGGGATGCGGAGTTGATACGCGCGCAGAGTCGTGTGTGCCGCGTTCACCTGTCCTGCTCCGCCGTCGACAAGGATAAGTTGCGGGAGCGGCCACCCTCCGGTTCGCGGCCTGTGCCCAAAGCGGCGGCGGAAAACTTCCTTGAGCATGGCGATGTCGTGTGCGCCGTGCACGGTCTTGATCCTGAATTTTCGATACTCGCGTTTGTCCGGCTCTCCATCCGTGAATACGACCATTGAGCCGACGGCGGATGCGCCGAAGATGTTAGAGATGTCGAATCCTTCTATCCGGAAGTGCGCGGCTGGCAGTCCTTTCTTGGCGCGCGGCGGAGTCGGCTGGGAATCGGTAAGAAGCGCTACGTCTTGGATGTGCTGGAGTGCGAAAAGCTGCCGCCGCAGTGTTCCCGCTTTTTCGAATTCGAGGCGCCTGCTCGCCGACCTCATTTCCTGCGTGAGCGCAGCGATGGTCTTTTTTTTCTTGCCCTCGAGGATGAGGCGTATGTTCCTGATGTTTTTGAGGTACTCCTGTTTGGTGATCCTGTTGGCGCACGTGCCGGGGCAGAGCCCGAGTTCGTATTCAAAGCAGGGCTTGCTCGATCTCTCTATTTGTTCCGGAGTGTGCGTGCTCCACGGAAAAATGCGGCGCAGGATACGGAGCGCTTCTCGGATGCTCGCCGCGGCAGTGAAAGGTCCGAAGCGAGCGCCGTGCGGTTCGTCCCTCCCCCGCGCAAGGAGCACGCGCGGGAATTTCTCGTCCGTGAGCTCGACGTACAAGAAGCTCTTGTCGTCTTTTTCACGCACATTCCACGGCGGCGAGAATTTTTTAATAAGCTGCGCCTCGAGGATGAGCGCCTCCAATGCGGTATCGGTTCTGCGGTAATCGATCCTGCGGATTTCGCGTACGAACCGTTCAAGGCGCTCGTCTTGCGGGCGCGTAAAATAACTCGTTACACGCCGCTTCAAGTTGCCCGCTTGGCCGATATAGAGGATAGCGCCCGCCGCGTTCTTCATGAGGTAGACGCCGGGCGTGTCAGGCAAGCGCCTGTTGCCTATCACGATTCCCTTGGGGATCATCGCGTGCGGAATGGCTATGTGCCTGTATCCGCCAAGAAGTCAAAGAACTTTTCCGCAAAGGTTTTAGGCGGCGCCGGATACTTCGCATGCGCGCGCACCTCTTTTATGTGGAGATGCATCTCGTCCCGGCCCGCGTCGATGATCTCTTCGGCGCGATGGAAGTCGAACCATTGATGATGCAGGACTGGCGGTCGGATGACGAGGTCCGCTTCTTTCAAAATCCGGCGCGATAACTGGTACTCCAAGGCAGAGATGACGTTCGGGAGCGCGCGGTAGAGGTCTACGATATTCACGTTGCCGTCAGAAACATCCAGCCACTCGCTTGACACGTCGACCGCGACGACAAAGTCCGCTCCCATTGCGCGGACAACGTCTGCCGGGATGGGATTTGAAAATCCTCCGTCCATAAGCAGGCGGCCGGCATGTGGTACGGGGTGGAAGATGACAGGGAGCGCGACAGAGGCGCGTATCGCCTCTTCGAGGTGGCCGGCCTTGAGCACTACCTCGTCGCCGTTCTTTACGTCGGTAGCGATGGCGCGGAATGGGATCTTGCATCCCTCGACGGTTGCGTTCTTTAGCCGCTCTTCGAGGAGCCGGACGAGGTCGGGATCGCGGAACATGAGGCCGTCGCGCTTTCTCATCATCGATCCGATCGGCACCATGTCTTTCCGCTTAACGCGTAAGAATGCGTCTTCGAGCGCGCGTATGTCTTCTGTCGCCGCGTAAAACCCGCCGACCAAAGCTCCCATGCTCGTGCCGGCAATATAGTCGATGGGGATGCCGGAGAGCTCAAGGTATTTGATCACGCCGATATGCGCGAGTCCCCGCGCTCCCCCGCTCCCGAGCGCTAACCCTATCTTTTTCCTTCCGCTGGTCTTTTCTTTTGCGTGAGGCGCGGTATGCATGTCACTATTATTCTACCCCAAAACATTGCGCAGGTATTCTCCAGTCGGGCTCCCCTCGCGCCGCGCGACCTCTTCGGGCGTACCCTGTGCGACGATCTCGCCGCCCCTCTCTCCGCCTTCCGGTCCGAGGTCGATCACGTAATCCGCGCTTTTGATCACGTCCAGATTGTGTTCGATCACCACCACAGTATTCCCGCGATCCACAAGCCGCTGGAGTACGTGGAGGAGGTTGTCTACGTCTGCGAAATGGAGCCCCGTGGTCGGCTCGTCTAAGAGGTAGAGCGTCCGCCGCGTATCACGTTTGCCAAGCTCGGCCGAGAGCTTCACGCGCTGCGCTTCGCCGCCGGAGAGCGTGGTCGCCGGCTGGCCGAGTTCCAGATACCCCAGCCCCACTTCTTCAAGGATCTTCAGCCGCTCGTGGAGCCACGGGATGTCGTCGAAAAACTTCACGGTTTCTTCGATCGTCATGCCAAGCACGTCGTAGATATTTTTCTCTTTATATTCAACTTCGAGCGTCTCGCGGTCAAAGCGCTTCCCCTTGCAGATCTCGCATTGGACGTACACGGTCGGCAGGAAGTGCATTTCTATCGCGATCGTGCCGTGGCCCTCGCAGTTCTCGCATCGGCCGCCTGGCACGTTGAAGCTGAAACGGCCTGGCTTGTATCCTCGGACGCGCGCGTCTTCTGTCGTGGAGAACAGGTCGCGGATGAACGTCCACGCGCCGACATAGGTCGCTGGGTTGGAGCGCGGCGTGCGGCCGATCGGCGATTGGTCGATGTTGATGACTCGGTTGATGTACTCGGTCCCGGTGATGGATTTGTGCGGGCCGACCTTGTACACCGAGCCGTTGAATTTATTGGAGAGCGTCTTAAAGAGGACCTCGTAGACGAGCGTGCTTTTGCCGGATCCGGAGACGCCGGTTACCGCGGTGAATCTCCGGAGCGGGACTTTTACATTGATGTTCTTTAGATTATTCGCGGTTGCGCCGACGATGGTGAGCGCGTCGTGTTGTTTCAGGATCTTCCTGCGCTCCCCAGGCACTTCTATGAATTGTTTGCCGCGGAGATATTCAAGGGTAAGCGATCGCTTTTTGGAATCCTTGAAAATTTCAGGGATGGGACCTGCGGCGATGATCTCCCCGCCGTGGATGCCTGCGCCAGGCCCCACGTCTACAAGATAGTCGGCAGAACGGATCGTTTCTTCGTCGTGCTCTACCACGATGATCGTATTGCCTAGATCACGCAGATTATGGAGCGTCGAGAGGAGCTTGGCGTTATCCCGTTGGTGGAGCCCGATCGTAGGTTCATCCAAGATGTAAAGCGTGCCCACGAGCCGCGAGCCGATCTGTGAGGCCAGCCGGATGCGCTGGGCTTCGCCGCCGGAGAGCGTCCCTGCCCTCCGCTCGAGCGTGAGGTACGAGAGCCCGACATCGATCATGAATTTCAGGCGATTCCTGATCTCTTTCAAGGGGACCTCGGCCACCTCTTTGAATCGTTCCTTTGCGGATATCTCCAGCTGTCCGAAAAATCCGTACGCTTCGCCGATGGAGAATTGCACGACCGCGGCGATGTTTTTCCCGTTCAAGAGTACGCTCAGGCTTTCTTCTTTGAGGCGTTTTCCGCGGCAGGCCGGGCAGATCTTTTCTGACCAGACCTCTTCGGTTCCCAGGCCGTGGCATGCCGGGCAGGCGCCGTACGGGCTGTTGAATGAGAAAAGACGAGGTTCTATCTCGGGGAATGAGAATCCGTCGTGCGGACAGGTGAATTTTGCCGAGAGAGAGATCTCGTGGTCGGTGATCACGGTCACCACGTCGTTGCCGTACTTCAGAGCTGATTCGATGGCCTCTGCCAGGCGCAGGCGGTTGTCTTTTTCTCTAAAGTTCACGCCGTGCGGGATGCGGTCGATCACGAGTTCGATCGTATGCTGTTTGTAGCGGGAGAGCTCAATGCGGTCGCGGAGCGGATACAATTTTCCGTCTACCCGCACTTCGCGGAAACCGGCGTTCAGGAAGTCGTAGAGCACCTGGTAGTATTCCCCTTTTCTTCCGCGTACGATCGGCGCGAGCACGACCAGATTTTTCCCGGACTTGTTCCGTTTGGAGATGTCGATTACGGCATCCACGATCTCTTCGTTCGTCATTTTCCGGATCTCCCGGCCGCACCGCGGGCAATAGGGTTTCCCGACGCGCGCGAAAAGGACGCGGAGATAGTCGTAGATCTCGGTGATGGTCGCGACCGTGGAGCGCGGGTTTGAGGAATGGCTTTTCTGGTCAATGGAGATAGCTGGTGATAGCCCTTCGATTTCGTCCACGTCCGGCTTGTCCAGGCGGCCCAAAAACTGCCGTGCGTATGCGGAGAGCGATTCAATATAGCGTCGCTGGCCTTCGGCAAAGATGGTGTCGAACGCCAAACTGGACTTACCCGAGCCCGAGAGGCCGGTGAAAACTATCATTTTGTCCCGGGGCAACTCTAAAGAAATATTTTTCAGATTATGTTCCCGGGCGCCTTTTATGACAATTTTATTCTGCATGGCGGTTATTTCACGCTTTTAGTAAGCGTTTTTATCTCGTCGCGAAGTATTGCGGCAAGTTCAAAATCTAACTTTTTCGCAGCCTCTCTCATTTCTTTCTCTTTTACCGCGATGAGTTTCTCGCGGCTGGCCTTGGATTTCGGCACCGGCCGCATCTCCAGCTCAAGGATGTCGTCTATCGGCAGGATGTCTTTCACTGCCTTGACGATGGTCTGCGGGGTGATGTGATGCTCGGCGTTGTAGGCGGTCTGCAGAGCGCGTCTCCGGTCGGTCTCTTGCACGGCGCGCTTGATGGAACCGGTCACGTGGTCTGCGTAGATGAGCACTTCGCCGCGGACGTTCCGGGCCGCGCGGCCGATGGTCTGGACGAGCGAGGTCTCGCTCCGGAGGAACCCTTCTTTGTCCGCATCGAAGATCGCGACCAGCGACACTTCCGGCAGGTCGAGCCCTTCGCGCAAGAGATTCACGCCCACGAGCACGTCAAAATCTCCTTTGCGGAGTTTCGTGAGGATGCGGATGCGGTCGAGCGTTTTTACGTCGCTGTGGAGATACGTTACTTTCACCTTTCGCTCTTCGAGATACGCGCTCAGATCCTCTGCCATGCGTTTGGTGAGCGTGGTGACGAGCACCCGCTCTTTTCGGCTCACTCGCTCTTCGATGCGCGGGATAAGGTCATGCACCTGGCCGCGCGCAGGAAGCATGGTGATGCGGGGATCAACCAATCCGGTGGGGCGGATGATTTGTTCTACGGTCTGGCCGCTCTTTTTCCGTTCATACGGCCCCGGAGTCGCAGAAGTATACATCACCTGGCCGATGCGCGTTTCGAATTCTTTAAACGTGAGCGGCCTGTTGTCTGCGGCAGAAGGCAGGCGGAATCCGTATTCTATGAGCGTCGCCTTGCGCGAAGCGTCTCCTTCGTACATCCCCTGGATCTGAGGGACGGTCACGTGCGATTCGTCGATGACGGTGAGGAAATCCGCGTCTCCGGTGTCGGCCGAATGAGGGAAGTAATTGAGGAGCGTGTCAGGCGGCTCGCCAAGCGCCCGGCCGGACAGGTGCCGCGAATAATTCTCCACGCCGTGGCAATAGCCGATCTCCCTGATCATGGCGATGTCGAATTTTGTTCTCCGCTCGAGCCGCTCTGCCTCAAGATATTTTCCTTTGGATTCAAAATACTTCAGCCGCTCCTTGAGTTCTTCCTGGATCGCTTTGATGGCCCGCTCCCGTTCCGGCGCCATGGTGATGAAGTGTTTTGCGGGCGCGATATAGATCTCCGTGCGCGTGGGAGTTTTTCCCGGCACAAAACCGACCACAGGGTCTATTTCGTATATTTTATCTATTATTTTTACGCCGCCTGCCCCGAGCGGAGTCGGCGGGTCTTTGAGTTCAAAGTTATACACGACCTCCTTATCGGGCGGCATGATCTCCCAATTGTCGCCGCGCAAGCGATACGTCCCCCGTTTGAGGTCGGCGGTCGTTCGCGTGAAATGAAGCGTGATGAGTTTGCGCGCGAAGTCGCGGCGGTTGAGCTTGTCCCCCACCTTGAAATGGAAGATGTTCTCCGCGTAGACCTCTGGCGCGCCTAAGCCGTAGATGCAGGAAACCGAGGCGACGACGATCACGTCCCGTCGCGTGAGGAGCGCGGCAGTTGCGGCGTGCCGCAGTTTGTCGATCTCGTCGTTGATCATCGCCTCTTTGTCAATGTAGGTGTCGGTCGTGGGGATATAGGCCTCGGGCTGGTAGTAGTCGTAATACGAGACGAAATAGTTCACCGAGTTTTCGGGGAACAGCTCGCGGAACTCGTTCACGAGCTGCGCCGCGAGCGTCTTGTTGTGCGCGATGACCAGGGTTGGCTTCTGGATCTTTTCGATCACGTTCGCGACCGTGAATGTTTTCCCTGACCCGGTCACGCCGAGCAAGGTCTGATCGCGGTAGCCCCTCCCGAGGCCCAAGACCAAGGCCTCGATCGCTTTGGGCTGATCGCCCGCTGGTTTATTTTTTGAAATAAGCTTGAACATATGGATACGCAAACTACCCATCTCCTGTGCGTCTGGAGGATGGGTGAAGCGACTTTATGAGGGTACACTTCAAGACCCGCGAAGTCAAAACGGCGGGCGCGCCGCTAGAACCCAAGCGTCCCTGCTGCTCCCTGCATGGCCTCTATCACAGTTCGGATGTGCTCTTCCGCGGGGATGCCCAGCCCGGCCATTCCCTCACGGATCTCTTCGCGGTTCACTTTTTCCGCAAATCGTTTTTTCTTCAGGTATTCTTCCACTTTTTCCGGCGTGAGTCCGTTCAGGTGCTCCGGGCGCACGTAGGCGATCGCGGTCAAGAATCCGCACAGCTCGTCCACTGCGAAAAGGCACTTGGCTATAGTGGTGTGCCGCGGCACGCCGGAATAAACCGCGTGGCCCAGGATCGCCTGAATGATCTCTTCCGGGTATCCCCTTTCTCGTAAAACCCTCACGCCTTCAAATGGATGGCCGGTTTTGGCCGCCGGATCCGGATGCGGATATTTTTCGTAGTCAAAGTCATGAAGCAGGCCGGCTATGCCCCAAAGTTCTTCATCTTCGCCGTACTTGCGCGCGTACGCGCGCATCGCGGCTTCGACCGCCAAGCTGTGCTTGTGCAGTCCTTCTGACGCGACGTATTCCGTAAGGAGCCGCCACGCCTCATCGCGCGTGATCGTCATGGCGTATCAGATATGCTGGCGCTTGAGCATCTCGAGGTCGTTCTGCTTCAGGCGCTCAAGGATCTTCATGTCAGGGTCAACGGCGATGGTCTTTGCGAGGTACTGGCCGGCGGTGAAATTCGGCAGGAGCACGTAATCCGCGCCGCGTCCGTAGAGGAGTTCTGCGTCTTGTTCGGTCTCGGCGCGTACCACGACCTTGGGGCGCTGCGGGAGTTTGGCGAGCTCGGCGATGAGCGTCATATTGTCGTCGAAATCAGGGCTCGTGGAAATGACGAGCCGCGCTTTTCCGATATTCGCGCGTTCAAAAATGAACGGGTCGGATATATCGCCGAAAAGATAATCAAAGCCATGCTTCCGCAAATGATTCGCCACCTCTGGGTCGAAATCTATGATGAGGAGGTCTTTTTTGGGGAGCGCGAACGCGATGGTCTGTCCTGTGCGGTGCGCGCCGATGAGCACGATGGGTTTTCTGATCTCCGTGGCGGGCATACTGCTCTCGCGCATTTTTTTGCGTTCAAAGAATGCGAGATACGGTGAGAATCGCCGGAAGATCGCGTCGGAGTACGTGATGAGGTAGGTAGAGAGCGTGATGGTGATGATGCCGACCGCGGTGATGAGCGCGACGACGTCCGAGGTGAGGTGGCCGACCTTGAGCCCCACGGCCGCGAGCACGAAGCTGAATTCGGATATCTGCCCCACGGTCGCGCCCGCAAAAAAGCTCGTGCGCCTCCGGTATCCCATAATGCCCATAATGGCGAGCACGATCAGCGGGTCTATGACGAGCACGAAAAGCGAGAATATGAGGATCGGCGCTCCCAGCCCCTTGAAATCCGTAAGGATCATTGACGATCCGAGGATGGCGAAGAACAGGAGGATAAAGAAGTCGCGGAGCGGCTTTACGCGTCCGGCTATCTCATAGTGTTCGGAAGAATTCGCAAGCGCGACGCCCGCGAGGAACCCTGCGATCTCAATAGGGAAGCCGACTGCTTTCACTCCTGCGGCGAGGATGAAGACCCATGCCAGGCTGATAAGGAAAAGTAGTTCGTCGGAGCGCGCCGCGGCGTCGAAGATGCGCGGCAGGATGGTCCGCCCGAGCCAGAGCATGGCGCCGAAGAGCGCCACGCCTTCGACGACGGTAAGGAGTATCTTGCCGATCAGAGGCCCATTGCCGCTGTCGAGTCCAGATAGGGCGGCGAGTATGAGGATCGCGACAAAATCCTGAACCAGCAAGAATCCCACGACTATTTTCCCGTACAAGCTGTGCAGGTCTTTTTTGTCCGAGAGAAGCTTCACGACGATGACGGTGCTCGAGAGCGTAAGCGCGATCGCGATGTACGCGGAGTGGAGCGCCGAAAAATGGAAAAGCTGGGCCATGATGAATCCGAGGAGGGTCGTTACCGCGATCTGGAGGAGCCCTATGATGAGCGATGCCCTCCCCACGAGCCGCAGGGACGAATAGTTGATCTCGAGACCGACCAGAAAGAGCAAAAACATGATGCCGAGGTCTGAAAATGTCTGGAACACCTCGTGGTGGTCAAAATCAAAAAAACCAAAATAACCGATCGCGATGCCGGTTATCAAATAGGCGAGAACGAGCGGCTGCTTCAGGAATTTAGCCGCCACTCCGAGCGCGGCGGCAAGGGCGATGACCACCGCGAGCTCTGAAATCGTGCTCATCATATGCGTATGAAATTATACCACACCGGGCGGCTATCCAGCCGATTTTGCGTGGGAAAACGCCGGAATTCCTCCTCCTTGACGGATAGCCCCCTACCGTGCTACCCTTGGGGCGAACAATCAATACCCCGCGAGGGGGTTTTTTGTTTCCCAAAATGAGAAATTACCTTATATTCGTCGCCCTTATCCTTACGATCGGCGGCTTCATATACCCCATAAATGGCCATATTTCCAGGGCTGATTCCGAGGGGCTGTTCGCGGGGTATCAAAATAGCGCAAGCACAGGCGCGTTTTCGGCGCGTCGTGCGGTAAACAGGGTACAGATCATCAAGGCATGGATAACGGCATATTCCAGCACACCAGAGGAGACCGACGACACGCCGTTTATCACGGCTTCCGGGAAATCGGTACGGGACGGGATCGTGGCGACGAACTTTCTTCCGTTCGGGACAAAGATCATGATTCCGGGCGCTTTCGGCGGCAAGATCTTCATTGTTGAGGACCGGATGCATCCGCGCAAAGTGAACGTGGTGGATATTTGGATGCCGAGCAAGGAGCAGGCAAAGAATTTCGGGTCCGCGTATATGGATATTATCGTGGTGAGTCCGATGAGCAGCACAAAACAGGAGACCAATCACGCCCTCGCAGTGGCAGGGTTACTGCCGTAGGATTTAAACAGAGCCGGGCTTTTTTCGGAAAATGCGAAAGGCCAGAGTGAACAACTCTGGCCTTTGTGTATGTGGACCGCGGATTTTGGTAGAAACCTACCTCCGCGGAGGGTAGTTACAGTGCGTTGGCCAGGCCGACGACAAACTTCCTGGCCTTGGCCACGTCGCCGTTGGCGAGTAGCCGGCCCAAGGCCTTCTGCGCCTTCTGGGAAACATCCGACTCCACGAAGAGTTTGAAGCCGGAGTGATCCAGGACACACCAGGCCATGGTGTCGGGCTGATTGCGGAACGCCTTGTCCTTGCCAAGCTGTTCTTCCAGCTGGACAAGGAGGGCTGCCTTGAGTGCGTCACGCTTCGCCTCGAAGTCCCCCATCTCGACATCCAGGCCTTTCTTGGCCTCAATCTCGAGAATGGTCGTGAGTCGCTTGCTCTCCGCGATGTGCACCACCGATTCCTTCACCTGTCTCATTTCCTGCACGATGGCCTTCTGCGCCCCCACGACCACACGAAAGGCCAGGTAGCACAGAGTGCCCATCATCAGAAGAGCAATGAAGGCGAAGGCCACTACGACGATGTACAACGTTCCTGTCATGAGATTGCCTCCCGTTTCTGCAAAGAGGTTCTTACAGAGACCATATTGCCCCCGCATCTACCCCTTCGCATTGAGCGCTAACGCGCCGGTTAGGCACGCAGCGATTCATGGACTTATCCTAAATCCCCAAATCGCTGCGCACCTTTTTATTATTCAAAGAGCTGTTCTTCTAAAGTAAAGGTTCCTGCACGCTCATAGGCGCACAGCGGTCTGGGGGTAAATTTTGTGTGAAAGAGCTTGTCCCGCTGGGTGCGGGACTGACCCCCAGACCGCTAAGCACCCTTTATTTTCAGTATCTCTATTATACACCATAATAAATATAATGTCAAGGCCAAATAGGAGGGCATTCCTAGTCAATTGGTACAAGCGATAGTGTTTTTTTGAGGTAGAATATGGGGTTTTCGAACATTTCCGGTGAGGAAAAT
>MHLC01000006.1:0-12443 GCA_001818655.1 Candidatus Liptonbacteria bacterium RIFCSPLOWO2_01_FULL_56_20
CGCGCCCGGAGAAAAACTTATCATCATCGTGTCTCCGCAGTCGTCCACGACATCTTCTTCGCGCCCATGACAGAATTCTTCCGTGAGTACCGTCCCTACCTCGTGTTCGCCGCTATCGTGGCGGTCGGATTCGCGGGGCTCTACCTCGCAAGCGGCCACTACTATCCGATCGCGCTCGTTGACCAAACGCCGATTTCCGCGCGGCGGTTCTGGGAAAACTATCGGTCTGCGCTCGTCTATTACGAGAATGCCATGAAGACCTATGACCCGCAGGGGACGACGCCCGCGGTCAGGCCTGACGAGATCGAGGCGGGCGTACTCACTCAGCTCATTGAGGATTCGCTGGTGCACAAGGCCGTGTCGCGCGAGGTGGGCGGCGAGCTTGATTCCCTGGTAGCGAACAAGGTCGGGAAGTACGGCTCGGACGCGCAGCTGCAAAGAGCGGTTGAGACGCTCTACGGCCTCTCGTTCCGCGATTTCGAGAGCGCCATCCTTGTTCCCCAGGCGGAAAAAGACATCTTGGCAGGCCGGCTGTTTCTTATAAACGAGCAGCTTGAGATCTGGCTCAAAAACGCCAAGCAATCCGCGCGAGTGATCATTTTTTCCTCCCGATTCCGCTGGGACGGCGAGCGCGTCGTCGCGGGCACATAGACCACACGCATATGGCGAACGAAAAACTCATCCAAGAACTCATCCGGGAAGGGACCCTGAAGACGCCGACCGTGATCGAGGCGTTCCGCGAGATCAACCGGAAGGATTTCGTCCTCGCCGAACACGCGGGAGAGGCGCACGGGAATTATCCTCTGCCCATCGGGTTCGGGCAGACCATCTCGCAGCCCTTGACCGTCGCATTCCTGCTCGAGCACCTCGCCCCCCAGCCCGGAGAAAAAATACTGGAGATCGGCGCGGGCAGCGGATGGCTCACCGCGCTCCTCTCCTATATCGTGGCCAAAGGACAGCTGAATAAAAACGAGCCGGGGAAGAAAAAAACGAAGTTCCGCGGCGGCGTGGTGGCGGTCGAGCGAATCCCTGAATTATGCGATATGGCTTCGCGGAACATTGCGAAGTACTCGTTCATCGAGAAGGGGGTCGCGACGGTCATCCTCGGCGACGGCTCCAAAGGGTATCCCTCGCGGGCTCCGTTCGATAGGGTGATCGCAGCGGCGACCGCGTCCGGCAGAGTCCCGGTCGCGTGGAAAGAGCAGCTTCGCGCGGGCGGAAGGCTCGTGGCGCCGGTGGAACACAGCGTGCAGGTGATTGATAAGATCTCGGCGCACGATTATGATATCAGGGAATACGCGGGCTTCAGTTTTGTGCCGCTCGTGGTACGCGAGGGCGGCGACAGATGAGTTGGTAAAAGCGCGGAATTAGTATAGTGGCAGTACATCACCTTCCCAAGGTGAGGGCGCCGGTTCGATTCCGGTATTCCGCTCACGAATTTTCCCCGAGAGCGTAGCGATTGGCTGGAAAATTCAGTATCCCGCCGAAGCTTTAACGAAGGCGGACTACAAATAAACATGAAAAAGTGGTACATAGTCTTCGGGGTAGTTTTAATCTTGGCTTTAGGCAGTTATTTTATGTTGAATCAGTCGAGTAAAGATAATAGCAATAACAACATGGAGAAACCGAATGAAAATATAAATGCAGTAGAAAATCCTCGCGCCACGCTCGAGACTAGTATGGGTAATATCGTCATGGAGTTTTACCCTGAGGACGCTCCGAAGACGGTGGCTAATTTCATTGGTTTGGCTAAAAAGGGATATTATGACGGTGTCACTTTCCACCGTGTGGTTAGCGGTTTTGTTATCCAAGGAGGCGACCCGACTGGCACGGGCGCCGGAGGAGATTCTATTTACGGCGGCGATTTTGAAGACGAGCTCAATCCCAGCACCGAAAGCTATAAACGCGGTTATACTGAAGGTACGGTAGCAATGGCTAATCGCGGACCGGATACGAACTCCAGCCAGTTCTTTATCATGCTTGACTACAAAGCTATGCCTAAGCTCTACGCTATTTTCGGTAAGGTGATTGAAGGAGGTGACGTAGCTCAAAGCATCGGCAAAGTGCAGGTAGACGCGAATGACAAGCCGCTACAACCGGTAATTATAAATAAAGTTACCGTTCAAGAATAAATGATTAGTAAGGTTATTATCCCGGTGGCGGGTTTAGGAACGAGGTTCTTACCTGCTACTAAAGCGCAGCCCAAAGAAATGCTGCCGATTATCGATAAGCCGGTTATCCAATACTTGGTTGAAGAAGCTGCGCATTCTGGCATCTCGGATGTTATTTTCATAACCGGCCGCGGTAAGCGCGCCATTGAGGATCACTTCGATTTTTCTCCTGAACTGGAAGCGGCGCTTCTCTTGGACAACAAGAAAGACGTTTTCAAGGAAGTGAGGTCAATTTCCAAGTTGGCTCGTTTCTCTTATGTTAGGCAAAATTCTCCGCGGGGAGACGGGGACGCGATTTTATGCGCCGAACACTTAATTGGTCGCGATGAGCCGGTGGGCGTGCTTTTTGGAGATGACGTTGTCGATAGTAGGGTGCCTTGTCTTTTGCAGATGGAAGATGTTTTTGATAAATACGGCGACGTTGTCTTGGCGCTGGACACCGTACCTAGGAACGAAGTCAAACATTACGGCGTAGTTAAAGCCGTGAAAGTCTCCAAAAACGTTTATGAAATAAAAGACATCGTGGAGAAGCCCAACCCCAAAGAAGCGCCTTCTAACTTGATTATTGTCGGTAAATACATTATTACTCCTAGTGTTTTCGAGGAGTTAAGGAAACTTAAAAGGGAGTCCAGGGGAGGAGAAGTGAGGATGGCTGACGCTCTTAAAAATTTGCTTAAAAGGCGTCCAATCTACGGCTTACAGTTTGAAGGTACAAGATATGATTGTGGGAATAAGATGGGCTTTTTGAGGGCTACGGTAGATTTCGCCCTAAAGCATCCATCGATTAAAAAAGAGCTTCGTAAATATTTAAAGAAAGTCGTAAAGTAAAGTTAGCGCCACCTTAGCTCAGCTGGTAGAGCAGCACTTTCGTAAAGCGAAGGTCCCGAGTTCAAATCTCGGAGGCGGCTCAAATATGAAGCTAATTATCGCTAGGATCTCTTTCGTGCTGTCTGCACTGTTTGTCGTGGGTGCGGTCTATTTTATCAATAATCCGGTCGCGGTCGGAGGCCCGTGTTCCTGCCCGCCCGATTCATATAGATTCGGCTCTGTTGTCTTTGCCTTGTTGCGTAACGCGTTTCAGCCGCGCATTCCGGCTGATTGTTCTCAATTCGGCTGTACGCTCGCGTATTTTGTTATGCCGGTTGACCTCATCGTGCTCGCGATAATTCTTATCGCGGTCGGCATAGCGTTGCGGCGGAACGCGGCCGCCCGTTGATCTTTACAGTTCGCAAAATTCTACCTTTTCTTTTTGAGCAAGCTCAGCCCGAAGAGCGCTGCGGCAACCGTGACTACGGCGGGGCCGAGGCTCGCGCCGTACGCGAGCGCAAAGAACATGCCGGCCGCGACCGACGCGATACTCGCGAGCGACGAGGCGAGAAGGAACGAGGGAAGGGTGTGGGTGAGCTGTCTGCCGATCGCAGCCGGGATGATGATGAGGGAGCCCACAAGGAGCGCGCCCAAGAATTTCAGCCCCAGCACGATGGTCAAGCTGAACACGAGAAGAAAGAGCAGATTCAGGCGGTTGACATTCACGCCGCTTGAGGCAGCGAGCTCCGGCGAAAAGAGCGTGAGGATGAGCCTGTCCTTGAATTTCAGGAGGAACGCGATGGTAAGAAGGGCGAGCACGAGCCCGATAATGAATTCGTAGATGGTCGGTGAGGCAAGGCCTCCGAACAGCGCCTCGACAAGGTCTTCTTCCGGCGTGACGAGGGCGCCGACCGCGACCGAGGCGGCGAATACGACGCCGATCATGGCGTCCGTTGAAAGTCCGGTCCGCTTCTCAAGGTGCCAGATGAGCACCGTGCCCAAAAGAAGGGTGACGGTGCCGCCCAGGAGCGGATTTATGTGGTAGAGGAACGCGAGCCCGATGCCGGGGAGCGCGATGTGCGAGATGACGTCGCCCGCGAGCACGATGCGTTTCATGAGCGCAAAACTGCCGACGAGTCCGGCGCAGAGCGCGGCAACAAGCGCGAGGGTGATGGTCAGCGGATCAAACACCATGGCGGGGGCGGCCGTGGGCGTGGCCGTGCGTATGGAATTTTTGCGGCGTGCCGTAGAGTTTTTCGAGCACCCGCGGATTCAAAACTTCTTTGGGCGGACCGTAGCACACCGCTTCTTTGTTCAAGCAGAGCACGGTCGTTGCAAAGCGCGACACGACAGAAAGTTCGTGCGACACGAGGATCATGGTGATGCGGTGCTGTTTCCGAAGTTCGTCGACGAGTTCGTAGACGTGCTCTTCGGTGAGCTGGTCCAGGCTCGCGGTCGGCTCGTCGAACAGGATGACGTTCGGAGAGCCAAGGAGCGCGAATGCGATGAGCGCTTTTTGGAACTGGCCGCCCGAGAGGTGCCCCACAGGGGTCTTTATGAGCGCCTCGGTGAGGCCGAGCGTTTGTTTCACGTGCGCGACGGCGGACGAGGTGAGCCGCAATACGCGCGCCTTCGCAAGCAGCAAGTTTTCCATAGTGAGCGGCAGGTGGCGGTCCGCGTCGATCTTTTGAGGCACATAGCCGAGCCGGATCCCGGGACGCCAGAGAATGTCGCCTTGGTAGGGGACGATGTTAAGAAGCGCCCGGAGGAGTACGGTCTTTCCCGAGCCGTTCGGGCCGATGATTGCCAGGTGGTCGCCTTCGTCGAGGGTAAAATTCAGATCGCGGATGACCTGCGTGTCGTCAAAACTGACAGAGAGGTCTTTCACCTCCAGGATTTTTGCCATCCCCATTATTCTACGCGGAACCAGCAGATTCTCCAAGTTTTTTCCTTGCTTCGGCCGGCATTTTGCCATAAGATTGAAGCACTATGGCCGCCTCGCCCACCGAGACAATCAAAGAACGATTGGATGTGGTTGAGTTTTTGAAAGGCTACCTCACGCTCCAGCCAGCCGGCAAGAATTTCAAAGCGCTCTGTCCTTTCCATCGCGAGAAAACGCCTTCATTCATGGTGTCGCCTGAGCGGCAGAGCTGGCACTGTTTCGGGTGCGGCCTTGGCGGGGACATCTTCAGCTTCCTTATGCGCTACGAGAACGTGGAGTTTGGCGAGGCACTCCGCGTTCTGGCCGAGCGCGCGGGCGTGGAGCTCCGGCGATTGAATCCGGCGGAGTACAAGTTTGCGGGTCTTCTCTACGACATCAACAATGCGGCCAAAGAGTTCTTTATCCGTGAGCTCGGACTCTCCGAGGCGGCGAAACAGTATCTTAAGGAGCGCGGGCTTACGGGAGCGACCATACAAGAGTTTGAGCTGGGATGGGCGCCGAACGAGCCAGAAGCGCTCGCCATGCATTTTTTGAAACAGGGCTACGACCCCGAGGACCTCATCCGCGCGGGGCTCGTCATCAAAACGGAGAGGGGAGCGCGATTCGACCGCTTCCGCGGCCGCATCATGTTCCCGATACACAACCACTTCGGGAAAGTGGTCGGGTTCACGGGGAGGATTTTGCCTACCCGTCCTGAGCCTGTCGAAGGATCGGGCAACCCTTCGACGAGCTCAGGGTTGGCTGTCGCCAAATATATGAACAGCCCAGAGACGCCTATCTTCGCGAAGTCAAAACTGCTCTACGGATTTTCAAAGACGAAGAACGCAATCCGCGAAGCGGGCAAGGCGTTCCTGGTAGAAGGCCAGATGGATCTTTTGATGAGCTGGCAGGCAGGCGTGCGGCACGTTGTCGCGAGCTCCGGCACGGCGCTCACCGCGGACCACTTAAGGGTCCTGCGGCGGGTGGCAGACCAGCTCGTGGTGAGCTTTGACAACGACGAGGCGGGTCTCGCGGCAGGCGAGCGCGCGATCGACTTGGCCGAGGCGAGCGATTTCGACGTGCGCGTCGCGACATTCTCCGGGTACAAGGACCCGGCAGACGCCGCGCAGGCAGACCCCGCTGGGCTCTCTGCCGTTGTTGCGGCCGGGAAGCCCGCTATGGAGTTTTATTTCGACCGTTACCTCCCCAAGGGCTCATTCGAGTTCCGCGATCGCGCCACGCTCAATAACATCCGCGCCGTGGTGGGAAAGATAAAGAACATCGCGAGCCCGATCCAGCAGGGGTTTTGGATAAAAGAGCTCTCAAAGCGGATCAAGGTGGAGGAAAAATTCCTGATTGAGGAGGCGGGGAAGCTTGCCGTAAACGCGCCTGCTTTTTCGCGCGGCGAAGAGGCGGCCGAAACTCAACAGAGGAATTTCACGCGGCGCGATCTGATCGGCCAGGAACTGCTCTCCGCGGCGCTCGCAAAGAATGATTTTGCGCTGGTCGAGGACTCCCTGCTGTATTTTACAGGGATGTGCCGCGAGGCTGGCGCGGTGCTCCAGCGCGGGGAAAGAACCGCGTCTGATCCAAAGCTGGACGAAGTGATCAATCTCGTGGTGCTGCGCGCCGGAGAATTTTCTCCTCGCGAGGTCGAGGACCTGAAGAAGCACCTCTCGCACGAGTATTTCAAGGAGCGGCGGCTTGAGCTTACGGAGCTCGTGAAGAGGGCCGAAGCCGAGGGAAACAAGGAGGCGCTCGAGGGAGCGCTTCGGGAATTCGGCCAATTGCCCGTGGTGTAGGCGAGAACCACGCTGCGCGTGCGCGAGGAGCGGAGCTTGCTCGCGGAGCGCGGAACGTCGTAAGATAGTCCTCGTCAAAGCCGTAGCAACAGGCATACAGGTTTCTCTACATGAAAAAGCCAAACGCAAAACGAAGAAAGGCCATTCTGCGGCGGAGGCGGCCGGCCACGCGCGCGAAGCAGGCGAAGGGGAAGGTCAAGAAAAAGCCGCTCCAAAAACGCGAGACGCGCCTCTCGGTCAATCAGGCGGCCCTCACCGAGCTCATCGAGCGCGGCAGGCCGCGGGGGTTCGTGACGGACAACGAGATTCTCTATTACTTTCCCGACATCGAGAAGAACGTATCGTTCCTCGATGAGATCTACGACCGGCTCGAAAAGGCGAATATCAAGGTTATCGAGACGAGCGGACTCATCGAGGTCGGCGGGAGGCGCGGCGGCGAGCCGAGCGCGTCCGAGCTCGAAGCCGCGACCGATCTCGAGCGTGGAACGCCGGATGCGGTGCAGGTGTATTTGCGCGAGATAGGGAAAACGCCGCTCTTGATCAAGGCAGAAGAGAGGGAGCTTGCCAAGCGTTCGGCCTCTGGCGACGAGGACGCACGGCAGAGCCTTATGAAGGCCAATCTGCGGCTCGTGGTTTCGATAGCAAAACGCTACGCGAACCGCAGCCCTAATTTGAGCATTCTGGATCTGATACAGGAGGGGAACATCGGGCTCTCGCGCGCGGTAGAAAAGTTCGACTACCGCAAAGGGTTCAAGTTTTCTACGTACGCAACGTGGTGGATCAGGCAGGCCATCACGCGGGCCTTGGCTGACCAGTCGCGCACGATCCGCATCCCCGTGCATATGGTGGAGACGATATCAAAGTACGCGCAGACGCGTAGGCAGCTCATCCAGGAGCTCGGCCGCGACCCTTTGCCCGAGGAGATCGCCGCAGAAATGGGGATCGAGCTTGAAAAAGTCCTCCACATCCAGAAGATCTCGCAAGAAGTGCTCTCGATCGAACAGCCGGTGGGCGACGAAGAGGACTCCACATTGTCCGATTTTATCCCCGACGAAAAAAGCACGACGCCTGCCCAGCTTGCGGCCCGCGCCCTGCTCCGCGATCTCTTGAATGACATAATGGTCGATTTGACCGAGCGAGAGCAAAAGATCCTGAAAATGCGGTTCGGCCTGGAAGACGGGGTTTCGCATACCTTGGAAGAAGTGGGAAAGGTCTCTGGCGTTACGCGCGAGCGCATCCGCCAGATAGAAGCAAAAGCGCTTGAAAAGATCCGAGAGCACCAGAAAGCAAAAGCGCTTGAGGGGTTTGAGAATTTGACGTAGATTGAGCAGATATGGAGCTGTGCGGGGTGTGCGATCGTGCGCATGAGAGATATCTCTTAACATTTCCCGCGGCCGCGGGAAATGTTAAGAGGACAGGGAAACAAAAAAGCAAAATCCGCCGAAGTGGAAAAACAAAGGTTTCTCGGTATACAATTAGTTCTATATATAGTGAACATGAATTCCGCAGAAATCCGCAAGAGGTTCCTTGATTTTTTTAGAGAGCGGGGGCATACCGTTGTTCCCTCAAGCTCGCTTTTGCCAGACGATCCTTCGGTGCTCCTCACAACCGCCGGCATGCAGCAGTTCAAGCGGTATTTCACGGGCGAGCTCGACCCGATAAAAGATTTTCAAAGCAAAAACACCGCGTCCATCCAAAAATCGTTCCGCACGTCGGACATTGATGAGGTGGGCGACGAGTCGCACCTCACGTTCTTTGAAATGCTCGGTAATTTTTCGTTCGGCGGGTATTTCAAAAAAGAAGCGATCGAATACGGCTACGAATTCATCACTAAGACAATGGGGCTTTCGATCGATAAGGTGAGCGTGTTCGCGGGGGATGCCGACGTGCCTGCGGATGCGGAATCGGAGAAGATCTGGAGAGCCCTCGGCGCCGGGCGCGTGGATCGGCACGGCCGCGAAGACAACTTTTGGGGCCCGACCGGAAGCGAGGGGCCGTGCGGGCCGACCACGGAAATTTATGTGGGTGGAGTTGAAGGTTGGAACATCGTATTCAACGAGTACTACAAGCATCTGGACGGACGGCTCGAGAAACTTACGAACCCCGGGGTGGACACCGGGATGGGGCTCGAGCGGCTCGCGATGGCGTCGCAAGGCGTGCCCACGATCTTCGGGACAGATCTTTTTTCCGCGCCGCTCATAGAGCCATTGCGCAGGCGTCCAGAGTTCCGTTCAAGCGAGCGCGCCGAGCGTTCGCTCCGCGTGATCGCGGACCACGTGCGCGCCGCGACCTTTCTTATCGGAGACGGCGTCGTGCCGTCGAACAAGGACCGCGGATATATTTTGCGCAAGCTCATCCGCCGTGCGATCACGCACGCGAATTTTCTGCAGTCCTTTCCCGAAAAAGTTCTCGCGAGCCTCGTTGACGGCGTGATCGACGTGTATATGGATTGCTATCCCGAGCTCGGAAGGAAGCGTGCGGAGATCGCGGACGTGTTCGAGCAGGAACAGTCCGCGTTCGTCAAAACCTACGCGCGCGGGAAAAAGATCCTGGAGAAAAAAGAACGGCTTACCGGGCAGGAGGCGTTCGACCTGTATCAATCATACGGTTTTCCGCCGGAGGTGACGTACGAATTCAAGCCGTTCGACTGGGAAGAGTTCAATAGCGCGAAAGAGGGGCACTTGAAGGTCTCTGCGGTCGGCGGGGAAAAGAAATTCGGCGGCCACGGGCTGATCCTCGACACCGGGGAGCTCAAAGCGGGGAGCGAGGAAGAAATGAAGCGCGTACTGCGGCTCCATACCGCAACACACCTCCTCCAGCAGGCCTTGCGCGAGGTCCTGGGGAATGAGGCGCGGCAAATGGGTTCTGATATCACGCCAGAGCGGACCCGGTTCGATTTCGCGTTCCCTCGGAAAATGACGCCCGACGAGGTGAAGAACGTCGAGAACATCGTGAACAGGGTGATTGGGGAGGATCTGCCGGTGAAATTCGAGGAAATGCCCAAAGAAAAAGCCGAAAAGACCGGCGCCCTCTTTTTCTTCAAGGAGAAATACCCCGAGCGTGTCAAGGTATATTACGTAGGCAAGACGCTCGAGACCGCATGGAGCAAGGAATTTTGCGGCGGGCCGCACGTCGGGCGCACCGGCGAGATCGGGCGCGTGAAAGTCCTCAAAGAAGAAGCAGTGGGAGCGGGCGTGCGCAGGATCCGGGCCGCAGTTGAGCCGTAAGCGCGTATCAGGTAAAATAGAGGGCGAGATGACGAAGATGAAAAAGATCGTTGTTGAAAAAGACGCGACAATAGCCGATGTAATCCAGGCGATCGCTGACGATCAGGATCCGGAACTTACCCTCGTAATCCCCAAGGAAACCGTTCTTCGGGAGTCCATCGCGAACTTCCAGATCTTGAAGCGGGAGGCGAACGTCCACGGAAAAAAGGTGATAGTGGAGTCCGTCGACGAAGAAGTGCTTGCTCTGGCAGATGCGTGCGGGCTCGAGGCGAGCCACCCTCTTTTCGCCGCGGGTCAAAAAGTGCGCTCGCTTACCGACATCGTGCCGGTTGACGTGGTCTCCGCGAAAGGCTCGGCGAAGCGCGGAGCGAAAAAGAAAACAGGGCCGGGGCCTCTTCCGCAGACGCTTACTTCGGTGCCTGCCGTCCCCGCATCCCCGAGAAAGATCGCGGCGCCGAAAATAGAATCGATAAAAAGAAGCGAGCCCGTGCCGGCGCAGGAATCGTTCGCCGTGCACGCCGTAGAAATGATGCCTGCGGAAGAACCCGAGGAAAAACCTCGGCGGCGATTCAGCAGGAAGGCGCTGTACGTTGCCGCGGCGATCGTCGTGGCGCTTATCCCTGGGGTGTGGGCGGTGAATGTCGTGTTCGGACGGGCGACCGTTACATTGAATTTCACAAAATCGCCGTGGCAGTATCAGGGGACGCTCGCGGCGAGCAAAGGGGTCCGTGAAGCGGACATAGCCAAGAATCTCATCCCCGCCGAGGTGTTCTACGACCAGCGAAATCTCACCCAGCTTTTCCCTGCGACCGGAAAGGCCAAAGTTTCCGAAAAAGCCAAAGGAACGATCACGGTCTATAACGCATACAGTTCGGCTGCCCAGGGGCTTGTGGCGACCACGCGGTTCGCGACCGCCGCGGGAAAAGTGTATCGGCTCGACCGAGCGATCACGGTTCCCGGCGCAGAGATCAAGGATGGGAAGATCATCCCTGCGAGCATCGACGCCGCCGTTTCTGCCGACCAAGCGGGCGCGAGCTACAACATTGCTTCGTCCACCGAACAGCTTACTATTCCTGGTTTCAAAAACACGCCTAAGTACGCCGGATTTTACGGCGTGGTCAAGGGTGCGATCACGGGCGGGTTCGTAGGCGAGAGGGCTGTGCCGACCGATGCGGACATCGTGGCCGCGAAAGCCCGCGTGACCGAACTTCTGACCACGAGCCTCAAGAACAATATGCTCTCGAAGCGGCCGGAGGACTTCGTGTTTGTCGATGGCGCGACGGAAGTCTCCATAACGAAGATCACGCCGAACAAGACCACCGATGAGAACGGCAACTTCGGCGTGTTCGGCGAAGCGTGGGCGCGCGCCATAGGGTTCAAGGGAGCGGACATGGAGGCGGCGCTCACTGCGCTCGCCTCGAAAGACCACCCAGGTACGGCGTTCCGCGATTGGCAGGCCGCGTACTCTGCCCCCAAACCTGATTTTGATCACGGCGAGCTCAGATTCACGTTCACGGCGCAAGGAACGCTTGCGCAGGCATTTTCTCCCGCGGAGTTTACGCCGGGCATCGTGGGTAAGAGCTTGGGCGAAGCGCGGTCGGCGATCGTGGGCCTTCCCGGCCTCGCGGACGCCAAAATTTCGGTATGGCCAATCTGGCTCAGACATCTCCCGAATGACGCCCGGCGGGTGACCATTGTCGTAAACTAGTATTCAGGCGACGGGGTTGACAGGGATGGAAATCCGCGATTATACTGGTCCTGCTGGCAGTTGCATGAAAACCGCGGGTATTTTTTCTCTTTACGATCGGCCTACGAATGCAGGACAAGGATATGAGGCATAGGACGGTGAGCGAGCGGAAGAACTCCGCGAGGGCGCTTTCTTTGCTGCATGGGCAATAATTTACGGCCGGTTCCTGAGCGCGAAGAAGGGATCGTGGAAGAGGCGCTTCCGGGTCTTACGTTCCGTGTCCGCATACGCGGCAGGGAGCTGGTGCTCGCGCAC
Source organism: Candidatus Liptonbacteria bacterium RIFCSPLOWO2_01_FULL_56_20 (assembly GCA_001818655.1). Classification (GTDB taxonomy): domain Bacteria; phylum Patescibacteriota; class Minisyncoccia; order UBA6257; family 2-01-FULL-56-20; genus 2-01-FULL-56-20. Next base: position 11,931 of record MHLC01000006.1, read on the forward strand.
CTCGCCGGGAAACTGAAGCTGTACCACATCCGCGTATTGCCCGGCGACCGCGTGCTCATCGAGGTGACCCCGGACGGGCGCCTGGGGAGGATCGTGCGGCGCCTATAAAGCGTGACCAGCCATCAATCATGAAGGTACGAAGTTCGATCAAAAAGATCTGCCGCGACTGCAAGGTGGTGAAGCGAAGAAACCGCCTGTATGTGATTTGTAAAAATTCAAAGCATAAGCAACGACAGGGGTAACAGCAATGCGACTATTAGGCGTCAACATTCCGGACAGCAAGCGCATCGAGATCGCGCTCACTTATTTTTACGGTATCGGCCGCACCACGAGCAGGCGCGCCCTTCAGGCGTCGCACGTCGATCTCCATAAGCGCACGAAAGACCTGACGCCGGACGAGGTGAATAAGATAAAGAGCTGGATAGAGAAGAATTGCCGCGTCGAGGGAGAGCTGCGACAGCTGGTCCGCAGGAACATCCAGCGGCTCAAGGAATTGCAGGCGTATCGCGGCAC
>MHLC01000006.1:12501-18568 GCA_001818655.1 Candidatus Liptonbacteria bacterium RIFCSPLOWO2_01_FULL_56_20
TAAAGAGTTTGGCCTGCGAGGGCGAGCCGAAGGCGAAAGCCGAGCAGATGCCAACTCTTTACCCCGCACCATTTGCAACAATGATACTGTACAAAGGACGAAACCAAGGCGAAAGCCGCTCCGCGGCAGACACTCTGCACCGGCACGATGCGTGCCACAAATGGTGCGGGGTGCTCATGCTTGCAATCGCTCGGGCTACGGTGTAGAAATTACCTTGCCCTCGCGGGCAAGCACGGCATGGGCAAGAAAAAGATCGCAGAACAATCAGCCGAGGAGCTGCCGAAGGACAAGGCGGCTGCAGAGGGCGGAGCCGCAAAGCCGGCTCAGGTAAAAAAGAGCAGGCGGCTTGAGAGCGGGCGCGTGTATATCAACGCGTCGTACAACAATACCGTGATCACGGTAACCGACGAGCAGGGGAATGTGATCACGTGGGCATCCGCGGGCTCGATAGGATTTTCCGGTCCAAAGAAAGCGACTCCGTTCGCGGCCTCAAAGATCATCGCGATCATTTCCGAGAAGCTCAAGGCGGTCGGCATGAGCAACCTCCACGTATTCCTCAAGGGGATAGGCGGCGGGAGGGACTCTGCGGTGCGTTCGCTCGCCAACCAGGGATTCAACATCGTAGCCCTCAAAGACGTGACGCCGATCCCCCACAACGGGCCGCGGCCGCGAAAACTGCGAAGAGTATAACCATGATCGGACCAAAAGAAAAAAAAGAACGGGCGCTGGGCGAGCACCTTCACCTCAAGGGCGCACGATGCCAGTCGCCGAAGTGCGCGATGGTGCGCAAGCCGTACCCACCGGGCATGCACGGAAAAAAACGCACGGGGAGGGGGCTGTCTGATTTCGGACGGCAGCTTTTGGAAAAACAGAGAGTGAAAATCAGTTATGGCATTGACGAGCGGGCTCTGCGCGGGCTTTTCTATAAGGCGCAGCGCAAAACCGGCTCGACCGCGCTCGGCCTCTTCGGGATGCTCGAGATGCGGCTCGATAACGTGATCTTCCGGCTCGGACTCGCTCCGTCGCGCGGAGCCGCGCGCCAGCTCATTACCCACGGGCATATTCTGGTCGGCGGCAAACGGGTGCGCTCGCCGGGATATATCACGAGACCGAACGACGTGATCGCGCTCCGCCCAGAATCGGCGTCGCAGAAGACATTTGAGAATCTTCGGGAGACGCTCAAGAAATATGAGGCGCCGAGCTGGCTCCACCTTGATCTTGAGAAGCTCGAGGGACGCGTGGTCAGCCCTCCTACCGATACCTCGACGCCGTTCGAGTTCAATCTATTGGTCGAATCTTTCAGCAAGTGATGCCCGGTGAACGCGCTTCCATAATTTTACGTTTATGGTAGAATGGGCAGGCTGCGTTTTCGGGCAGGACATCGTTTACCACATCCGATATATAAACTTTTATGGAATACTTTCATCTTAGTTCAACGGTAAGCATCCGCACGGCGTCCGAAGACGCGCGGCGCGGCGTGTTTGAGATCGACGGTTTGTATGCGGGCTATGGGCTGACCATGGGGAACGCCCTGCGGCGCGCGCTTCTTTCGTCTCTGCCCGGAGCGGCGGTCACCTATATCAAAGTGAGGAACGCCCAGCACGAGTTCACGACCCTGCCGGGGGTGAAGGAAGATATCGTGGAGCTTACGCTGAACTTCAAAAAACTTCGGTTCCGGCTCCATATCGACGAGCCGCAGACGCTTCTCCTCAAGGCGAAAGGCGAGCGGGTCGTGACCGCGGCCGACATCAAGACGAACGCGCAGGTGGAGATCATGAACCCAGGCGAGGTACTCGCGACGCTCACGGCGAAGAACGCGGAACTGGACGTGGAGGTTACGGTTGAGCGCGGGCTCGGGTATTCTGCGGTCGAATCGCGGAAAGCGGAGAAGATCGGCATCGGCATGATCGCGGTGGACGCGTTCTTTTCGCCTGTCACCCGCGTGAATTACGCGATCGAAAATATGCGGGTGGGGGAGCGAACGGATTACAACCGTCTCCGCATCGAAGTAGAGACCGACGGTACGGTGAGCCCGTCAGCTGCGCTCCACAAGACCGCGAGCATCCTTAAAGATCATTTCGAGAAAGCGTTTGCCGTGGAGGTCCGTGAGTTTGGCACTGGCGAGCAGAAGGCTGCGGCCGCGCCCAAGAAGCGCGCCGCGCGGGCGGCAAAGAAGGCCAAGGCAGAACAACCCGATGCTGAGGCGACGGCGGAGTAAGCGGTCGGCGCGCATGTTCGCGCGCCATCTATAATCATGCGGCACAGAAAGGAAGGGAAAAAATTCAACCGGAAAACGGGCGCGCGGCGCTCGTTTTTGAGGAATCTTGTAGGCGACGTGGTTCGGCACGGCAAGATCGAGACCACCGAGGCGCGCGCCAAAGCCCTCCGGCCGCTCGTGGAACATCTCGTGACCATTGCGAAACGCGGAGACCTTGCGAGCAGGCGCATCTTGCTTCGCCGGCTGCACAACAAGAACGTTGTCGAGCGGCTTTTGGATGAGGTCGGCCCCCGCTACGCGGATCGCAAGGGCGGCTACATGCGAGTCCTGAAACTGGGGAAGACCAGGAAGCGCGACGGCGTGCGGCTTGCGCGATTGGAATTCGTATAAACAAGCGACCACAAAGTTATGGACTATCGTATTGATGCAAAAGGAAAGCCCCTCGGCCGCGTCGCCTCGGAGATCGCGGGCATCCTCCAGGGGAAAAAGAGCCCTGCATACGACCCGCGGCTCGCGGGCGGCGATCGCGCGCTCGTGAGGAATTACGACGCCATCACGCTCACCGGCAACAAGGCCGACGAGAAGCGGTACTACCGCCATACGGGCTATGTGGGACATCTCAAGGAGCGCAGGTTCAAAGAGGTGTTTGCGAAAGACCCGAAGCGCGTCATGCGCGAGGCCGTGCGCCGCATGCTGCCCAAGAATTCTTTGTCGCCGCGCCGGCTGAAAAATTTGATATTTATTGACCGCGATGAAAAAGGATAACAAGGAGACACAACTAAAGACGCGGTACGTCGAGGGCGTGGGCAGGCGCAAGACCGCGGTTGCGCGCGTGCGCCTCGCGAAAGGGCACGGAGCGTATCTCGTGAACGGAAAATCGCTCAAGGAGTATTTTCGGCTGCCCGCACTCCAGCGCACCGCGGCGGCGCCGCTCGAGAATCTCAAGCTCGACGAAACATATGATGTGAGCGTGAGGGTAAAAGGCGGCGGCGTGAACGCGCAGGCAGAGGCGGTGCGCCTCGGGCTTGCGCGGGCGCTCGTCATATTGGATCCGGAGCTCAAAAAACGGCTGCGGGGGTTTGGTTTTCTCATGCGCGATCCGCGCATGGTGGAGCGGAAAAAGTACGGATTAAAAAAGGCAAGAAGGGCCCCGCAGTGGGCGAAGCGGTAGCTTTGTGCACTGCGGCGAAGGTGGGGTCGGCCCGCTTCGCCGGAGCGCAAGCGAGGCGAGGAGGAAAGTAAAAGGTTCCTCCCGTGTCGGAAGACCGCCGATAGGCGGGGTGAGAAACCGAGGGTGTCTAAGGAGTCCCGCGGAGCGGGACGACCCGCAGTGGGCGAAAAGATAATGACCTTTTTGCCTACCCTGAACAGAGTTGAAGGGTGGGCAAAACGATAACAGGCGACTGGAAAAAGCAGTAACGGCCCGGATACGCAGAATGCGTCCGGGCCGTTTGGGTGTGTGAGGCATGACGCCTCCTTTAGAAGCAGGGGGTTACCGTGAGGATGGGAGCTATTTCTTCCCTATCCTCGTCGATCAGCGCAAACTCCTGGAATTCGAGGCGGCAAGGGGTCGCCGAGATCCTGCTTCGCAGGAGTTCGAGTTCGCCCCTTTCGGTTTGGAGCCGAGCGAATTCCTTGCGCGTGAGAATGACATCGATCTGTTCGCCTTCCCGAACAGATTCCTGGATGTCGGGAAGGATAGGGTCCCATCTTCCTCTAAACCTGATTGCCATACAGGCCTCCTTTCAACTCTTAGCTTAACTTCTCTCGGGGACTTTTGACAATCTACCGCTTTTTGGGCGCGCGGTCAATTCTGTTCTCTGGATATAGGAGCTTGCGAAAAAGAGCGCGGCGATGCGCGTGAGTACCGCTCACAAGAAACAGGCAAAACCGCCGCGCAGAGCGGCGTGCTACAATTGACCCATGCTTTCGCTGTTTTCGGCTCTTGTGCTCGGCGTGGTCGAGGGATTCACCGAGTTTTTGCCTATTTCGTCCACAGCGCACTTGAACCTTGCAGCAGACCTCCTGCGTCTTGCGCAGACCGACTATATGAAGACGTTCGAGATTGCCATCCAGAGCGGCGCGATCTTGGCGGTGCTCGTGCTATACGGGAAGCGTTTTCTGCGCCGTGATGTCCTTACGCGCGTCGCGGTCGCGTTTCTCCCGACCGGCATCCTCGGGCTCGTGCTCTATAAGCTGGTCAAGACCTACCTTATCGGGAATACGCTCGTGGTGCTTTGGGCGCTCGCGGCGGGCGGCGTCCTCCTCATTCTTTTTGAAAAATTCCATTCGGAAAAAGATGCGGTCGCATCCATCGGGGAGATAAGCTACGCGCACTCGTTCGTGATCGGAGTGTTCCAGTCCGTTGCGATGATACCGGGCGTATCCCGCGCCGCCGCGACCATTGTCGGAGGGATGCTCCTGGGGCTCCGGCGCGAGCTTATCGCGGAATTCTCATTCCTCCTCGCGGTTCCAACAATGTTCGCCGCAACCGGACTTGACCTCGCACAGAATATCCACGCGTTCTCCGCCGGCGAGATGGATCTCCTTTTGGTTGGGTTTGTCGCGTCGTTCGTGACCGCGGTCGCGGGAATCAAATTCCTGCTCGCCTATATCCGCGCGCACTCGTTCACGGGCTTTGGCGTCTACCGGATCGTGTTGGTCGCGGCGTTCCTCGCGATGATGGTTTTCGCGTAACAGAACAATAGCGCTTCGGCTACTTCGGCGGCTGCACTGGCGATACCCTTATAAGTTTCTTGTTCTTAAGGAACCGGTCGAGCGAAAGAAAATCGTCTCCGCGCAGGGAAATGGCGAGTGTGGCGAGTGCGAGGCCGAAATCTCGCATGCCGGTCGGATTCCAGCCGATGTTCCACGCGATGCCGAGGAGATGGAGGCCGAGGATGAGGGCGCTCAAGCGGATATACACTCCGGTGGCAAGGAGCACGGCGAGCACGATCTCTGCCGAGCCGTTCACGAGCACAAGGGTTGAAGGGGCGATCGGGGTATATAGCATGAACTCCGGCAGAAATCCGACCCACATCTCGCTGTGCAGGAGCTGTGCGGTGCCGAACCATACGAACACCGCCGCCATCGTGAATCTCAAGAGCGCGGGAGCAAAACGTTTTAACGAAACATCAGTAGGCATATGGATATAGATATTATACGGATTTTTTAGGGGGAAGTAACGTACGCGGAAAAGGAAAAGCCCGGCTGCGGTCGTGCTGCAGCCGGGCCGTATGCTCTCCAGCGGGTCCGGATCAGATCGCGGGGAGCGACTTCATCGTGACGGTCCAGTTGTCGCTGTTTTCCGCCGTGATCTCCGTCGCCTCCGCGACGATCGCGTGGTCCTTGAACACCTTGGCCACGATAAAGATCTTGTCCTGGCCGACGCGCCGGACGCGGTCGCCGGGAACAAGATTCTCGAAGGAAAGGGGATTGAGGTTCTCGAGGGCATTGCTCCAGTCGCCGAGAGCGGTTACCTCGAGGATCAGCGCGACCGCCACGCGGTTCCCGTAGTTGCCGACGACGAGGTGGTCAAGCTTCTCGTCGCTCGAGCGCACCGAGTCGCCTACGCGCAGTTCGTTCATTTGTTGATGGGTCATAATGCCTCCTTGCGAGCCGGCTCCACCTTAGCATCTGCAAGCAGGAGCGTCAACGGGTCAGCGGGCGTTTGAAAAAACCTTTGTTTTGGGTACAATGGAAACGATTCCGGCGTAGCTCAATGGTAGAGCGGCTCGCTGTTAACGAGAAGGTTCCAGGTTCGAGTCCTGGCGCCGGAGCCAAATAGGATGATACGAGTTCTCCGCCTCGGGGCTTCGCCCCTCGGCGGGCAAATCGGCAAGAATTTTC
>MHLC01000007.1 GCA_001818655.1 Candidatus Liptonbacteria bacterium RIFCSPLOWO2_01_FULL_56_20
CTTCTAGGGCCTTGATCCAGTCCTCGTCCTCGCGGACAAGGATGCCCGGGAGGACGTGGATGCGGCCGCTGTCGGGCGCGGGAATGGCGGACAAGAATGCCTCCGCCATTTTGCCGAGGAGGAGGAGCGGGTCAAACGGCGATCCGCCCTTTTTCCCTGCAGCTCGCTCCACTTTGCGTGCGGCGCGGGTGAATTCTTTCACCTGCTCCGCTGTCCAGTTATACGGCATCGTCTCTTCTCCTTCGCCTGCCGCTCATCCCGCGGGATTGCGGGAACTTAGACAGGTCTCTTGGTTGCACGCCAAAGGGCTCAACAATATCAAGCCTTTTGGCGTACAACCAAGCATTATCAATGTGCGCATATATTATAGCATATCCTGTCAAAAAACGCAAGGGCTGGCATATCCCTGTCCCGCCCCACAAGCGAGAGTATCCTTTTGGGAGAACCATAAGCGGAGATTCATGCTAAATAACTAATGCGGAGGCTTTTGCTCTTGCGGAAGCTCTCGCAGGCATTTTGAGCTTGGTTCCCGCCTTGGCGGGATCAAAATGCCGAGAGTGCAGGTGGTCAGCGGTCGCTGGAGCCGCTGAACCACCGGTTCCGCAAGAGCAAAAGTCGGAGCTATTCGATCCCCTCGTACTCACGCACGGTAAGTTGAGAATTGATCTGCCGCATGGTTTCCAAGGCAACCGCAACCACGATAAGGAGCGCGGTGCCGCTTACGGTCAAGACCGAGAGCCCTGTCAAGCTTTGAATAAGAAGCGGGAGCACGGCGACGAGTCCGAGGAAGGTCGCGCCGAAAAACGTCACGCGGTTCACGATCGCGGCAAAGAACTGCGCAGTCGCCTCGCCGGGCCTGATGCCCGGCACAAACCCCCCGCTCCGCTGGAGATTCTTTGACAGTTCCTCCGGATTAAAGGTGATCGCGGTATAGAAATACGTGAAGACCACGACCAGAATGAAATACGCCGCGCCGTACAAGAGACGATTATTCAACAGCTTCGTAACCAGCTCGTTGAACTTCAGCGCGAAATCAACCGAAACAATAGAAGTGATCTGCGCCAGGAATTGCGGGAACAGGAGCACCGAGATCGCGAAAATCAGCGGTATCATGCCGGCCTGATTCACCTTGAGCGGCAGGTAGCTTGAAGCGCCGCCGTACATTTTGATGCCGCGCACTCTCCGCGCATAGGTGATCGGTATTTTTCTCTCGCCCTCGTTCAGATACACGACCCCGGCAACGAGCAGGACGAGCACGATCAAGAATCCGATATAGGTCGGCAGCAGGCTCGGCGTGTAGGAAGCGAACGCAAGCTGCGCATCTTGAGGAAGGCGGGAAACGATACCCGCCAAAATAATGAGCGACACGCCGTTCCCGATCTTTTGCTCGCTCACGAGCTCGCCAAGCCAAAGCGTGATCATGGAGCCCGCGGCGATCGCGAGCACGTTCGTCGCCAAACTGAACATGCTCGGCCTGTCGATCACGTTCTGCGCCACGAGAATATTCAAAAATCCGTACGCCTGGAGCAGAGCGAGGGGAACGGTGAGCATCCGCGAATACTGGTTGAACTTCGCCTGCCCGCGGCTCCCCTCCTCGTAGTACATCTGCTTGAACTTCGGGAAGATGATGGTCAAGAGCTGCATGATGATGGTGGCGGTGATGTAGGGGCCAACCCCAAGCATGGCGACCGACAAATTTTCGAGTCCGCCGCCGGAGAAAAGATTCAGGAAGCCCAAGAGCTGGTTGGAGCCGAAAAACGCCTCGAGCCGCGCCGCGTCCACGCCTGGGATGGGGATCGCGGCAAGGAGCCGGAACGCCACGAGGAGCCCGACCACGATCAAGACCTTTTTCCGGAGGTCTTTTACTTTAAATATCTGGAGAAAACGATTCATATGGGTCCCGGCCGCGGCTACTCCACGCTGCCGCCCGCCTTTTCGATCTCCATCTTAACATTTTTCGAGACGCGGAGCCCCTTTACCTCGAGGGGCATCGCCACAGAGGATTTTCCGAGAATTTTTACGTCTCCGCGGTAGCGCGGCGGGATAAGACCCGCGTTTCTCAAGAATTCTTTGTTGACCTCCACCTTGCCGCTCCCGCCCGGAGCGAGCGGTTTTGCCCTCCTCAAGATTTCCCGGATGTCTATCGTGAACGGCTTGGGATACAGTGGTTTATTCCGGAAGCCGCGGCGCTTTGGCAAGCGCAAAATAAGGTCGCGTGAAGCAGGACGGATCCGCCGGCCCGCGCGGGATTTCTGGCCCTTGAGGCCGCGGCCGGAATAGGTGCCTCGCTTCCCGCCGCGGCCGACGCGTTTCCTGGGCCTTTTTTTCAGCCCCTGAAGTTCGTGCATGCGCATGGACGTAATGGTTATTGCGATAATTGCTTCAAGGCCTCGATGGTTGCGAGCGCATTCGTGAGCTTATTCGGGGTTCGCCCCAGGCATTTCGCGGTTATGTCTCTGACTCCCGCGAGCCCCAGCACGACGCGAACCGCCCCGCCCGCTTTGAGGCCGTGGCCTTCTCCCGCGGGCTTGAGGAGCACTCTGGCCGCGCTGTATTTCGCCTCCGCGCGATACAGAATGGTCCGCCCGTCTTTCAAGGGAACGGTGATCAGGTTCTTTTTCCCCTCGGCTCTTGCCTTCGCAACCGCAGACGCCACGTCCAACCCTTTGGCGACACCGACGCCGACTTGGCCTTTCTCGTCGCCGACCGCGACCGTCGCGCGGAAGCGGAATCGTTTCCCGCCGGCGACCACGCGCGTCACCCGGCGCAGGTCAAGCACTTTCTCTTTGAAATCGTCCCTTTTTACGAATTTTGCAAAGCGTTCTCTCGCCATAAAATTATATCTTTAAGCCCTTCTCGCGGGCTCCTTCGCAGAGGGACTGCACGCGGCCGTGGTAGCTGTACGACCGCCGGTCGAACACCGCACGGGCGATGTGAAGCGTTTTTGCTTTTTCTGCAAGCGCTTCGCCCACCGCGCGCGCTTCCTGCATTCCTGACTTTCCCTTTCCCAGCTTGAGTCCGCGGCTTGAAGCCGAGGCCAGGGTATGCCCTTTCTCGTCATCTATAAGCTGCGCGTAGATGAACCGGCTGCTGCGGAATACCGCGAGTCGGGGCCTCACCGCCGTGCCAAAGATCTTCGCGCGTACGCGGTGAATACGCCGCTTCTGTTTCGCCCGAAAATGTTTCTGGGGATTCATGAATGGAGTTAGCCCGCGGCAACCGCTTTCTTGCCGACTTTTCGCTTCACGACCTCGCCCTGATACCGTATGCCCTTCCCTTTATACGGCTCCGGCTTCTTGAGTCCGCGGATCTGCGATGCGACGCGCCCTACGAGCTCCTTGTTGATCCCCGTGATCGTGATGGTATTTTTCTGCGCCGAAATAGCGATCCCCTGCGGCACGGGAAAGCGGACCGGCTCGACATAGCCCAGCGAAAGCACGAGCGTGCTACCCTCCATGGCCGCACGATATCCCACGCCCTCGATTTCCAGGGTCTTTGAAAATCCGGCTGTGACGCCCTCGACCGCGTTGCGGATGAGCGACCACATCGTTCCGCTGTTCGCTCTCGCCTGCGCCGAATCATCGCTCATAGCTACGTCCACCTTGTCCGTACCGACCGCGATCTTGATATGCGGCAGGACGTTAAGAGAAAGCGCTCCTTTGGGGCCTTTGACTTCGATATGCGTGGGGGTCGCGACGAGCGTAACTCCGCTCGGCACCGCCACTGGTTTTTTCGCCAAGCGCGACATATTACCAGACATCAAAAAGATATTCGCCTCCGACTTTCTTGGTTCTCGCCTCGCGGTTGCTCATCACGCCTTCCGGAGTCGAAAGAACGGCGATCCCGCGCCGCCCGCGGCCCATTTGAAGATCGCGGTAGCCGACATAGATGCGCCGGCTGGGCTTGCTCACGATCTTAAAATCGGAGAGCGCAGGACGGTTATTGGCGTATCGCAGTTTCAACTCCAGCACGGTCCGCTTCCCGGCCGGCTTTTTCTGCGCGTCCTGAAGATAGCCGGCGTCAACGAGCAGCTTCGCAACAGAAAAATCCAGCTTCGAAAGCGGGGCGTGGAGGACTTCTTTTCTTGCACGCTCCGCGTTTTTGATTTTTACAAGAAGATCGTAGTACATATTGTTACCAGGATGCCTTTTTTACGCCAGGGATCTCGCCGCGCGAAGCCATCTCCCGAAAACAGATGCGGCACAGACCGAACATGCGCATGAACCCCCGCTTGCGGCCGCACCGGAAACAGCGCCGAGTGAGCCGTGTGCTGAATTTGGGCGTTTTTTTGCTCCGGGCGATCCAGGATGTTTTTGGCATAGGGATGATCTATTTTTTGAGCGGCACGCCGAGGCGGCGGTACGCATCTATTGCGGTCGCGCGCGATTTCTTGCGCGGTACGATATTCACGCCCAGAGAGAAAATGAAAGGTGATTCTTCGGGGTTGATCTCCGGGAATACGAACTGCTCTCGAAATCCGATGTTCAATGCGCCCCCTTTATCGATCGCGCTCGGGGCGATCCCGCTAAAGTCGCGTACGCGAGGCAATACTATTGTAATGAGGCGCGCGAAAAAATCAATCATTTTCCTGCCCCGTAATGTCACGCTCACGCCGACGATCTGCCCTTGCCGTATCTTAAAACCGGCGATCGATTTTTTCGCGCGGCGCACCTGCGGGGCCTGTCCGGAGATGAGCGCGAGGTCGTGCTTGACCTGCACGAGCGCCTTTTCTTCAAAATTCGGCTGCTGACTCGCGCGACCCACGCCCGCATTCACGACGATCTTTTCGAGGAACTGCGGGGCGCCCGGGGTATTCGGTTGTGACCGAGGAGATGACGTCATATGGGTGCCGTTATATCGCCGAGCCGCACTTTTTGCAGTACCGCACCTTTTGATTGCCTAGAAGCCGGCTGCCCACGCGCACTGCTTTTTTACAGTTCCGGCATATCACCATGGCGTTCGAGACGGCAATGGGGCGAACCACCATCACGGTCTCGCCCTTCTGATTCTGCCGCCGCGGCCGGACTCTCTTCTTATAGAGATTCACGCCCTCTACCGATATGGCGTTTCCGGCCGGCATAACCTTCATCACTGTCCCCGACTTCCCCCGGTCTTTCCCGGCAATGATTTTTACTTGGTCTCCTTTCTTAATATGCATGGACGTGATGCTTGAGCTACACGACTTCTTCTGCCATGGTCATTAATTTTTCGAATCCCTTCGTTTTAAGCTCCCTGGGCAGCGGACCGAATATCCGGCTCGCGACCGGCTCGCGCTTCGCGTCAATGAGCACGACCGCATTTTCGTCAAAACGAACGTACGAGCCGTCCGCGCGGCGCAGCGCGTGCCGCGTCCGGATGACCAGGGCCTTCACGATGTCTTTTTTCTTCACTGTTTTCCGCGGCTCTGCCACCTGGACGGAAGCGACGATCACGTCTCCGACCTTGGCGTACCGGTGGCGCGTCCCTCCGAGAATGCGAAAACACCGTACGGTCTTCGCGCCGCTATTGTCGGCAACTTTAAGTATGCTTCTCTCCTGTATCATGGATTTATGCCTTGCCCGTGATGCTCCATCGCTTGGTTTTTGAGAGCGGCCGCGTCTCTTCGATCACCACTCTGTCGCCAACATGGTATTCATTGCGTTCGTCGTGCGCATGGAATTTCCTTGTCACCTTATAGCGCAGGAGGTATTTCGGATGCTGTTTGAGTCGCGTGATGGCGATCACCCTGGTCTTCTGCATACGCTCGGACACTACCGTGCCTACGAGCCTCCTTTTTGCTGCCGCTTTCTGGTTCTGCGTCATGGTTCTCATTGTTTTGCCTGCGCGTCGGACATCCGAAGGAACGTGAGCATCCGGGCGATGTCTTTCTGGAGCATACGAAGCTCGCCCACATTCTTCACTTTTCCCGCGGCGAGGTCAAATCTTAGAACCCGCAGCCGCTCGCGCGCTTCATGCAAAAGCTTCTCGAGGTCTGCCCGGGGCTTATTTTTTAATTCCTTTATCTCTCGCGGCTTCATCGCGTACTATGCTCCGTCTTGCTTATGACCCTGGTCTTGAACGGCAACTTATACGCCGCGCGGCGGAGCGCTTCCCTTGCGATCTCCGGACTCGACGTGTCAAGCTCAAAAATGACCCTGCCAGGCCGTACCGGAAATACGTAATGATCCACGCTCCCCTTTCCGCCGCCCATGGTCGTCTCGGGCGGCCGCTTGGTGATCGGCTTATCCGGAAAGACGCGGATCCATAAACGGCCCTCGCGCTTGATATAGCCCGTGATGGTGCGACGCGCAGCTTCGATCTGGCGGGAATTGAGCCGTGCGGCTTCGAGCGCCTTGAGGCCATATTGACCGAAGCTCAACTCAAGACCGCGCGTTTCCACGTTCCTCTTGCGCGAACGCCCCTTTTGCCATTTTCTATGTTTAACTTTTTTGGGTATTAACATGGATTTTTAATCCCTTTCTGTCCCGACGCACACTTATGAACCGTCGGTTTTCTTCTCGAACACCTCTCCTTTATAGATCCATACCTTGACTCCAGTCGTGCCGTACGTAGTAAATGCCGTCGCATAGCCATAATCAATGTCCGCACGGAGCGTTTGCAAAGGGAGCATGCCGCGCTTCAGGGATTCTCTCCGCGCGATATCCGCTCCGCCAAGCCGTCCGGCCAGAAGTATTTTCGCTCCTTTCACTTCCTTGTTCTGCAGACAGGCCTCAAGGTATTTCTTCATCGCGCGCCGGAACGGCAAACGCTTCTCAAGGTCCCACGCGATCTGCTGCGCCACATACGCCGCGGAGATCTCCGACCTCTTCAGCTCCTCTACGTTCACGCTGATGCCCGCGCTCCGCTTCCCCGGGGCATCGGCGCCGCGCAGCTTGCGCAGCTGCCTCTCGAGCGCCCTGGTGAGCTCTTCGATCCCCTTGCCGCCCTGTCCGATCACCAGCCCCGGGCGAGCCGCTTTGATGAACACGCGGACGTTATTCGAGGTCCGCTCAATGCCGATCGCGGCGATGCCCGCGAGGCCGATCTTTCTGCGGATAACGCGGCGAATGGCTTCGTCTTCTTCCAAAAACTTCGCGTAAGGATACTTTCCTGCGGGACCCGTGTGCCCCTTCGACGGGAAAAACCACCTCGCTGGCCATTTTTTGGTCATACCGATGCGGAATGAAGTTGGATTGATTTTTTGTCCCATGGGAGTGGCGATGTGTATTCTTTATACTGATTTTCTCCTGAAGAATCTCTTAAAGAATCCGGGCTTCTCCAGTTTTCGCGTCTTCGCCCGCTCCTCTGACTCGGCCTGCGCCGTCTTTCGCGTCTTTGGCTTCCCCTCTCCTGGCGGCAGCTTCACTTTCTTGGGAATGATGATCTTGAAACGCGGGGGTCTCGGCGCCGCGCCCTCTTCGAGCACCAGCGTAAGGTGACTCGTTTTTTTCTGGATGGGGGTGGCCATGCCGCGCGCGCGAGGCAACGAACGCTTGAGCATGGGCCCCTGGTCAACCTGGATACGCCCTATGATGAGCCGGTCCGGATCAAGCCGCTTGCCGCTTTTCGCGTTCGCAACGGCGGACCGGAGGAGTTTCAAGATCAGCTTCGCCGCCCGTTGCCGCTGATGTAAAAGCTGGGCTTCTGCCTCGCTCGCGGTAAGCCCCCGCAATACGTTCGCAATCAGCCGAGCTTTCCTCGGCGCGATCTTCGCATATTGTAATCGAGCGATCTGTTGCATGGCGTTATTACTTCTTTGCCGGTGCCGCGGGCGCGGCTGCGGATACGGCTTTCTGTTCAAGCTCTTTCTGTATCTTGCCTCCGTGCCGGAGGAATTTCCTCGTGGGAGAAAATTCGCCGAGACGATGCCCGACCATATCCTCGGTGATCTTTACCTCGGCAAAGGTCTTCCCGTTGTGCACCGCAAAAGTATACCCCACCATTTCCGGCGAGATCTCGGACGCGCGCGACCATGTTTTAATAACCGCTCCGTCCTGCGGCTTTACTTTCGCGATCTTCTTCAAAATATTCGGGTCAACGAACGGACCCTTTTTGGATGAACGGCTCATGGAAATTATTTTTTGCGCGCCACAATGAACTTGCTGGACCGTTTCTTTGGATTCCGCGTTTTTCGGCCGCCCGTGACTTTTCCCCATTTTGTCTTTGGCTTCCGCGTGCCCCGCTGGGTGCGGCCCTCTCCGCCTCCGTACGGATGGTCAACCGGGTTCATCGCAGTACCGCGTACGGTGGGACGTACACCGAGCCATCGCGAACGGCCCGCTTTCCCGATCACCGTGAGGTTATGCTCGGGATTCGAAACCTGGCCCAAAGACGCGTATCCCTCCCACGAGACCCGGCGAACCTCGCCGGAAGAAAGCTTGAGGTCGGTATACCCCTGGGCGTTGCTCAGCACCTCTGCGGACGAACCCGCGGAACGCACGAGCTGCCCTCCGCGGCCCGGGGTGAGCTCAACGTTGTACACCTGATACCCGACAGGGATATTCTTGAGCTTCAAACGGTTCCCGGTCTTGAGTGGGGCGGATTCCGAGGTAACGATTTCGTCGCCCTCTTTAAGGCCGTGCGGCGCGAGGATATACCGCTTGTCGCCGTCCGGATAGCTTAACTTCGCGATGAAAGCGGTTCTATATGGATCGTATTCAAGGGTTTCCACTCGCGCGGGCTGATTCGGTTTATCCTGCTTAAAGTCGATCAAACGGTACAGTTTCTTGTGCCCGCCTCCCTGATGGCGCATGGTGATGCGCCCCGCCGAATTCCTCCCCGCATGGGCTTTAAGCCGGCGCAGGAGCCTTTTCTCCGGCCGCGCCTTGCTCAGTACGCCGTAGTCCACGGTGGTCATTTGTCTCCGCGAAGGAGTTGTCGGTGAATATGGTTTCATCGTCCAAGATCGATCTTCTGGCCCTTGACGAGCGTGACGACCGCTTTTTTATAGCTGCCCTGCGTCCGCACGACATTCCGGAACCGCTTTGGCTTCCCCGCGCGCCGAATGATGTGCACGGTCCTCACGTCCACCCGATACAGGTCCTTGACCGCTTTCTTCACTTCGTTCTTGGTCGCGGCGGGTTCCACTATAAAAACATACTTGCCCAGATTGCTCAAGGCCGTGGACTTTTCCGTGATCCAGGGTTTTTTGATAAGAAAAATGTTTCCCATGCTCATGGTTTCCGGATCGCGTAGTGGCGGCGGATAAGAGGAACCGCCCTCTGGTCGATCAGGATGTGCTTGTACGTCAAAAGCTCTTCGGCGTTCAGGGATCCCGGGTGGAGGGCGCGTACCGCGGGCAGATTGGCGGCTGCGCGAAAAAGATCCTTGTTCTCTTCGTTCGGAACGAGGAGCGTACTCGCGATCGGACTGCGTTTTGACGAGCCGAAGAAGGTACGCAGTTTTTCCGCCAGTTGTTTGGTCTTGGGAAGGGCCGTGAGGCTGTTGATGACCCTTACCTCGCCGTCTTCCATTTTCTTGGAGAGGACGCTTGCGAGCGCGAGGCGGCGCATTTTCTTGTTGATCTTTTGCGAGTAGTCGCGGCTCTCTTCCGGCCCGTGCGTCTTGCCGCCGCCTGCCCAAAGAGGCGAGCGGATCGAGCCGTGTCGCGCGCGGCCGGTCCCCTTTTGGCGCCATGGCTTTCTGCCGCCTCCGCGCACTTCTGCGCGGGTCTTCACGCGGGCCCACGGCCGCCTGCGGTTCGCCTGTAGAGCAAGCACGACCTGCTTTACCAAACGCGGCTTCCAGGGCGCACCGAAAATCTCCTCGGGCACCTCGGTATCGCCCACTTTTTTATTCGCAAAATCGTACAGATCTACTTTCATGAGTAAAAAATTACTTTTTCTTTTTCCCGGTCGCAGAGATCGCAAGAAGTCCGTGCGGCGGCCCCGGAAGCGCGCCCTTGATGAATAAAAGATTCTTCTCTGTGTCCGCGCCGACCACTTCAACGTTCCTTATGGTAACGCGCTCCGCACCCATATGGCCCGCCATTTTTCTGCCGGGCACGACCCGCTGGAACGCGGTCGAACCGATAGAGCCGGGTGCGCGAAAACGGTTTTTCTGGCCGTGGGTCTTTGGGCCGCCGTGAAAACCGTGCCGCTTCACGACCCCCTGGAACCCCCGCCCTTTGGAGACCCCGCTTACCTTCACGACATCTCCCTCGCTGAACGCGGCGACCGTTATCTCGTCGCCGACCTTAAGCTCGGGGTCCCCGTCTTTGAGGCGAGCTTCCCGCTTCACTCTCCCCGCGCTTATCTGCGCCGCTGCGTAGCCGTCTTTTTCCTTGGTCCGGACAAGCGAAACTTTATTCGGGGCGGCCTGAACCACCGTGACCGGAATCGCGGTTTGTCCTTTCCAGATCTGCGTCATTTTCAGTTTTTTCCCCAAGAGAAAAGCCATTCTGATATATCCGTTAAGACATTGACACCAAAACTGCCCGGTCTTAGCGGGCAGTTGGTTGGCTAACACCTTACGCCAATTCTATACTATTTTAATTTCTATGTCCACACCGGCCGGAAGGTTGAGATTGCTCAACGATTCTATGATCTTCTGGCTCGGATTCAAGATATCGATGAGCCTCTTGTGGATGCGGAGCTCGAATTGCTCGCGGGAGTCCTTATGCACGAACGTCGAGCGGTTCACCGTGAACCGTTTGAGCTCGGTGGGGAGCGGGATCGGCCCCACCACCTTCGCGTCATTCCGCTCCGCGGTCTCGATGATCTGGCGCGCGGAATTGTCTATCAACTTGTGATCGTACGCCTTGATGCGAAGACGGATCTTCTGCGGGACTTCGGCCTCCTTTTTTTTCGCCATGCCAATGGTGCCGTCGCGGGTCAACTAGTCCTCGCGGGCCAAGCCCTTTACTTCGATATCTTCGTAACGACTCCCGCGCCGACGGTTTTCCCGCCCTCTCTGATAGCAAAGCGCTGTTTCTCTTCAAGCGCGACCGGCGAGATGAGTTTCACCGAAAGCTTTATGGTATCGCCCGGCATCACCATTTCCATTCCCTGCGGCAAGGTCACTTCTCCGGTCACGTCGGTCGTGCGGATGTAGAACTGCGGCTTATATCCGGGAAAGAACGGGGTGTGCCGACCGCCTTCTTCTTTGGAGAGGATGTACACTTCGCACTCGAATTCCGTGTGCGGCGTGACGCTTCCGGGCTTCGCGACCACTTGGCCGCGCTCCACGTCTTCTTTCTTGAGGCCGCGGAGAAGAATGCCCACGTTATCGCCGGAGAGCCCTTCGTCCAGGATCTTATTGAACATCTCAATGCCCGTCACCACGGACTTCTGGGTGGGGCGGAGGCCCACGACCTCGATTTCTTCGTTCACTTTGATCCTTCCGCGTTCCGCTCGTCCCGTAACCACTGTCCCGCGTCCTTCGATCGAGAAAATGTCCTCGATAGGCATAAGGAATGGTTTGTCGAGGTCGCGAACCGGCTCGGGTATATATTCGTCAAGCGCTTTTATGAGCTCGAGGACCGGTTTCGCGTTCGGATCGTCCGCAGAGGCCACGGTCAGGGCCTTCAAGGCCGAACCGCGGATCACCGGCACGGTGTCGCCCGGAAACTCGTATTTTTTGAGCAATTCGCGGACCTCTGATTCCACAAGGTCCACAAGCTCTGGATCGTCCACCTGGTCTACTTTGTTCAAGAACACCACGATCGCGGGCACGCCCACCTGGCGCGCGAGGAGCACGTGCTCCCGCGTCTGCGGCATTGGCCCGTCCGTCGCGGCCACCACCAGGACTGCGCCGTCCATTTGCGCCGCGCCCGTGATCATGTTCTTGATGTAGTCGGCGTGGCCAGGCGCGTCGATGTGCGCATAGTGGCGCTTCTCTGATTCATATTCCGAGTGATGAAGCGCAATGGTGATCCCCCGCGCTTTCTCTTCCGGAGTATTGTCGATCTGGTCGACGCTCTCTTCTTTCTTCGCGAGGCCTTTCAAATACAAAATATGCGTGATCGCGGCGGTTAACGTTGTTTTGCCGTGATCGACGTGACCGATCGTCCCCACGTTCACGTGGGGCTTCGCACGAGTGAATTTTTCTTTTTCCGCCATATAACTTTTAGAAGGTTGTTGGTGGTTTCGACCTGCTGTGGTTGATTGTATGCGTACAGCGCAATTACCTATTGTAGCGGCCCCGCGTTTTTTGTCAAATGGGGACAACGGCGCGGCCGGTTGCTCATTTTCCCGCTAGTCCCTCGACCGTAAACCTATTTTCTCTTCCCCTCGATGATGAGCTGGGCGATATTGTTCGGCACGGCTTCCCGGTGGCCGAACTCCATAGTGAAACTCCCCCGCCCCTGCGTCATGGAACGAAGCTGCGTCGCGTAACCGAACATCTCGGAGAGCGGAACTTTCGCGTCGATGACCTTCACGTTTCCGCGGTCGTTCATCGCTTCGATCTTCCCGCGACGCGCGTTCAAATCGCCGTTCACCTCGCCCAAGAATTCGAGCGGGGTGATCGCCTGCACGTTCATGATGGGTTCAAGGATGACCGGCTTTGCGCGCCGCGCCGCTTCCTGGAACGCGATGGAACCCGCGATCTTGAACGCCGCCTCGGACGAGTCAACCTCGTGGTAGGAACCGTCATAGAGCGTCGCCTCAACATCGACGACCGGATATCCTGCGAGCACGCCTTTGTCGGCGGCCTCTTTTACGCCTTTCTCGACCGCAGGGATGAACTCCTGCGGGATCACGCCGCCTTTGATGGCGTTCACGAACTCTATCCCTTTGCCTCGCTCGAGCGGCTCGAGGCGGAGCCGCACGTGCCCGTATTGTCCGCGGCCGCCTGACTGACGGATGTATTTCCCTTCCGCCTCTGCGGCCGCATTGATGGTCTCTTTATAGGCGACCTGCGGCCGGCCGACATTCGCGGCGACGCTGAATTCACGCTTCATTCGATCAACGATGATCTCAAGATGGAGCTCTCCCATGCCCTGAATAATGGTCTCTCCTGTTTCCTGATCCCCGGATACGCGGAACGTCGGATCTTCCTCTGCCAGCCTGCGGAGCGCGACCCCCATTTTCTCTTGGTCTGCCTTGGTCTTGGGCTCGATGCGAATGCCGATAACCGGCTCAGGGAATATGATCTTTTCAAGCACGATCGGCGCATCCGGGCTCGCAAGCGTATCTCCGGTCGTGGTGTTCTTGAGCCCCACGATCGCGGCGATCTCACCGGCATATACCTCTTCCACCTCTTCCCGCTGGTTCGCGTGGAGCCGCACCACCCTGCCGATCCGTTCCTGCTCATTCTTCGCGGTATTAAGAATATAAGAGCCGCGCTTTAAGACGCCGGAGTAGTTCCTTATATACGTAAGCGTTCCCACATACGGATCGGTCGCAATCTTGAACGCGAGCGCCGCGAACGGTTCGCTGTCCGACGGCGTGCGGCTCATCTCGGCGCCGGTCTTGGGGTCGGTCCCCGCAACCGGCGGGAGATCCAGGGGAGACGGCAGATAATCCACGACGGCATCCAGCACGAACTGTACGCCCTTGTTCTTCAGAGCCGACCCGCAGAGTATCGGCACGAGTTTGTTCTCAATCACCGCCCTCCGCAGGACGCGCCGCAGATCTTCAAGCGGCAGCGTTTTACCGTCCAGGTAGCGCGACATAAGCTCGTCGTCCGCGTCGGCGATCTGTTCGACCAGTCGATGACGGAATGCTTTTACCTCTGCCGCCATGCCTTCGGGGACGGAGATCTCCACGATGCGCTCGCCGTGCTCGCCGTGAAATTCAAACGCCTTCTCTTCCAAAAGATCCACCACGCCGGTGAATTCAGATTCTATCCCTATGGGGAGCTGGACCGGCACCGCATGCGCGGTCAGCCGCTCGTGGATAGACGCGAGGCTCTTCTCGAAGTTCGCGCCCATGCGGTCGAGTTTGTTGATGAAACAGACGCGCGGCACGCGATACTCGTCTGCATACCGCCAATTGGTCTCGGACTGCGGCTCCACGCCCGCCACGCCATCAAACACGACGACGGCGCCGTCCAGGACCCGGAGCGAACGCTTCACCTCGACCGTAAAATCAATGTGGCCGGGCGTATCTATCAGGTTGACCCGGTGTTCGAATGCCTTGTCGCCGTGCCGATAGGTAGGGATCCAGAATGCGGTCGTGGCCGCCGAGGTGATGGTGATCCCCCGTTCTCGTTCCTGTTCCATCCAATCCATCACGGTCGTCCCCTCGTGTACTTCGCCGATCTTATGGGACACGCCGGTATAGAAAAGCACACGCTCGGAGACCGTGGTCTTCCCTGCATCAATATGGGCGATAATGCCTATGTTGCGAACTTTTTCTATTGGGTATTGTCGAGGCATGGGATGTTAACTTGTGGCGCAGACCCCTCCTTTCCGCTACCGCTCAAGCTCCCCGGCGAGAGCTTTCGCTGACGATTCGGCCTCGCTCGCTCCGCCTTTTGGTTTACGGGAAGCTGTCGGAGGCGTCAAAAGCTCGGCCTCCGATCGCGATCGGAGTTTTGACGCCGAGATGCAGGCGGCGGTTCGCCGCAGGAGCGAACCGAACGCCGGTTCCCGGAAGCCAGAAGGCGGAGCATCGCACCCGCTCGGCCTCATAGCCGCGCGGGGAAAAGGGGTCTGCGTCAGCTCTGCCATATCCATTCCAGATCTCATTGCGCGAAGTGGGCGAAAGCTCGGTTGGATTCAGCCATTCGGTGCGTATCCTGCTTTTTCTTGATGGCCGCGCCCTCGTTCTTTGATGCGGCGATGAGTTCGTCGGCGAGCTTGGCTGCCATGGGCTTCCCTTTCTTCGCGCGGGCCGCATTGATGAGCCAGCGGCTTCCCAAGATGAACCGCCGCTCCGGCCTGACCTCGCGCGGCACCTGATAGTTCGCGCCTCCGATCCGCCGCGAAGCGACTTCGAGCATCGGCGAAACGTTCTGGAGCGCTTTTTCGAAAACCGCAAGCGGGCTCTGCTTGGTCTCTTTTTCCACGCGCGCAAGCGCGTCATAGACAACCCGTTCGGCAATGGATTTCTTGCCGTCCCGCATCACGTAATTAATGAAACGGCCGAGATCTATACGGCTGTGCTGCGGGTCTGGCTCGTGGTACTTTTTGTATACGCGCTTTTTTCTCATAGTATTATGCCTTAGGACTTTTCGCGCCGTATTTTGACCTCTGTCCCGACGCTCCGCCTGCTCCGACCGTAGCGTCGGAGATCGGGACTCCGACCGCTACGAAACGGCGCGTCGGAGCTGCCGCTTTATTATTGTATCTTTGGTTTCTTTGCTCCATACTTTGACCTCTGCTGTTTCCTCCCTTCAACCCCCGTCGTGTCAAGAACGCCCCGCACCACGTGGTAACGGACGCCCGGCAGGTCTTTTACGCGCCCGCCGCGGATTACCACGATCGAGTGCTCCTGGAGGGCATGCCCTTCGCCAGGGATGTATGCGGTGACTTCCATGCCGTTCGTGAGCCGCACGCGACATACTTTTCTGATGGCCGAGTTCGGCTTCTTGGGGGTCGTGGTGAACACCTTGAGGCACACGCCCCTCTTGAAAGGCGAGGAAGAATCAACCGGACGGTTCTTCAGGGTATTAAAATAGTACGCCAATGCGGGCGATTTGGTTTTCGCTTTCGCAGACGTCCTTCCCCGCTTTACCAACTGACGAAGAGTAGGCATAACAAAAACTTTGCCTCAGACGAGGCCCACCTATCTTAAAACGAGACGCTGCCCGCGTCAAATCCTGCATCTACATCCTAAAACGGCTGACCCGCGAAGAGCAGGTACAAAGCGCTCAGGACGGGGATGATGAGTTCGTAGCCAAAGAACACGAAAAAAATGATAAGAAGGAACCCGTTGCGCTCAAGAAAACGCATCAAGCGAAAGCTTTTCTCGGTGGGCGGCAAAAATGCGAAAAGCACTTTTGAGCCGTCCAAAGGCGGGAGCGGCAACAGATTGAACACGCCGAGCGCGATGTTGATGAGGATGATCACGCTGAAGAACAATGCGAGAGAAGGAGGATCGTAGGAGATGCTCCGCAGCAACACGCCGAACACCGCCGCAAGCAAGAAGTTGCTCAACGGGCCTGCGGCCGCGATAGCGCCGGCTCCACGCTTCGGATCCTTGAGGTATGCCGGATTATACGGCACGGGTTTTGCCCAGCCGAAAATGATCGTGGGCTGTCCGAATAGCGCGGGAATCGCAAGGAGAAGCGGCAGGATCACCGAGCCCACGGGGTCGATGTGCTTTAGAGGGTTGAGCGTCAATCTCCCGGCAAGCCGCGCGGTGGGGTCGCCGAGGCGCTCCGCAACATACCCGTGGGAGATCTCGTGGATCATGACCGAGAAGATAAGCACGATGAGCTCGAAAAGAAAAAACATAGGCACGATCATTGTACCAAGGGCCCGGCAAAATCAAAACCGCGGCGCCTTTGCGAATTTCGAAAATGCTCCTATGATTAAAAAGCGAATTTGCCCCTGTAGTGAAATGGATATCACGCGACGCTTCGGACGTCGTATTCCGGGTTCGAATCCTGGCGGGGGCGCAATGCCAAAACGGGTTCCCGCTCCAAACACGTTGGAGCGAGGCTCGCCCTATCGGGCGGCGAATCCTGGCGGGGGCGCCGTGAACCGCGCGCGTCATATGCGCCTTTTGATGCAGACAAGGGCGACCCGCCCTGCGTAACGATAAAAGCAAAACGGGCGCTATGTTGCTCGCGCCCGTTTCTTGATGGAATGAAGCTCGCTCAGCGCCTGTGCCGCACGAACGGGCGCGATACTGCTTACTCCCGTTTCTTGGTGGGACGGCGCTCGCGGAGCGCCTGTGCCGCACGGCGGACGGCGGTCACTTCGTGCATGGTCAGCGGGACATATGAGGTCCGCCCCCAAGGAGTTCGCTCACAGTACTTGTTGACGTACGGATCCCCGCCACGGGGTCCTTTAAACGGCCGCGTGGTGACTCTATTCTTCATATGCACCTCCCTCTAATCCTTCAGAAACCATAGAACAGTTCAGGGATAAGTCAATGATCTTGCGATACAAGCTTTGTTGCCGGCTGGATCATTTTCTATTATAATGTACGCGAAATTCGCACCCGCCCATATGGCAGAACAGCTCCTATATATGATATAATTGGAGGTATGAAAAGTGACCCGTCCCTCCGTATAAAAGCTATCTCTCTTCGCAAAAGGGGTTTAAGCTACAACGAAATCAGGAGAAAATTGAGGGATTCTATCGCGAAAAGCACTCTCAGTGCCTGGCTAAAAAGCATCCCCCTTGCGCCCGAACACCGTGTCCGACTTTATACAAAACAAATCCAAATACTCTCCCGTGGGCCTCACAGTCAAAAAGAGAGACGGGAAAGAGAGGTCAAGGCCATACTTGAGAGAGCACTAGGAGAAATCAAAACTCCATTATCTCTTGACGCTTACAAACTTTTCGGTGCCGCCTTATATTGGGCTGAAGGAAGTAAAACAAAAAATTTCGAGATAACTAACTCCGATCCTTACCTTGTTGTATTCATGGTCAAATGGTTTGAGAAAATATTCAACGTGTCTCCAAAAATAATGAAAGCTCATCTAAACATTTATCCTCAACAAAATGGAGTGGAAATTAAAAAATTTTGGTCAGATATTACTGGCATACCATTGGATAGATTTGGTAAAAGTTTTATAAAGCCGTCCAATAAAGGGTACAAAAAAAATAATTTATACTATGGGACCATAAAAGTGCGCGTCCCTAAGGGTACTGATATGAAACATAAAATTTTCGGATGGATAATGGCGACTTTACAAGAAATTACTCCTAAAGTAAAATTAAAACAAAGAAAATGGATGCATTTAACCAGCATCGAACGGCCACCGGCAAATTTATGACCCCCCATAGCTTAATGGCAAAGCACCGGTCTCTTAAACCGTGTATCTAGGTTCGATTCCTAGTGGGGGGACAACATGTTCACGCTCGACACCCCTCTTGCGCGCATCGCGGGAATCGGTCCGGGCTTTCTCGCCAAACTCAAGCACCTTGGCGTCGCGACCATCGGCGACCTGCTCTATCATTTTCCGACCCGCTACGAAGATTTTTCGCAGATCTACCGCATTGCCGACCTTGAACCGGGTCAGCACGCGACCATCCAAGGGACGGTGGAAGAGATAACGACGCGGCGGACATGGCAGAAACACTTCATCGTAGTCGAGGCGACTGTCCGTGACGACTCCGGCTCCACCCGCATCATCTGGTTCAACCAGCCCTATATCAAGAACATTCTCCGGCCCGGGCGGCTCGCTAATTTTTCCGGCAAAGTCGCCGTCTCGCAAGACGAGCTCTACCTCAGCCACCCCACGTTCGAACCCGTTTCCGGGGATGCGCGCGATGAAACCCGGCATACCGCCCGCCTCGTGCCCATCTACCCGGAGACGCGCGGCCTTACCTCGAAAGGGATCCGCTACCTCATACAGCCGATCCTCAAGGGGCTCGCGCGACCTCCGGAATGGCTGCCCGGCGCCGCGCTCCGCATGAACCGCCTCCCCGAACTGCATCACGCGCTCCAGGACGTTCATTTCCCTGAACGGATCGAGGACGCGCTCGCCGCGAAAAGGCGCTTTGCGTTCGAGGACCTGTTTTTGCTCCAGCTTGAAAACTTCGCTCAAAAAATGAAGCTCGCGAGGACGCGCGCGGTCCAGATCAAAACCGATATTCCCCTCCTCAAGCGGATCATCGCAGAACTTCCGTTCGCGCTGACCGCTTCGCAAAAACGGTCGCTCTGGGAGATCCTGCAGGACCTTGAAAAGGGCCGCCCCATGAACCGGCTCCTCCAGGGCGATGTCGGCTCGGGGAAAACCGTGGTCGCCGCTCTTGCGGCAATAAGCGCGGCGGAGAACGGGCGCGAGACCGCCATTATGGCGCCAACCGAAGTGCTCGCACGCCAGCATTTTGAAACGTTCAAGAAATTATTCAGCCATATCTCCGCGGTCCGTGAACCCAAAATCGCGCTCATGACCGCGAGCGACACGAAACTATTCTACGAGAACGGCCTTGAGTCCCCGGTAAAAAAAGGAGAGCTGCGGGAGAAAGTGAGACGCGGCGAGATACCGATCGTCATCGGCACGCACGCGCTTCTCGAAGAATCGGTCCGCTTCAAATCGCTCGGCCTCGTGGTGATTGACGAACAGCACCGTTTCGGCGTGGAGCAGCGTGCCGCGCTAAGCCGAGACGCGCGATCCGGCCGCCGCGCGAAAGCGACGTTCACCCCCCACTTTTTGAGTATGTCCGCGACCCCTATCCCCCGAACGCTCATGCTTACGGTATTCGGCGACCTCGATATTTCGACCATCACCGAACTGCCTGCCGGCCGCAAAAACATCGTGACGAAAATCGTGGCGCCGGAGAACCGTCCCAAGGCGTACGAATTCATCCGCGAACAGATCGCGCGCGGCCGCCAAGCGTTCGTCATCTGCCCGCGCATAGAGAAGCCGGAGCAAGACGGGGCGGAGAAATCTTTTCGCGCCCGCGAATGGAGCGCGCTCGAGGTAAAATCCGTAAAAGAAGAGTTCGAAAAACTTTCGACAACGGTCTTCCCCGATCTCCGCGTCGCCATGCTGCACGGCCAGATGCCCGCCTCGTCGAAGACGAGGCGAGGTCTCGCCTCCGGCGGAAAACCAAACAAAGAGCAAGTTATGCGCGATTTCAAAGACGGAGCAACCGATGTCCTTGTTTCCACGTCGGTCATAGAGGTCGGCGTGGATGTGCCGAATGCCGTGATCATGATGATAGAAGGGGCGGAACGGTTCGGCCTGGCCCAGCTCTACCAGTTCAGGGGGCGCGTGGGGCGCGGCGAACACCAGTCGTTCTGCTTCCTGTTCACCGAATCCGGCGCGAAAAGCACGCACGAACGGCTCCGCGCGATCGTCGAGGCGAAGAACGGCTTTGAGCTCGCAGAGATTGACCTAAAGCTCCGCGGCCCCGGCGAATTCTTGGGCGAGCGGCAGACAGGGCTCCCTGATATCGCGATGCGCGGGCTCCAAGACGTGGAACTCATCAAGGCAAGCCGCGCTTCCGCGCTCCGCGTAATCCAAGAAGACCAGCATCTCAACCGTTATCCCGCGCTACAATTGAAGCTTGCGGAGTTCCAGAAAAAACTCCATCTCGAATAACGCGTTGATTTAAGAAGACGCGAGCACGGTGATCTGGACCGCCTCAAAGCGCGTTTTGGCCGTAATATCCTCGCGTGCCTGAACCACGATGCGGTCGCCGGATTTCAACGAACCCGCAGCGACCGCTGTTTCAGCGACCGGCGAAGGCGGCGTGGGAACAAGATAAGCAGAAGCTTGTTCTTGGCCCGGAAGTTGTCTCTGGTATGCCAGAAGCTCCTCCAGGTACGTTGCCGGGGGCTTTGAGACCTGCCTCACGATTTTCGTTTCTGCAGTAACCACCGCCTCGCGATCTTCCGGATACGCTTCTTCAAACGGATTGGCCGGCGCCTGCGCCTTGAGGAAGATCACGCTTCCTTCGACGCGCTCGACAGTCCCTAAAACGGTCTGGCGCTGGCCCGCCGGAGCAAGAACGCTTTTCGCTTTCTCGATTTGCGCGCGAAGAAGGGCAAGCTCGGCGCTCGCGCCGCGGCCTCCGAAATAAAAACCGGCTCCAATGCCGAGCGCCAAAGCCGTGACAAGCGCGGCCGCGGCTCCGAAAATAACTTTTCTATCCAAAGATCCCATAAGCAGTCGCGGCCTGCCGCATCAATTCTTCCTGCAAAATACCACGTTCAGATATGGCGGGAGATTGCTCACCGTATCCAGCGTGTGGCTGTGGCCGCCGTCAAGCGTCGCCGCGAGATTTACTCCGTGGTTATGAGGCGCGCTTTGGGGGTCTGTTACGCCGGAAATATTATGGCGATGAGCCGGAGAGTCAGTATAGTCGAAAGTGCCGGCCGCCCACGTAGAAGACCATGGACCGCCCCATCCATCGCCGCTTACAAAATTCACGCCGTGAGAATGCCATGCGTCTTCGACGGTCGTGACGCCGGTTACCATATGAGAGTGGTTCGGGGCGGCGCTCACGGTGTGGCTGTGGCTTGCGGCGCCGCCTGTTCCGCCGTACGCTGACGCGCCCTGCGGAAACCTGCCGTCAAGCGCGGCAAACCGCGTCCACCCCGAAGGACAGCTTGCATCAAACATCGCGATTAAGCCGCTTGGGATCGCTGCTCCTCCTGCGGCCGCAGTGGTCTGGAGCGTGCCGTCAGGGAACCTGATGCCGTCCACGCCCGCGGCCCCGCCGATCTGAAGTTTTGCGGTTGCCGACCCGCCTGTCCCGATGCCCACATTTGTGCCGTTGTCATAAATAATGCTGTTGCCGACAACGGTTCCTGCGGTGAACTTCGCCACGAAATTCGCGGTCCCGGAACCGCCCAGCCCGGCAGATGCGGCAGATGACTGAAGCGAACCGTCTGGGAACCGCACGCCGCCGGAAGTGGTTTTGATCTCTCCTTGGACAGTAAGCGTGCTTGTGGGATTCACGGTGCCGATGCCGACGTTGCCGCCAATCGTAATGTATGCGCGCGTTGCATCTCCTGCCCGCAGAGCCAGCGCCCTTGTGCCGTCGCCGCTCGCTAAATCTCCTACGTAAACAGCGGAGGCGTCAGAATCCAGAGCTGCCTGGCCCCTCAGCGCGATGGCGCCGTTCACATCCAGTTTCTGGCTTGGCGCGTCCGTCCCGATGCCGACGCTACCGGCAGCAGTTATTCTTGCCGTCTCTGAAGGGATACCTATGCCGGTGCCGGTATGGAAACTTATGATCCCGGGGGTTGTGGCATGCGTCCCTCCGAACATCCTGATGGTGCCTCCACCGTATGTTGCGCCTCCTCCGCCAACCTCAAGTAAGCTGGCTGAATTTGCGTGACCTACTGCAGTAGTATATACACTGCCGCTAATTTGAGCGCTGCCTAAAACATGTAATTTTTGAGCCGGCACCGTCGTTCCGATACCGACATTGCCTGCCGCGTTTATGGCGAACGCGTCCGCGCTTTGATTCTGAAGCACGAACGTGCCGTCGGTGCCGAGCCGGAAAATAGCCGAAGCAGCCGCTCCGCGGGAGAGCCGGAACAAGGAATCCCCGGTGTCATTCTGAATCTGGAGACCGTATACGTTGGTCGGCCCGGCAAGCACGTAGAGCCTGCTCGTTGCAGAGGGCGAGATGCCGATGCTCAAGTTGCCTTGGGCGTCGGTTGCGACCGCGCCAGAACCCGTCCCTCCGGATGTTGACGGGCCGACAAACGCGCCTGCCTGGATTGCGGCATACAAAAGACCGAGCGCGAGCGCGCCCCCAAGCAGCCAAACGAACCGCTTGCCCCTAACAAATGCCGTGGATGCCTGGTTCATGGAAGTTCAGGTGAATTTAGATAAAAAGGCGCGTGGTTGATTACTGTGATTAGTATAGAACAAATCCCGTATCTATGCGAGACGGCTCCCCGGATCAATAGATCACTGCCCACAGGTATTGATCCAGGACGTTCTTGTAGCAGACGACGACAGAATCCGGGAATCCTCCGCCGGCCTGTGCCACCCAAAACGTACCGCGCTGCAATGCGCTGCAGGTCGGCTGGGGAAGGTTGGTGTTCAAACGCAGGCCGCCGTTCACTTCAAGCGCCTGATTAGGAGCGGGCGCGCCCACCCCCACGTTTGAACTGGCAAAAAAGATCAGATTATTGATGGATTGCCAGTCCCCGGCCGAAACCCCGATCTTGTAGGTATTGGCCGCGGCCGGCACAAGATCAGAATCAAACGTCGCGGCCCGCAAAATGCTCGCGGACGAAAACGCCGTTAGCATGAGGGCCCCAGCCAGTATGACGAGAAGATTTTTTAGAGAAAATGCCTTGCGCATATCTGGTCCGCGCTGAAATTGCTCTCGTGGTTATTATACCATGCCTTAAAATCCGATATTTCCATTGCTCATAAGCGGCGCATACCATACGGTGGAAGTCGGGGTTGAACCGTAGGACTGTGAATATCCGCCTATTATATACAAAAAAGCGTTGTTCACCGCGCCCGCTGACTCGGAAAGATCCGCAGGCAAGCCGCTTCGCAGCACCCACGGCGGCTCCAGGTGGCCTTGGGATTTTATTATAATTGAGCGCGTGCTGGTTACCGTGCCAGCAACAGTAGTTCCGCCGAGCTCGTACATGAAGCCATTATACGCCACAAGTACTTCGCGGGCGGTTGCGACCGGGAGCGACGTAACAAGACCAACGGTCCATGCGCTAACCGCCCCGCTCGCGTCTAACCTGGTAAAACTCATTGTGGATGTGGGCGCTGAACTCACGCCGTACCCGCCAATCGCATAAAGATAATTATTGTACACGGCCCCACCATGGCCTGTTACGGCATACGGCATAGGAGCAGTAGATGCCCATGCGCCCACAGTATGATCAGAGTTTATTGGGGCGTACACCACGGTTGACGTGGGCAAAACCTCTGCTCCTGCAGTGCCGCCCGTAACGTAGAGATATCCGTTCGCCGCTGCCGCAAAATGCCCTGAGAGCCCGTTTGGCAGAGCGGTAGTCGTCATCCACGCTCCGAGCGTGCCGTTCGCGTTCATGGACGCGGCGTAGACCGCGTTCGTCCTCCCAGAGGCGCCGGTATAACCCCCCGCGACGTACAAGTATCCGTTCCACACCGTCGTGCCGAAATAATCGAGCGGCTGGGGCAGCGGAGTCGTGGCGCGCCACGCGCCGAACGTGCCGTTTGCGCCGAAGCGCGCGTACCACACGGTTGAAGTGGGCGACGTCCACACGCTCGGATATCCTCCCAAAACATACAGGTACCCGTTCCCTGCTTCTGCGCGCGCCGCAGAAATCGGGTTCGGCAGGGGCGTTCCTTGCACCCACTGCCGGATGAGATCCACCCATTCAAACGGCGTTGACTCTCCTGTCCATACGCAAATCTCTGCGCGATCCCTCACGAAAGAGGCGGACTGCGTAAACCATATCGTGCCGCGAACGCTCGCCGAACACGTAGGCCTTCCCGCGACGGTATTCACGCGCACGCCGCCGTTCACCTCAAGTTTTTGGCTTGGGTTCGGTGCCGCGATCCCAATATTTTCGCCGGAGAAAAAGAGCAGGCCGTTTATGGACTGCCACAAATTTTGCGTGGTGGTGCCGACGCTAAAGAGACCTGCCGCGGACGGCACGACGTCCGAAGCGAACACCACAGGACCCATGCGGACGACCGCCGTATTCACTGTTTGAGAAAATGCCTGCTGGGGGTTTGAGGAATTGAACGCGATCGAGAACGACACCTTGACCGAATCGCGGCCGGCCGGATTTGCGTGCTTCGTAAACACGAGGCCTGGGACGACCACCCTCTCTGACGTGAGCGGCTGCGGCGCGCCGGAATCGGTAACTTTGAGATATACCGTGCTCGAACTCAAAAAAATATAGGTCGGGTCGTCGGTGGAAGACGCCATCCGCAGCTTCAGCGTACTCGTGGCCATATCTTGAGCCATCTCGATCAGACTCGCCCGCTCGATCGAGCGGGTTAGAGTTTGGATCAAGAACTGCGCTTGTTGATTCACTTCGGCGGCGGAGCCCTGCCGCGCCTGGATACGAAGCACGACGGTAAGGATCGTAAAAAGCGATATGGTTGTGATGACGAAAATCGCCGAAAAAAGCAGGAGCTCAAGCAGCGTGAATCCCCTCCTCGACGCGAAGCGGCGCATAGAAAAATTATAGCAGATTTTGGCTCCGCCACTTGGGCGTTACCCACAATCCGTCGTCCCGCCGGCTAGCGGGACTCCTTAGACACCCTCGGTTTCTCACCCCGCCTATCGGCGGTCTTCCGACACGGGGGAACCCTTGTGTTTTCCCCCTACCCCCTTTC
Organism: Candidatus Liptonbacteria bacterium RIFCSPLOWO2_01_FULL_56_20; assembly: GCA_001818655.1. Lineage (GTDB taxonomy): Bacteria > Patescibacteriota > Minisyncoccia > UBA6257 > 2-01-FULL-56-20 > 2-01-FULL-56-20. Next base: position 24,811 of record MHLC01000007.1, read on the forward strand.
CCGATTCTGGAGAACGCCACTTGGGCGTCACCCAGAATCCTAGCCGGAACCGCCCCCCGAGCATGAGGCGCGTCTGGGCTTCAAGGCCGGGAAAAGCGCCAAACACTATCAGGGTGATCGGGATCAAGAGCCACTGCAGCGCATAGAGCACATAATGCCGCCGCAAGAACCACTTCGGCCGCTCCGGAAGCAGGAGGATGCTGATGATCGCCGATGTGGCGATGCCCACCATAGAGAGCCCCATCACGAACCTCGTGATCTGCGGCAGGCTGTAGGAAAGAAGGGTGTAGTGGAACCGCTGCCCGCCGATCGCGATCGGCAGCCAGCCAAGCGCAAAGATCATGAGTGAATTCGTGGCCCACGAGTGGAATCCCTCGAGCACATTCCACGACCAATACCATTTCTTCCTCCGGGGAATGCGCGAATCTTTCCTGAAGCCGTCCAGCATGTACGGGACATTCTCAACGCCCCACCCCCACCTGCGCTGCTGGGCATAGAGGTTCTTCATGGTCCCCCAGAACGTCGGCGCGACGTTCGCGTCCATCGATACGGGGTAGAGCAGCGGCTCGACGCGGAAGTCGCCGTGGTAGCGAAGGTATCCCTGCCAGAAGATCCGCGAATCTTCCGAAACTACATTGGTATGCCAAAAGCCGATATCCTCAAGCACCCGGAGCGGCACGGACTGCGAAGAAAACGTCGTGAGCCGCTCGGGACGCGACTGCTGCATCATCTGCCAGAACGTGGCGGAGAACGCGACCACGCGCGCGAGTGCGGGCGCCTGATAAATGTTGTTCGTGAAAAGCGGGATGGGCTGATACATCGCGCGCAGCCGGTCTGCGGCATGCAAAAATACATAGGTCAGCCTGCTGAAATATGCCGGAAAGATGTGCGTGTCAACGTCGAATACGGAAACGAGAACGCGCTCGTGAGGAATGCGGGCGTGGTCGATCGCGAGACGCACGGCTTCTTTCGCGGCCCACGTCTCGTTCGACCCTTTGCCGGAGATCTCCCCTGGGAGCCCCTCGGGGTGAACGGTGACGAGGAATTTGAAAAAGGATGGGGCGAACTCGCTTTTGATCTTCTCCGCGAGGGCTCGAGCTTCGGCGCCAACCCGCTCTTCCGTGGCGAGCACCACGATGAACTTATCCAATGGGTAGTCCGCCCGGCGGAGGCTCTCAAAGCTCTCCCGCACCACCTCGTACGGCTCTCGGTACATCGGGAAGATAACGAGGTGGTAGATCTCTGCCCAATCCCGCGTGTGCGGCTCTCCGTGCAGTTTCCCGATCCAGTTCACCTTGAGATTCTCCCGCATGCGGGAAAACGTGGAACGGAGGTGAAGCGAGAGATAGATCGCCTTGAGCAGCCAGTAGATGTCGAACAGGATGATGAAGATCGCCACCGCGGCCGGCAGCCGCCATGAACACACTACGATGAGGGCGAGCGTGAACCACGCGAACGCGCCGGGAAGGGTCTCAAAAAAACGATACATGCGGGGACGCTCGCTTTAGAACCTTACCCTCCAGAACGTATCAAGAGAGAACCAGCCGCCGCCCTGCGTCAAAAGCAAAAGCGCCGCGGCGAGCAAAATGATGTCCAGTTCAATGCCGCCGATCAAGGGCTCGTGCCGCAAGAATTTCCAGACCGTGATCGCGAGAAATTCGACGCCGAAAAGTCCGGCGGCAACTTGCGTTGCGAACCCAACTGCGATGGCAAGTCCGCCGAACGATTCAAGGATCGCGGCGAGCGGCCCGAAGACCACTCCCGGCTTGAACCCCATCGCCTCGAAATCCCGGCTCGTGCCGCGCAAATTCCTTAGCTTCGGCAAACCGTGGGCGATAAGGATCGCGCCAAGCACGAGCCGCAGGACGAGTATCGCGTGGTCGTTATATAAGAGAAAGAATTGCGAGATCATGACGTTCAGGGTTGAAAAATCCAGTTTTTACTATACTATAATATTTGCATCGTGTCATGAATTGAAAAAGGCCCCGTCGTCTAGTCTGGCCTAGGACACAGGCTTTTCAAGCCTGGTACACGGGTTCGAATCCCGTCGGGGCTGCCATCACTTGTCGCCAACCTGCCATATGGAAAACATCTATAGTAACGCTCCACGTAATATGACAAACCCTGACTTCCTTGAACAAGTAGAACAGCCGACCTCGCTCACCCACGGCGGCCCCCATATCTCCCTTAAAGCCGAGGAACTTAAAATAGTTATATGAAAGAACAATATTTCGAAAAAAAATTAGAATCTCCAGGAAGAATAGATTTAGAAAAGGATACTTTAAAAGAAACCTTATCTAGAATTGACACTCCCATCGTTGAGATTCACGATTTTCCAGAAGAAGGAAAATGGGATTTCAAAAAAGAAAGTTTTGAACTTTCCCTTTCGTGTGATGAAGCAGAATTCATTCCAGCCATGCAACGCTACCGTATGGATACATTAAATAAAAACGAGCTTGCAAAACAATGGAGAACGCTAAAAAGTTACAAATTTCGCTCCGGTGAAGATAAATTGGATACAACTGAAATACTCCCCGATGGATGGAAAGTTATATTTAGACCAAGTTCAGGATATTTAGGCGGAGCCGGCACAGACGACGAGACAAAAACGATATTAGTAGATCAAGATATTACAAAACCAGTAGCCATTTTACAATTATCCCATGAAGCTGGCCACGCACAGATAATGGAATCTATGACAGACGAGGAAAGAAATTTCGTACTGGACACGAGGAAAGAATTTAAGGAAGCAGGACGAGAACAACAAGAAATTGAAGGCGATAAGATCGACAGAGTAATTAAGGACGAAAGAGATGCGTGGGCTTTCGCTCTAAGAACAATTAAGCCGCTTATCAAGTCCGGTATACTATCCCTAAATGATGTTCGTAATTTTATTCATGACATTGCGTTGAAATCATATTCAAACGACGTACGTTCATTAATTGAAAAAGATTTAATTAAGACGAAGAACAATAAATAAAAACATGCCTATCATCAATAAAAAAATCTGGCCGGAATACTTTGAAGCAATCGCATCAGGAAAGAAAAAATTTGAGTTGAGATTGAATGATTTTGAAGTTATAAATGAAGAAACTCATCTTGGGCATCGAAACGTCTTGCGATGAAACCGCGCTCGCCGTTCTTAAGGCGAGCGGCGGCCTTCGTGCGCCGCGATTCAATATTTCAAAAGCTCTCGTCTCTTCACAGATACCTATCCACCGGCCTTTCGGCGGCGTCGTACCCATGCTCGCGAAACGCGAGCATCTGAAAAACCTTCCGATCCTGTTCCGGAAACTGGGCGGCGAAAAAATTATGCGGAACGTAGATATGATAGCCGCAACCGTCGGCCCAGGACTTGAGCCTGCGCTTTGGACCGGTATTAACTTCGCAAAAGAACTCGGCAAAAAATTCAAAAAACCGCTTGTCGGCGTGAATCATCTTGAAGGACACTTGTATAGTTTTTTACTGCCCAAAAAATCTACTCCCCACTCACTACTCACTACTCACTATACAAAGATGTTCCCTGCCATCGCCCTTATCGTGAGCGGCGGACACACCATCTTATTACGCATGAAGAACTTAACAACCTGGAAAAAACTCGGAGAAACGCGGGACGACGCCGTGGGCGAAGCGTTTGACAAGGTTGCGCGCATTTTGGAGCTTCCCTATCCGGGCGGGCCGGAAATCGAAAAGCTCGCGAGCCGTGGCAATCCTACGGCGATCAATTTCCCGCGGCCGATGGCGCACGATACTTCGCCAGCTGGCGAATACGATTTCAGCTTTTCCGGGCTCAAAACCGCCGTATTGTACTATCTCCGCGATAATCCCCGCACGCGGCGCGCAGACATAGCGGCCTGTTTTGAGCAGGCGGCGGTTGACGTGCTTCTTCTAAAGACGGTCCGAGCGGCGAAAAGTGCCAGCGCACACTCCATAATGCTTTCGGGCGGCGTTGCCGCAAACCAACATTTGCGAGACGCGCTCAAAAAAGAAGTGGAGAAGTTAGGCCTGCGCTTCTTGGTCGCCGATATGAGATACAACACCGACAACGCCGTGATGATCGCCGCCGCAGGATATATTGATCTGCTTGCCCGCCGAAGCCAAGGCGCAGGCGGGCGCAAGAAAAAATACCCGCTTACAGCCAACGGGGCATTAAATATATGACGCGCCTCGTTTCCAATGGATACTATGCTATAGCATAGCGGCGAAACGAGACCAAACATTTAAGAACCCTTACGAGATCAAAGCCTCGTGCCGTATCCCGCCGCTATACTGCAGCATGACGCTCAACGCGGTAAATAAATTATCCCGTATTTTGTGCGGCGAGGTCTCCCGCGATACTTCGCCCAACGACGCGCCGGACCGGTGCTATATCCTCTCTTCTTCCGTTCTTTCTTACTTCTCTCCAAGTAACTCCGATAAGTTTTCCCGTTTAAAACCTGTTTAATTCCGCTTACCGTCTGTGGAGAAAGCCATAATTCCCTACCGATTTGCTTGTAGCTCTTACCGGCAATTAAGCCGGCTAGGGCAGAGGCGCGCATTACTAAGTCGTGGCGCTCATGGTCGGTGGTAAGTAGCCGCAGCAATTCTCTGGATTTTAGAATTTTCCTCCAACAGGCAATTTCCCACTCCGTTCGGGAAGCGTAGTTGTTTATTGGCGGCGCCGTCCATAGCTTCCTCTTGCCAGTCCTGCTCTCGCCACCTATGGCCTCTCGATTCATATGCCCAGCATAGCACATCGCTATGCTATAGCATAGCGCCTAACCGGAAAGCGGCGCAGGCTGCAGGGTTGGCCGTAGAGTTGGCCGCTTCTGCCGATAATTATGGAAAACGGCGACGAAACAGCGTAGAATTAGGACATAATGCCCGACCTCGGCCCGCGCTACGAGCACAAAGAGATCGAGGAGAAAATTTATCGGCTTTGGGAACGGTCCGGGTATTTTAACCCGGATAATTTGCCTGACGCGCACAAACGCAAGCCCTATTGCATCATAATGCCGCCGCCGAACGCGAACGGCCCGCTTCATATCGGCCACGCGCTTTTCGTAACCTTAGAAGACATTATGATCCGCTACTCGAGGATGCGCGGCAAGCGCACGCTCTGGCTGCCTGGCGCAGACCACGCCGGATTTGAAACCCAGGTGGTCTTTGACGGGAAACTGGAAAAAGAGGGGCGGAATCGCTTTACCATGAACCGCGATGCGCTGTGGAAAGAAATGTGGGATTTTACGCAAGAGAATAAAAAGACTATGGAAGCGCAGCTGCGCAAGCTCGGCGCGTCCTGCGATTGGTCACGGGAAGTGTTCACCCTGGAGCCGAGGGTGGTCGAGCAGGTGTATGCGACGTTCAAGAAAATGCACGACGACGGCCTCGTGTACCGCGATCTGCGCGTGGTGAACTGGTGCCCAAAACACAGAACCGCACTTTCCGATTTGGAAGTGAAATATGTGGAGAAAACCGACCCGCTCTACTACATCAAGTACGGGCCGCTCACCTTGGCCACGGTCCGGCCGGAAACCAAGTTCGGCGACACCGCGCTCGCCGTAAATCCAAAAGACAAGCGTTATCAGAAATACGTCGGAAAAACCATAGAGGCGAAAGGGGTCTTGGGTCTGCTCACGTTCAAGGTGATCGCGGACGAAGCAGTAGACCCGCATTTTGGCACGGGCGTGGTCAAGGTCACTCCGGCGCACGACCAAGCCGACTACGAGATCTGGCAACGGCACAAGAACGAGATCCCGGGTCCGAAAACCATCATCGGCGAGGACGGCCGGCTTACGGACGAAACCGGGAAGTTCAAAAGACTAAAAGTCGCTGAGGCGCGGGCGCGCGTCGCAGAAGCGATACAGAAGATCGGCATACTGGAGAAAGTTGACCCGAACTACGTCCACCAAGTCGCGACGTGCTATAAATGCGGCTCTACCTTGGAACCCTTGCCAAAACCGCAGTGGTTCGTAAAGATGCAGCCGCTCGCAAAAAAAGCGATCGCCGCTGCGCAAAAAATCAAATTCTTCCCATCGCACTCCAAAAAGGTCTACCTCCACTGGCTAAAAAACATCCGCGACTGGAACATTTCCCGGCAAATCGTCTGGGGCATACGCATCCCGGCATGGTTTAGGAGGAACGAGATCGCGATCAGCGCGGAGAGTCCTGGACCCGGCTGGCAGCAAGACCCCGACGTGTTTGACACTTGGTTCTCGTCCGGGCAGTGGCCCTTCATTGCTTTGGGCTTTAAAGAAGGTGGCAAATCCCGACGCAAGGTCGGGACTCCGATCCCGACGCCGACTCCGGGTCGGGACGTCGGCGCCGAAGCGTCGGAGGATTATAAAACCTTTTACCCGACCGACGTGATGGAAACCGGCTACGATATCCTGTTTTTCTGGGTGACACGGATGGTCATGTTCGGCCTCTACCGCACCGGGAAAGTCCCGTTCAAGGCAGTATATCTCCACGGCTTGGTGCGCGATAAAGACCGGCAGAAAATGTCCAAATCAAAAGGCAACGTGATCGACCCCCTTGGCGTTGCCGATACCTACGGCACGGATGCAGTGCGGATGGCGCTCGTCGCCGGCAACACTCCCGGAAAAGATACTGCTATTTCCGAGGACAAAATCCGGGCGTATAGGAATTTCGCGACCAAGGTCTGGAATATCGCGCGATTTATCCTTATGCATAAGCCCGGCCGGGCGGTAAAGCCAGTCCTCTCTGCCGCCGACCGCACGCATATTGCCCACGCGCAAAAGGTAAAATCCCAGGTCGCGAAGCATATAGAAAAATTCGAATTTCACCTCGCGGCAGAAAAAACCTACCACTACATCTGGCATACGTTTGCGGACAAGATCATAGAGGAATACAAGCCGCGACTTAGAGCCGCAGCAAGCCCTGAGGAAGCTCTCGGAGTCGCGCCGGGCTTGGTCTCCGAAGGAGCCGGCGCGCCGAGAGCGCAGGCGGTCGGCGGCCGCCGGAGCCACCGAACCGCCGGTTCCGAAGAGCTTGCTGCGGCGGAAAATCAAGCAGCTGCTTACCATACCCTGGAAACGATTCTTATAGAATGCCTCACCATGCTCCACCCGTTCATGCCGTTCATCACCGAAGAGATCTTCCGCAACCTCCGCCCCCGCTCTCTTCTTATGGTTCAGCCGTGGTGACATGACATTCTTGACCATTCTCCTCGCGCTTCTCCCGGGGATCGTATGGCTCCTCTTCTATCTCCAAGAAGACCGCCACCCCGAGCCGAAGCGTCTGCTCGCGCTCGTATTCCTTTTGGGAATGGTGTGGGCGGTCATCGCGTTCGTCGCCGAAAAATTGATGAACCCCATTCTCCTCGGCATCGGCGGCGGGCGCCTTACGGTGTTCGCGCTCGTGGTACTCGCGCTTGTCGAAGAGCTCGCGAAATTCGCAGCCGCGTATCTTACGGTCTACCGCAGCCGCGCATTCGACGAACCCGTTGACGCCATGATCTATATGGTGGTCGCCGCGCTGGGATTCGCGACCGTGGAGAATATCGGCGCCGTGCACGCGACGCCGGAAGGCCTCACGCTCCTTGGCAACATATTTGAAACGATCTCGTTCCGATTCGTCGGCGCCACGCTCCTCCACGTCCTTGCGTCTGCGCTTGTCGGTTTCTACTGGGCGAAAAGCATCCGGGGGTTCGGCGCGAGGAGTATCCTTCTCCGAGGCATAGTATTTGCCACCATCTTGCACTCGTTCTTTAACTATCTTATACTGAGCTACGGCAACATTGCCTATGCCATCATAGCGGTAGTGATCGTCGGCTTCTTTATGCTGAATGACTTTGAGAAATTGAGGACGAGAAACATATAGCGGCCGGACCGCGCATGGCACAGGATCATGGTGAACTCGGAAGATAGATTTTTCGAAGAATTGGCAAGGTCGCACTCGCCCGGGATACAGCCGGCGGTAAAGCTTACCAAAAGCGGCGCGCCGGTCCCCCGCCGCGAGAAACACGCAAAACCACACGACAAAATGACGACAAAACCATTGGAGCGAGAAAGAGACGAGCCCGAGCCGATGGACGAAGGCCCGGAGGGCCAGCTCACGATCGACGTGTATCAAACGCCGAACGACATCATTATCGAATCGGCGATCGCGGGCGTGAGGCCGGACGACCTCGATATTGACGTTACGACGGACGCCGTGATGATCCGAGGGAAGCGGCGCCGCGAATCCCCGGTGAAAGACGAGGATTATTTCTACCAAGAGTGCTACTGGGGTCGGTTCTCGCGATCCATCATCCTCCCCCAGGAGATCGACGCGGATGAATCAACGGTCTCGCTTAAAAACGGAATCCTCACGGTAAAGCTCCCGAAGCTCAATAGAAAGAAAACGAAAAAGCTGAGGGTGAGGGTTGATTAACTGCTCGCTCTCTTTTCTCCCATGCGACAATGCACGATCTGCGGCAAAGGGTCTATCATCCGCGGCAAGCGGAAGCTGCTGCGCGGCCATTATAATCCTACTTCGTCATCACGAAAATATCCGAACCTGCAGTACGCGAAAGTGGATGGCGTGCGAAAATTGATCTGCACGTCGTGCCTTAAGAATCTCCACAGAAAATCCCGGGCGAAGACGTAAGCAGGCTGTCCGGTAGTACGTCTCGCCGTTCATTGTAAAATGATTCATGTCCCGGGCCATAGTATAGTGGTAATACGTACCCTTGGGGTGGGTATGTCGGCGGTTCGATTCCGCCTGGCCCGACTGCTGATTTGACGAGAACCAAAAACCCCGACGCGCGTCGGGGGTCTGTAAGCAAGGGCCCTGCCTCGATATCCCGGCTTTATACCAGGTGGGTGGACTCAATTATAGCCCGCAGGCTAAAACGATATTGTCCTCCCTTTTAAAAGTTGTTTGATCCGAAATCGTAGGCAGGACCACTTGCAGTATAACAGACCAGGTTCCTGTTTTACAAACAAATCGCAATTGTATACATTGGGGGAGATGACCCATGCATGGCGGAGGCGCCTATTTTATTCTCTGTGCGCCTTATTTCTCCTCGCGGGAAGCATCGCGGTTGGCTACGCCTTAGGTTGGAGGCTCGATATCCGGCACTTCAGCATTACCAAAGTAGGAGCGATCTATATACGCAGTTTTCCGTACGACGCCGACCTCGCGCTTGACGGACAGCCCGTAAAGAAAAATCCGGGCTTTTTCGACCGCGGGACCTTTATAAGCAACCTTCTGCCGCAAAATTATCAGCTCGCCGTCACCCGCGAGCACTATGAACCGTGGCAAAGGACCATCACCGTGCGTCCGGCCGAGGTATCCGAGATAAAATATGCGGTGCTCGTGCCCAACGAAGCAACGTCCTCCGTGAAAGAGCCGGTGCGGGATTTCTGGGCCGTGGGCGATGAAATTATCTGGAAAAATCAGAAAGGCGGCCTCGTATGGCGCGAGGCAAAGCTCTCCGGTACCCGCGTAACCGACTTTGTCGAAGGTCCCTTGCGCGCCCTGACTCTCGACGAGAGAACAGGGGCGTATTTTTTAAACGACCTCGAGGCAAGCACCTCGCAAAATCTATCTGCCGCAGCAAGAACAGCCGGCCTGACACTTTCTTCGCCAGGCACGGCAGCAATGCTGGACCCTTTGAGTCGATCACGCGTGATCGCCGCGACACCGCGAGCCATTACGCTCTTTGATATGGAAACGGGAGTCGCGCTCCCGCTCAGCAGTTCCACAAGCTCGGTGTTCGGGAAAGTCGCTGTTTCAACGGATTGGATCGCGTGGACAATGGCTGAGAAGGCCGGCGGGATACGCCTTGTCCTCTACGACCGGTCTGCGGAAACGATGCGCGACATTCCTCCTACGCTCCCCGGAAAAACCATGAAAATCGCCTGGGGAGGCAGGGGCCTTTTGGGCATCCTGCAGGACAACGGAGAATTTTTCATTGCCACCCCGCAGGCGCAGACGATCTCCCACATCGCGAGCGACGTCAAGGATTTCTCTATAAGCGGCGACGGGCAAATGGCGGCGGCGCTTGAACGCCGCGCCATTGAGGTATTTTCGCTCGCGGGTAAGGACTACTGGCGATTTAATCTGGGAGAGCGGAGCTCTGCCCAGCGCATCACGTGGTACCGCGACGCGCGCCACCTCTTTATAGAGGGCACCGATGGAGTTGACTTCCTGGATATTGAGGACGACCTGCAGGAGAACACGAAACGCATCGCGGATGCGCACCGCAGCTGGTATAACGCGAAAGAAAACCATCTCTACTTCATCCGGGGCGATCTGCTTAAAAAACTGGACTTCCCGCTATAATCCGGAAGGTATTGGTTATGCATTTCTTGTGCACAGAAAATGCGTTGTTGTCCACTGTTTTTTCACTCCGCGCTATTGACTTTTGCGAGCATAGAGGGAAAATGATAGTGGCTTTACGCGTGTGGAGGGACTTCCGGTCAAGTAATAACATTTACAGGTCCCACATATCGCGGTAGGTCTGCGGACTCACCGCTGAGGGCACCATGTTGAAAAACTGCGGAATCAGACCCCACACGACGCGAAAGCCGCCATCCTGTGGGAACCACAGGAAAGCAAGATTCCTGTAAAGGAACACAGGAATCTTTGCTTTATGCCTTTCGCCTCTGCCGCCACGCGCGGTTTTTTTGTTCCCCCAAGGAATGGCAAGCGGGAAACGAATGCCGTATGATGGAAGCATGTCCCCCATCCCCACGCTAGAAGAGCTGAGATCGCTCCGCAGGCCGCTTCAAAATACCCACCTCGAGCACCGCGAGAGACTCACAAAACTCGAACGGCTCGCCCTTCTTATCACGAAATACGTAGGAAGCATGGGGTTTTTCGCGGTCATACTCGTCTGGACGGCGTGCTGGCTCATCTGGAACACTTCCGCGCCGGCGGAGCTGCGATTCGACCCCTTCCCCGCATTCGTCTTGTGGCTTTTCATCTCGAACTTTATCCAGCTTTTCCTCCTCCCCCTCCTTCTCCTCGGACAAAACCTTGAGGACCGGCACGCAGAGATTCGCGCGCGGGCCGATCTCGAGGTGAACCGGCGCGCAGAGCAGGAAATCGAAGCGATCCTCGCCCGACTCGAAAAACAAAACGAACTCCTCGCGAAACTCGCGGGCGGCGGGAAAGACAGGAAATAGCGCAGGAGATGGCGGAATACTTTTTCCCTCTCTCTCGCCGAGAAGAGATCGCGGAAGATACGCTCGCGTTTACCTTTGACACCCGCGGGAGCGGGTTCTCGTTCCGCGCGGGCCAGCACGTGGACCTCACGCTCATTGACCCGCCCGCGACCGACGCAGAAGGCAATAACAGGACATTCTCGATCGCAAGCTCTCCGAATGAACCAGCGTCCATTCTGATCGCGACCCGCATGCGGCCGACCGCTTTCAAAAACAGCCTGAAGATTGTCCCTTTGGGCACTCGCGTGAAGGTCGCGGGGCCGATGGGGTCGCTTGCGCTCCACCGCGACGCCGCGCGTCCAGCGGTCATGCTTGCGGGAGGGATCGGCATCACGCTCATGCGGAGCATGGTCATCTGGGCAGCCGAGGAACGGCTCCCCCACCGCATCTACCTTTTCTATTCCAACCGCACTCCGCAGGCATCCGCGTTCCTTAAGGACCTCGAAAGCGCGCAGGAGGAAAATAAAAATTTCACGCTCGTCGCGACGATAACCGACAGTCATGATTCGGACTGGAAACACGAATCTGGAAGAATTGACGAAACAATGATGAAAAAAAGCGTTCCCGATCTCGCGCGCGCGATATTTTACCTCGCCGGTCCGCCCGTAATGGTCGGCGCCATGCTCGGAATCCTCGCGCGGCTGGACGTGGACGGCGACAATATCAAAACCGAGGAATTCACGGGGTATTAATACCCGCGGCGTTCAGTCTCCGTTCCACTTTCAAAGAAAGTGCGGTAGGATACAACCATACTCATGATCGAACTCGTACTTTCTCTCATCTTCGTTGCGGTTGCGGTAGGCGCTTATTTTTTGTGGCGGCTTTTTGAGGGTCGGCGGCCGAAAGAAGGCGACCAATCACTCATCATGCTGCAGAATCAGATAAGCGAGCTCACGCGGACGCTTGATATGAAGCTCGGCGAATCCACTAAGGCGATACAGGCGCAATTCGGACACTCGACGCGGATCATCGAAAACGTCACGGAGCGGCTCGCGAAACTTGATGAGACCAACCGCCAGGTGGTCAATTTCGCGGACCAGCTCAAAAACCTCCAGGATATCCTCAAAAACCCGAAACAGCGCGGTATCCTCGGCGAATACTACCTCGAGACCGTCCTCAAGAACGTCCTGCCCCCAGGGAGCTACCAGATGCAGTACCCGTTCAAAAGCGGAGATATTGTCGACGCCGTAATTTTCTACCAAGAGAGGGTCATCCCGGTCGACTCGAAATTCAGCCTGGAGAACTACAACCGGCTCCTCGAGGCGAAAACCGATACAGACCGCAAACGCTTTGAAGACCTCCTCCGCACCGACCTCAAGAACCGCATCGATGAGACGGCGAAGTACATCCGGCCCGCGGAAGGCACGATCGAATTCGCATTCATGTTCATCCCCTCGGAAGCGCTCTACTATGACCTCCTCGTGAACAAAGTAGGCGCGGTCAATGCGAGGGACCTCGTAGAATACGCCGCGGGAGAGAAGCGCGTCTTCATTGTCTCGCCCACCTCGTTCCTCGCGTACCTGCAGACCGTGATCCAAGGTCTCCGGCAGGTGGAGATCAATAAATCCGCGGAACAGATCCGGAAGAACATCGGCGAACTCGCCCGGCACCTCGGCAACTACGACGCATTTTTAGAGAAACTCGGTACGCACCTCGGCACGTCGGTCAATATGTACAACAAGGCCTATAAAGAATTCGGCAAGATCGACAAGGATGTGTTGAGGATCACGGGAAAACCCATAGGCATCGAGCCGGTGGCGCTCGACGCTCCGCAGCAAGGAGAAGACACCGAATCCTAGCGCTTCCGTCTCCTAAGGAAGGTCGGGATGTCCCACGTATCGCTTTCGTTCTTCTTGGCTTTCGTTTCCTGTTGATCCGCTTCCATGTCCGCCGCAGCAGCCGCCGCGGTTGTCACGCTTTTTTCTTTGACTTCAGACACCTTTCCTTTCTTGGGTTCTTCAGCGACCCGCGTATTCCCCAAAAAACTCCTTCGTGCATCGCTCGCCCCAAGATACGTCGTAAAGAGCGGGGCGGGCTGCACTGATCCGCTGAAGCCCGTGGCGATCAAGGTCACCTTGAGCGCGTGCTCGCGCAAGTGCCGGTCGTGGTACGCCCCAAAAATGATCTTCGCAGAAGGATCGACTGCATCACTCACTACTTTCGCGATGTCGTTTACCTCGTTCATCTTTATGTCCCGCCCGCCCGAGATGCTGAGGAGCACTCCCCGTGCGCCCTCGGGATTTACGTCCAAGAGCGGCGAGTTCAGCGCGGAATTCACCGCCTTGACCGCCCTGTCCTGGCCCGAGGCGACCCCTACGCCCACGATCGCGGATCCCGTATCTTGGATAATAGTGCGCACGTCCGCGAAGTCCACGTTCACAATGCCGGGGGTTACGATCAGCTCCACGATGCCCAAAAGCGCATTCCGGAGCACGTCGTCAATCGCCTCGAACGCCTTGAGGAGCGGGGTGTCTTTGCTGATAACGCTGAAGATCCGGTCGTTGGGGACCACGATCAATGCGTCTACTTTATCTTTAAGGCGCAGCAATCCTTCTTCCGCGATCCGCTGACGCTGGCTTCCCTCGAACGCGAACGGCTTCGTCACGAACGCGAGAGTCAATGCCCCGCTTTGCTTTGCAACTTCGGCAACGATTGGCGACACGCCGGTACCAGTTCCCCCGCCAAATCCCGCCGTAAGGAACACGAGGTCAGCCCCTTTTACCGCCTCCGCGATCTCCGAACGATTCTCTTCGCCAGCCTGCCGCCCGAGTTCAGGATTCATCCCTGTTCCAAGGCCACGAGTAAGGTTCCTGCCGATGTACACCTTGTGCCGCGCCTCACAATGGTCGAGATCCTGATGGTCGGTATTGATTGCCACGAACTCAACGCCGCGAATGAAATTGCGGCTCATCCGGGAAACCGCGTTCCCGCCGCCGCCGCCGACGCCTACCACCTTAATGGTGGCGAGCGGCAATCCCCTCCTCTGCCGTAACTGTTTCCTGGTTTTCTTCATATATGGTTAAGGCAAAAAGTATCTTAGGATGTTTTTCATGCGGCTTGTGAGTCCCGCTCCCGTCGCCTGCCACCCGCCTCGATCAAAGCCCCACAAGGCGAGCCCCAGGACATTCACATACTCCGGGTCCTCAAACACCTCGGAAAAGGCCGTGGAGGGAGACGCCCAGGCGTCGTTCATCGAAGAACCGATCTGGGTTGAAAGCTTCAACTCCTGTCGCGCGAGTTCGGTCATGCCAGGGAGCTTTGCGCCGCCGCCGACCAAGACCGCCCCGCCTGCAAGCTGCCCTGCTTTCCCCAGTGATTTTATCTCATTATTCACGAATTCGAAAATCTCCGCAAGCCGCGGCTCGATGATCTCCGCGATGTACCGCCGTGATACAGAACCCTTTGTCTCTGGAGAGAATTTTTGAAGATCCACCGCTTCTTTCGAACTCATCTCGCGGGCCACGGCATAGCCGTAGTGCAGCTTAAGATTCTCCGCAACTTCGACGGGGATGCGCAGACCCACGGCGAGGTCGTTCGTAATATTGCCGGCGCCAACCGGAAATATCGCGACTCCCGAAAGCTTGTTCTCATGATATATCGACATGGCGGTCGTGCCGAACCCGATATCGATGAGCACCACGCCGAGTTCTTTTTGCACTTTGCTCAACGTCGAACGGCTCCCGCTCAACGGATCGAACACCATCCCGCCGATGCGGCCGCCTGCAAGCTCCACCGCACGCATCACGCTCTTCACGTGAGGCGCGAACGCGTCAACGATCAGGCTCATCACCTCGAGCCGATTTCCGGAAAGGCCGAGGGGGTCGTTGATATCGGGCACGCCGTCCACGATAAACTCGCGGGTCACGTTATGGATAACCATACGGTTCGGCGCGAGATGGACCGCCTGGCTTGCCTTGGTCACCCGTTCAATATCGTCCTCATAGATCTCGTTGTCGGCGCGGGAAACCGCTACGATGCCGTGCGAATGCTGGGCTTTGACCTGATGGGTGCCGATGTTCACGTACACGTTCTTTACCGCGGGTTTTGCGATTTTTTTTGCCTCGCCCAAAGCGCGCGCTATCGCCCCTGAAACCAACGCGATATCGGCTATCGCGCCTTTCCGAAGCCCTATGGCGGATTCTTTAAAGATCGCGCGGAGGATTGGGCGGCCGCCGCGGTTCTCAGCCACCGTAACTTTTATCGCTGCGGTTCCGATGTCCAATCCTACGATAAAACGTGAAGCCATGGTTCTAACGCTCTGTTATCGCTCGGATAACCGGACGCATACGGCGGCTGGCAAAGACCGTTCTCGCAAGCCGTCCCTCTTGCCGCGTCATGACACGCGCGTCGCCTGGCCGGCCGTGCCGATATCCCAAAAGGTGCAGGAGGCCGTGAATGAAGAGCGACACGGCATGCTGCGGTTCTTTCCGCACGACCGCGGCGTTCAGATATAGCTCGCCTATGCATTTCTCTTTTTCTTCGGGATGAGGAAAATTCTTCGGCTCCTCGAACGCAAGCACGTCAACCACGCGCGCATCTTTTTTTAAGAATTTTCGTTTCATATCCCGCAGCATCTGATTCCCTACGAGAAAAACATGCACGTGCGTACGACGGCGCCCACGCATCCGCAATATTTCCTGCGCAAGCTTCTCAAACTTTCGGGTCCGCTGTTCATTTTTTTTGGCTGCTTGTCGCCTGCCCACGCTCATCGCAGCGCCTCCTTTACCACGTCGCTCACGAGCTGCCCAGACGCCCTCCCTTTGAGTCGCTTCATCGCCTCTTTGATCAACGATTGAAAATCCGAAAGTCCCTCGTCTTTGAGGCCGCGCACCACGGCTTCAATCTCGCCCCGGCTCATGGGCGGCGGAAGGTATTCGCGAATTCGGTCAAGCTCTTTCTTCTCTTTCTCTGCAAGATCTTGCCGTCCTCCCTTCTCAAATAGCGCGATGGCCTCCTCCCGTTTCTTGGCTTCTTTCTGGAACACCGCACGCGCATCGTCATCGGTGAGCGCAGGCGGCTCGCCTTTCGTACGCTTCTCTATCTCGCGGTTGTGAAGCTCGCTCAGGAGGAGCCTGAGGGTCGCGAGCCGCCCCTCGTCTCCTGCCTTTTGGGCGTCCTTGGCCGCATCGATTATTTTCTCGTGGAGCGTCATGGTCTACACAAGGCCCAATTTTTTAAGCCGCACCATCTCGCTGCGCTTCTTCGCCCGATAAATTGCGGAGAGCCGCCGCTTTCTCCGGTTCAGGGGACGGCTGCGAAACCTGCGCCTCCGCGCCTCTGCCAAGACGCCGCTTTGCCGTACTCGCTTTGAAAAGCGGAAGAGGAGACTGCCGGTTGATTCGCCTTCACGCTTCTTGACCTCGATCGTTTTCCTCATGGTGTTGCCTTGAGTTGTTGCGCGATCTCCGCGAGCGACTTCTCCGGAGGATTGTCCACCACTGAATGAATAGAGCCGCCGCCATCACGGAGAAATCTCGGCAAAAGATGAATGTGAAGGTGATCCACAGACTGGCCGCTCACCGCGCCCTGGTTGATGCCGATCGTAAGGCCGTCGGCGCGAAGGACTCTCGTCAAACGCTCGGCCATCTTCTTCACGGCGAGGAATACCGGCCCCACTTCGGACGGCGCGAGGTCAGCGACCGAAGGACGGTGGACTCTCGGGATCACCACGGTGTGCCCGGGGGCGCGGGGGCGTATATCCAAAAACGCGACGGCGTTGCTGTCGTCGTATATGACTTCGGCGGGTATCTCCCCTGCGGCGATCCCGCAGAAAAGGCACTGGGATACGGTCTTTTCCTGTGTGGCGGCCATGACCCTTATGAGTTGCGCAATCTGCGTTTAATTTCCTCGACCAGCTTATCGAGCGCCACCGTTTCTTGCAAGCTGTTCTTCAGGTTCCGTACGATGATATTCTCCTCAAAAATTTCGCGTTGGCCGAAAATAAGCGCGAGCTCCGCTCCTTCGCGATCGGCCATCTTAAGCTGCGCTTTCAAGGACTCCCTCCCCAGCGATTCGACGACGGGGATCCCTGCTGACCGGAGTGATTCGATGATGCGCAGCGATTTTTTCTTTGCCTGCTCGCCTACGTGGATAAGGAACACCTTTTTTTGGTTCTTCTGCGGCAGCTTCACCTCCTGGGCCTTCATCACATGAATGAGGCGTTCGATCCCGCATGCGCCGCCCACCGCAGGCGTCATGCGCCCGCCGAGCGTTTCGACCAGATAGTCGTAGCGGCCTCCGCCGGGCAGCGCACCCACTTCGCTCCCTGGCCCTTCCACGAAAAACTCGAATACGGTGCGGCTGTAATAATCGATCCCCCGCACCAGCTGGTTGTCCAGAGCGTAGGAAACCGCAAGTTCGTCGAGATATTCGAGCACCGTCTTCAGGTGATTGCTGCACGTCACGCAGAGCTTGTCGAAGAAGTTCGGGGCTTTTTCCTTGATTCCTTTACATGCTTCGTCTTTACAATCTAAAAGGCGCAGAGGATTTGTCTTAAGACGATACACGCAGTCAGCGCAAATTTTTTTCTCGTACCGCTTGTAGTGGGCCTGCAGCTGCCTCTTGTAGAGCGGTCGGCACACGCGGCAGCCGATCGAATTCACCTTAAGGACGGTATTCCTGATCTTAAGTTCCTCGAGAAGCCGTGAGAAAACCATGACGATCTGCGCATCGTAGATCGGGTCGTTTGCTCCGCCGATGATCTCGAACCCTACTTGGCTGAATTGCCGGAAGCGGCCGGCCTGGGGATTTTCGTGTCGGAAGAACAGCCCCTGATACCATAGCCTTTGGGGCTGGCTCACGCGGCTCAGGTGGTGTTCGAGATACGCACGGACGACCGACGCGGTATTTTCTGGCCGGAGCGCCAGCACGTCGCCCCCTTTGGTCTT
The DNA here is from genome assembly GCA_001818655.1 of Candidatus Liptonbacteria bacterium RIFCSPLOWO2_01_FULL_56_20. Lineage (GTDB taxonomy): Bacteria > Patescibacteriota > Minisyncoccia > UBA6257 > 2-01-FULL-56-20 > 2-01-FULL-56-20. The sequence goes on from MHLC01000007.1 coordinate 42,851, forward strand.
CACAAAATACATTTCCTTACTCACCATATCCGTGTCCTGCCCGACACCCCGTTCAAACAGCGCGGCGGATTCAAGGATCGGCGTTTCGATCCTGCCGAAATTATAAAAATCCGCGAGGTCTCTTACGACCCGGCTCACCCTGTCCCACCAAGGCTGATCTGCGGGAAGCACGTCGTGCATCCCGCGCGGTACATGGAATAGTCTGGAATCTGCTTTTGTTCTTTTCTTTTCCGCCATGGTGCGTGAACGTGCCTAGCGCGCTTCATACTGCGGAGCGGCGAAAACGGTAAACCCGGAAAGGGGCCAGAGGCGCAGCCGCACCAGTCCTATGATTTCATGCTTCGCAAGCACCCCCCAGTCACGAGAATCAAAGCTATACGAGCGGTTATCACCCAATACGAGGTATTCGCTTGCGCGAAGCGTGAACGCGCTCGCGTCGCCGCTCCGGGGGACCGTAACGGTGCCGGGCGGAAGATATTCCTCGTCTAACGCCGTTCCGGCGGGCGACGCCGCATCAAATACAACCACGTTGCCGCTCTTTATTTCGATCCGATCGCCTGGCAACCCTATGATCCGCTTGATGAAGTACGTGGATTCATCCTTGGGATACCGGAACACCACCACCTCGCCTCGCGCGGGGCTTCGGAGACGATACGTAAGTTCGTCCACTAAAAGATAATCGTCGTTCAAGAAAGTGGGAACCATGCTGGCCCCGCTTACCAGGAACGGCTGGACCAGAAATGATCGGATGAAAAAAACTGCCCCGAGCGCGATGAGGGCGACCTCGATAACTTCTAGCACCGAAGTAAAAAATTGTCGCATGGGTCTCTAGGAGATACAATGAAACGATACGGGTCTCCGCAGGAGATCCGCCCGAGTCACCTTATTCTAATAGAAATGCCGAAAAAACTCAACCCCCGCCCTCGTACTCCTGCCCCTGCGTCATTCTCTCGCGGCGGGTCGCCGAAGCTTATTGTGGGGTTAGGGAATCCAGGCCTACGCTACCGGCACACCTATCATAACGCCGGACTTCTCGCGCTTGACCACCTCGCGAAGATCACTGACGCTGCGCAATTCCAACCGATCACGTCCCGTGGGTTTTCGTACGTTCGCGTCCGCGAAACCATCCTCATCCGGCCCCTCGTGCTTATGAATCGCGCCGGTGACGCCGTAGCAGCCGCGATGCGGCATTTCCGGGTGAAACCGGAGGAGACGCTCGTGATGCATGACGACGCCGATCTTATGGTCGGGGAATATCGGTTCGCGTTCGGTCGCGGCGCGGCCGGACACCACGGAGTGGAATCCATAGTAGCGCGCATCGGAACAACGCATTTCTCCCGTCTCCGTATCGGAATCCGAACCGACGCGGCTCTACCGCGTAAAAAAGCGGGGGAATTCGTGCTCCGGAAGATCTCTGGCGCCGACATGAAGACGCTCTATGGCGTCTTTGGAGCGGCGATCGAAAACATTAAGGAGAAAGAAAGCCCTTGAGGGTCTGGATGGATATCGGAGAGCGAGAGGCTCACTCCGGTAAATCGCGGATTGTCATCAAGCGCCTTCTTAAACCGGAGAATTTGGTCCTCGGACTTAGCCCTGCCGATAAACGAGGCCGGAGTATTCGCGCTCGGCATATTGAATCGTACGAGGGTGATAGTATGCGCGTCGACTATGGTGTTTAGTTCATCGAGCGCGTCCACCTTGGGCGGCGAGGCACTCGTGATCTTTTTAATGAACGCTACCTCCTGGTTGAACGCCGCAACCTGATTCTGGAAATTTCTCATTTCCTGCGCCTGATCCTGGCTTGCGCGGAACGCCGGATGCGCTTCAAGCGTGCCCTGCGTCCACCGGAGAAATAGATCGGCAGCCAAAAATATCGCAAGGAGCGCTCCCATGGCGAGCGGTATGGCGAGCCGCCAAAAATGGAGGAACCTGATCATCTGTTCTCTCCGAAATTCTTCCTGGACGCTCACCCCCAGCAAATTGATCCCCTTGTCTTCCTTGGGCGGGATAAACCCCCGCAGCGCGCTCCCCACCGCGACAAACCAGCGTGGGTTCACTGGTTGTTTCATTTGAACCTCGAACGGGCGGATGGTCAAAGAAAAGTTGTCTTTGAGAACGGCTTCGATCTTCTCCTTTAGGGCGGCGGACATAATAAAGATGTCTTCAAGCGGTTCGGGCCAATGCGCGCTCGAAAAATTCAGCACTTGATGCAGGCTTCTGGCGATCGCCCCTTCAAACGCGGAATACGGGATCACGCGCTCGCTCCCATGGAGATCTTTCCATGGAGTAAAATACTGGAAATACAATTCGCCGTGCCGAACCACCAGAAACTCCAATCCGTTGCTGTCCACCACAAACACGATGACAGGACGAGTGGACTTCAGGGGGGCGGTCCGCATTCGCATGAGTCGGGCGAGCGCGACTGCCCGCGACTCAATGGCATGCACCACAAAACCCGCCTCGCCGAGCGCACTTATGAACTCCTGGACGAGTTCGCGGCTCATGAAGGCCGAGAGAATCTCTAAGTGACCGGATGCTGTATCTTCGCCGACCAGATGCCAGCTGGAGTATACTTTGGATGCCTCTTCGGGAGAGAACATCTGCATGTTCAGCTGGATCGCGTTTTCCAGGCCCTCGCCCTTGACGGTCGGGAGACGAAATGCCTGCGTATAAATATTCGCCGAGCTCACCGCGACGACGACCCTCGTCTTTTCACGACTCATCCGAGAGACCCCGATCTGCTCGCGCAGTTTCTTAAGCGCTGCTACGAATTCGGCGCGCTGCTTTACTTTCCCTCCTTCGACCGTGCCGGGCGCGAGCCGCTCCCCCAGCATCTGCCAGCGATCGCCATCCGCCTGCGCAAAACGTAATGCGCTGTCGCTTATTTCGAGGCCGTGGATTTTCTGCCGGATTCCGAACGCGGAAAAAAGATCTTCGAGCATGGATATATGATGGACGGCAATTATACGACCTGCCTAGAATGCCGCCTGTTCGCGTGAGACCACATTAACCTCTCCGGTCGCCTGATCGACAGAGGCGACCGCCCGAATTCCCCGTGTATACCCTGCAACGCTCGCCGTGGAAAAAATGGTTGCTTTCCCCTGCGTCCGGAGAACCGTGATCGCGGCGCTCGAGCCGTCGAGTAAGAGCGCGTAGGGAGAGGCGGACGCAAAGTCCTTATTGCGGATGAGGCGGATGAGCGCATCATCGACGCCGGCCGCAGCCACGTTCTGCGCCCGAGTCGCCGCACGAAAACCCAGGCTCGAGCTGATGAACGTGAACACCAGAAACGCGATCGTTGCGGCAATGAGAATAATGAGGCCGCCGATAAGGATGGCGAGGAACAAAGCGCTCTGCCCGTTTCTTTTCTCCGGTGTAGCACAGGGAGAGGAACCCGCCTGCTTCATTATACTAGGAAACGCGTTATAGGACATATCAGGGGCTCCAATTTATGATTACGTCGTCAATCCTCGGGCTTGCGGTCCGTGACGGATCTGAGGTAAGGATCGCCCGGTATCTGAAGTAGCGCTGGTTATAGAAAAGATTGTAGTCCAGCCGCTGCGTCGCGCCCTCGCTCACCTGATAATACGTATTCGGCGTGCCATCCGGCCCGATAAAATCCCACGGGCCGGCGGGCGCATTCGACGCCGCGAATTGAAATCCTACAAGCGTTTGCGCTGGCTGATTCCCGTGCCATAGTACCGAATTCAACTGCGCCCCGCCCGGAACCCCCGTGTCATACGTTGCGGAATCCAAATAGCCGGACGTGGACGTTACGGTCCAGCTGGTTTTCACTTTAAAATTTGACGTGTTATCGCAATAGTTTTGGCCGCCGATGTCGAAACAGTTCACCGCGATCCAACCGATCACGTCGTTCCACGCATAATTATGAAACTCTCCTGTCGCGGGATCGACATACACGCGGTAGCTTGACTGCCCGCAGCCGGCGCCGCCATTACCGCAATCAAAGCTGATCCAGCCGTAGATGTCGTTCCACGCCCACTGCGATAAGCTTCCGGAACCATCGTTCGTGACCCGATAATCGCCCTGCCCGCAGATATTGCCGCTCCGAGACGTCGCGCAGTCAAATGAGAAATCTCCTGCGGATGAACTTGCATATCCGTCGAGGATATTCGCCTGCAGATTCACCGTGTCGGTCTCGTAGAAATTGATCCAGCCCACGAGATCGTTCCAGCCCCAGTGCTCGCTCGGCACCGCGCTGATATTGGTTATCGCTCGCGCGAGACGCGCCCCTGCTAACAAGCAGGACGCCACAAGAACCGTCGTGATAACTACGCGCGCGCTCTGCGGGAAAAATGTCTTTTTTGAATCTGTCATGGGCCGGTCTGATTGGCGGTAAGCGTGATCGAACCGGGGATTGACTGAAAATCAATATTGGGCGTGGATGTGGAAAATTGACTGTTCGTGGTCGTCGCGGGGCCTTCAAATCCGCCCCCGCCCGACCAATTCGTCTGCTGGTATGTTTTATTCCGCGAACGGGTGACGAACGTACCCAGCGTATTCATGGGGCCGGTAAGCCAGCCGTACGCCACCGTGACCTTCTTCGTAGAAGGATCGTTCACGCCTCCGCTTGTTACGATATTCTCCGATGCATCACGCAGCACGTCCTCGACATAGAAATAACGCCTATACGTCGTAGTAGCGGCCGCCACGCTCTCGTCGCCCGCGGCTACGGTAAACGGCGAACTTGTGGCGTTCAGATAATAATGACTGCCGGGGCCGCTCGAAATGCTCGTAATGTTATGCCAATCGGCCTCGCTCCACGCACGCACATTATCAAGAAGCGCCCTTCCCAGCCCCACCGCAACCTGCGTGCGACCCGCATCGGTGTTGCTGCGGAGCGCGGGCACGATGACTGATATCCCGCCCACCACCAAGATCATCCCGACCGCCACTGCGATGAGGATTTCTACGAGCGATTGTCCTACGCGCGCCTTCGCGCGGCCAAAAGCAGCTGTGACGATGGAATAACGTATGCGGTAAAACATCTTCATCTTGTTCCATTGTACCGTCCGCTGCGCACCCCTGTAAACGCCGCGCGACAGGCCTAATACGTTACTGCGCCGGAAGAGGCGATCCGGATAGTTGAAGAAACGTCAGGCGTGGAACGCAAGTAAAGCGAAATCGTAGTGGAAGCGGCTGTCCCGGTAAGTTGAGAGAATATGACGTCCTTGGACGCGCCCGGCGGAATGCTCGATGCGGCATATCCCACAAACGGCGACAAACGATAATATCCTGTACGCGTCGAAGGGCTGTAGCTCGCGGCAAAAAGCGCGTAAGCAGGGGCGGAGGTCGTCGCGTTCTCGAAGTGCACTCCCCAACTTGCTCCTGACGCCTGCGACATAGAACGGCTCTGCGCCTCGCGAAGCAGCGCGACTATTTGCACGGTCGTCGTCGAGAGCTCGCTCACGCGTTTTCGATTGGTCAGATTCAACACTACAATTCCCGCGAGAATCGTGGCAACCGCGAGTATCGTCACGAGCTCCAAAACCGTCGTGCCCCGCTTCGCGAACGCCGCCGTACCCCGCCGCATGACCGCTTTCGCCATCTTAAAATTGGGCGGTTAATTGATAGATCGGCACGATGATCGCGAGCGCAATAGTCCCCACGATCACGCCCATCATAAGCAGGAGGGCGGGCTCAAGGAACGCCACGAGCGTCCGCACGTTCGCGTCGATATTCGATGCGTAGAAGTCGGCCAGGGTCCGCAGTACGTCGTCCAAGTGGCCCGCTTTCTCTGAGATCGCGACAAGATTCGTGACCACCTTGGGGAAAACCGTCTCCCGCTTAAAGGCCTCGCCCACGGTAAGTCCCTTGGAGAGCCCCTCGTCGGCGATGCGCATGAGCGCTACTCGGAATTCTTCCGCACCGATCACCTCCGCGGTGATGCGCATGGCCTGGATGATCGGGAGGCCCGCCTTAAGGAGCGAACTGAATGTCGTCGCGAACTGCTGCACGGCGATGTCCCGATAGAGCCGCTTTATAATCGGCAAGTGGCTTATCAGGCGGTCCATCATATGACGGCCCATGTGGGTCCTGAAAACGAAGAGGGCTCCCGGGATCGCCAGTGATAAGAAAATGATGGAGAGCACGAGAAAGTTGTCGTTCACGAAGAGCCCGATGCCGAACACGACGCGCGAGAATATCGGCGGATTGATGCCGCTTTCAAGGAACACCTGCGCGATCCTTGGGAGCGCGAACGTCACGAGAAATATGAATACAAGGAGGGCGGCTACAAGAAGAATAATGGGGTATATGAGCGCGGCCCGGATATGGCCTCTTAGCTCCGCTTCCCGCTCAAGCGCCCCGCTCAAGTCGTCGAAGGTCTGTTGGAGGTTGCCCGACGCCTCCGCCGCCTTCACGAGGTTTACGAATACCGGAGAAAACGTCTTCGGGTGATGCGCGAACGTCTCATGGAATGGCCGCCCGTGGCTCAAGTTCTCGCGCACCTCGATAAGAAAGTTCTTCATCGCCGCCTTGTCGAAATCGGCGATCAGAATATTAATCGCGGAGAGCAAATCGGTCCCTACACGGAGCATGAGCGAAAGATATTTCGTTAAAAATATCTTATCCGTCAGCCGGATGCGCCCGAAAAAACTCCTCGCCCCGCGCACCGTCCCCGCGGCCGGCTTCACGGTGATGGGACGCAGATCCTCTCCCGCGAGATGCTGGAGCACCTGCGCCAAATTATCGGCGTCTAGGTCGGCTTCCATAAGCCTCCCGGTCTTGTCCGCTGCTAAATAGTGGTAGAGCATCGCGATGGCTACTCTCGTATGACGCGGAGGACCTCTTCGATCGAGGTGAGGCCGAGTTCGACTTTGTGGAGGCCGTCCTCAAACATCGTCTCGCTCCCCTCGCCCCGCGACGTCTGGCGCACCTTCTCGAGGTCAAAGGGCGTCTCCGCGATAAACTTCTTAATTATATCAGTAATGTTCACCGCCTCAAAAATACCGAGCCGCCCGCGGTAGCCGCTTCCCCCGCAAGTGGCGCACCCTTTCCCTTTGTAAAAACTCTTCGGAATCTGGACCTCTGCGGCGACTTCCCCAAGATTTGCGATCTGATCCGCGATGATCTGCTTCACCTCGACGCCGGGGTCGTATGAGTAGATGCACACCGAACAGATCCGCCGGACCAGCCGCTGAGCGATCACCATATTGAGGACGGAGGAGACCAGGAACGGAGGAACCTCCAAATCGAAGAGGCGCGGGATCGCGGTCACCGCATCGTTGGTGTGCAGAGAAGATAAGAGAATGTGGCCGGTCAAGGCCGACTGGACCGCGATGTCCGCCGTCTCTTTGTCGCGGATCTCGCCCACCATCATTACATTCGGGTCTTGGCGGAGGAGCGCGCGAAGGCCGGAGGCGAACGTGACGCCGGCCTGCGGGTTGATCTGCGATTGATTCACGTACCGCATATTGTACTCGATCGGGTCTTCGATGGTGGCGATATTCACGTTCGGCTTATTTAAGATATTCATGATCGCATACAGCGTGGTGGTTTTGCCGCACCCGGTCGGGCCGCACACGAGCGTCATGCCGTAGGACCGCTTCATATTCTCTAAAACCACCGCGGCTGTCTCCGGCAGCATCCCCACTTCTTCAAGGGAAAGCGGCTTCTGGGTCGCCTCGAGAAGCCGCATCTCGATCTTCTCTCCGTAGAACGTAGGCATAATCGAGACCCGCACGTCGATCATCTGATTGACCAGCGTATAGCGAAAGCGGCCATCCTGCGGCTTGTAGTGTTCGTCGATCTTCAGCCCCGAGAGGATCTTTATTCTCGCCACGAGAATACTGTGCACGGTCTTGGGGATGCGGATGATCTCGTAGAGGATGCCGTCGATCCGATATCGGACCATGGTGGAGTCCTCCAGGATCTCAAGGTGGATGTCGGACGCCCGAAGCGAAATGGCGTACGCGATAAGGTTGTCAACGATCGCGACGATCGGCAACTCGGTCGCCGCCTCTTCCGCGGTCTTGGATTGGCTCCGCAGCGATGCCTGAATGTTCTCCTCAATGATCCGCTTGAAATCGCCGGTTGACCGCGAGCCGTATACTGAAAAACCTTTGTTCAAGTCGTCAACGGTAGCGAGGAAGGAACGGATCTTCGCCTTCAGATGCTGCTGGAGAAATTCTATCGTCTCAAGATCGCTTGGATCGAGCATCGCCACGTCGAGCGTGCCGTCCTCTTCTTTATGAAAGATAATGACCTGGCGCTGGCGGGCGACATCTTCTGAGAGCATCCGAAGGACTTCCTCGTCAACCGTGCGCGCCTCCAAGTTCGCCATCTCCACCCCCAGGGAGGTCGCAAGAATATTATTGAGATACGCCTGATCAGCCACTTTCTCGGAGATAAGAATGTCTATCAGGCTTTGGTTTTTCCGCTCTGCTTCGGCGAGATACGCATCAAATCGGTCCGGGGTGATCAGATTCTCCTGGACTAATTTGCGCTTGAGTTGCTGTGGCGGTATGGGAAGATGCATGTAAATGAGATTACGCCTATTAGTATATCAAAAGCCCGGATAAGAACCAAAAAGAGCGCGTCTATCCGCGCTCTTTTTGTTGTTACAGATTCTGACGGACTCCTATAGTGCAAGGCCGGCTGCGTTTCCTACTTCATAGGTTGAAGTGGAATCGCCTCCGTCATTTGACACCACGTCGCCGCCCAAACCGTTGTTGAAGCCGTACTTCGAGCTTTCCATCTTGGCGTCAATTTCAAACGTCAAGTTGGTCGTGGTCGCCGCATAGGCGTAGTAGAACAAGTAGTCGTTCCTCGGGTCAACCGGTAAATTGCCGAACGGAGCGCCAGAGCTGATCACATTGAAGTTGATCGGGATCCAGCCCGTTGCGTCGGCTTTCCGGTAATTCGCCAGAGTAAAGCTCGCGTTCTGCCCGCCGTTGCCTTGTCCCACAGTCACGAATACGCCGCAACCGCTCGACGCAGTTCCATTCCCGGCGTATGTTGAGAGGTAACAAGAGCTGTAGCCATAACTCGATGACGCCAAGTTCGGGTTCACCACGTCTGCTAGGTAGAGCGCGATGGCGCTTCTGAGCGTCGCAAGGTCAGAGACGCGGTTCGAATCTCGGGCTTGCCGCAGAAGTTCTGCGGGGTTTAAGGCCACTACCACCACCACTGCCAAAATCGTGACAATGGCGATAACAATCAAAAGCTCGATGAGCGTAAAACCGCGCGCTTCCTGATTTCGATTCTGTTGCATAAGATTCTGCGATAAAATCGACCTTTTGAAGTTCAGATAGA
>MHLC01000008.1 GCA_001818655.1 Candidatus Liptonbacteria bacterium RIFCSPLOWO2_01_FULL_56_20
TATATTTCCTGATTCTGCGCGCCCCGCTGTCGCGGAGCGAATACCACGCCACGCGTATATGCCGCGCCGCCGCGAGCTTGCGGACAGAACCACGCAGAGAAAACAGGTTATGGTCATCGCGGTTCAATACCACCGCGCCGTTCGGACGCACGCGCGACAAAAACTTCAGAAACGCACGCTGCACGGCACGCAGGTTCCTATAGACGTCAAGGTGCTCACGGTCAATATTGGTCACCGCCGCGAGAGTGGGGGAGTAGCGGAGAAACGCCCGCTTGTACTCATCGGCTTCCAAAACAAGATACGGCCCTTTCCCCGAACGGAAATTGAACCCGCCAAACTCTTTGAGCGTCGTACCTACGATCACGGTCGGATCAAGGCCGGCCCTCGCAAGCATGGTGGCGATGATGCTCGTGGTCGTGCTTTTTCCATGCGACCCGGCAACCGCGATCGTTGTATACGCGTCCGTAAGTTTGCCGACTGCTTCCGGATATGAAAATGCGGGGATTCCTTTGGCGCGCGCGCGGGTAAGCTGGGGACTGTTGCGGGCGAACGTCTGACCATACACGACCAGCTCCGCGCCTCGCGGCAGGGGAGCGCCGGGCGTTCCGATCTTCACGCGAATACCTTTTTGTTTGAGCCTCCGAACGAGCGGCGTTTGAAGCCGATCCCACCCGGAAACCGCCCATCCATGCGCCAAAAACCACTGCGCAAGACTGCTCACGCCGATACCCGCGATGCCTATGAAGTGAGCGAGGGGCCTCTGTCTGGTCATAGAAGTAAGCATACGGCGTTTGCGGGTCGCCTTACAAGAAGAAACTCAAAACGGGACAGCGAGTCCCGTTTTGAGGTTGCGTATGGACCCTCCTACATTCCTGATCGTCCCTCGCATTCTTTGCAGCGTCCTTTATGGCTTACCAGCTCATAGACCGCCGCGAGGCCGACCAAAACATAGATGGTACGCGATATCCCTGATGCCATGCCGCCGAGGTAGGTGCCGATGTCCCAGCCGAATACCCCCTGCAGCAGCCAATTCAAACCTCCGATGACAAGAAGGATGAACGCGACCTTATGCATTCCTTTCATAGAATATGTTCCAAAATCAAGTATGCTCGACCTTTGAACTATATATGCGACCTTATTATATCATACCTGACCATAGGGGAATTGGGAGGCCTTAAGATATACCATATGTCGCCCAATATACCTTTTGTGACATATATCAATATCGCAGCATATGGCTGCTTCTTTCTTAGAGGTAATCTTCTGGATTTACCAAGACTCCAACCGGCACCAATCCCGCAGCAGGCGGGAACGACTGCATGAGAATGCTCGGCGCCCAATACGCGCCGAGGTGAAGATGCGGGCCTGTCGCATAGCCGGTCGCGCCAGAGTATCCAATGAGGCTGCCACGCTTCACCTCGGCGCCCTTTACGACCACTTGCTGGGAAAGATGGGCGTAGAGCGTCGCGATGTCGTTCTTGTGCCGGATGAGTATATATTTGCCGTATTGATACTTATTCCAGCGGCTCTTATCATTGTTGTCAACGGCGATCACCACGCCGTCATCGACCGCGAACACCGGGGTCCCCAGCGGAACGCCGATATCCAACCCGTTATGGGGCTTCCCGCGATAGAGATACGATACCTCTCCAAAATGCTGGGTGATGATCCCTCTGCCGCCTTGCGCGACCATTTGGACGGGCCACGCGAATACGCCAAGACGCTTCGTGGGAAGAATGCTCACGTTGAACGATGCACGCAGTTCGTCTTCTATCTTGCCGATCTCGTCCGCAATAGTATCTTGCTGTTTCTTGAGGTCGGAAAGCTGCTGCTCGTAAACGCTTTCCTTGTTCTTCGTCTGATCCAGGACGACCTGCCGCGAGCCCTTTTGGTCCTCCACAATGGACTTCCTCGCGGCCAAATTCTGCCGGTGAAGCTCCACCTCGGCCTTCTTATCCCCTACCGAGTCAAGTTTATCATTGAGCTCCTGGTGCAGGTTATTCAGCCCTGCGATATCGACGCTCAATTGCGATTTGATGTTGCTGAGCGACTGGGTCGCAAGCACCGCGTCCGCGAGGCTTTTGTTCTTCAAAAAAACGACTAAAAGGTTGTCCTGGTCATTCGTCTGGAGTTCACGGAGAATATGCGCGATGGCGCTTCTTTTGTCGTCCATAGACGCTTCGATGTCGCCGATGTCATATCCCAAAGAATCAATCTCGAGGTTCAATTTCTGACTCGCGATCTCGTCTGCTCTCATGTTCAATTGGAGCTGATTAATGCTGGCTTGGAGCGTATTGAGCTCCCTTTGGAGGCCTACTTTCTGGTCCTTCGTGGTCTTGAGATTCCCCTCGGCGGTCTCGAGTTCCCGATTCACCTTCTCGAGCTCTTGAGCGCGCGCCCGGATAAGACTCTCCAGTTCTTCCCTGGTCCGTTGCGTGCCTCCGTTTACGGTCTGCGCGCGTGTACGCAGACCCTCTGCGCCAAGCGCAAGAACCGCGAGGAGCAGGACGACGAACAATTTATGCATTCCTTGGGTCCGCATGGGCATCAAAGCGCGAGGCCGATCTTATTGATCGCCGCCGTAACCCGCCTCAGCGTCTCTTCTTTCCCGAGAACCCCGGCGATCGCAAGGGGGTCGGGAGATGCCGACTGCCCGGAGAGCGCCACACGCAACGGCCAGAGCACCGCTCCCCTGTCGTATTCTTTTATCAGTTCGGCAACCGCCCCGGGAAGCTTCTCGCGCGAGAAATCGCTCGCCCGACTTTTCTCAAGGCGCGCCAAGATCTTCTCCAGTACTTCTTTTATCCTCGCCATGCTGTTGCCTTTCCACACCAGGAGCGCCGCGTCGTAATCGGGAAGCTCGAAGAAAAAACCCGCAAGCTTGAGGAAGTCGCCGAGCGTTTTCATCCGCTCACGCTCCGCCGCGATCACCTTGCGCACGAAGCTCTTGGGTGCGGCTATCCCCTTCTCGCCCAAAAACGGCTGGAGCCGGTTCAGGAGCTCGTCGATGGATAATCGGCGCATGTGCTGCGCATTAAGCCAGTCGAGCTTCTCTTGATTGAAAACGGCACCGGCTTTTTGAACTCGCTTCAGGTCAAATTCCCCCTTAAGCTCTTCGAGCGAAAACACTTCGCGGTCATCCTTAGGATGCCACCCGAGAAATGCCAAAAAATTCGCCATCGCCTCGGGAAGGTATCCTTCGTCCCGATATTTCAGCATCGATACCTCTGCAAAACGCTTGGAGAGCTTGCTGCGGTCGGAGGCCAAGATAAGCGGGAGATGCCCGTACAGCGGCTCCGGAAAACCGAGTGCCCGCGCAAAAAGGATCTGCTTCGGAGTGTTCGGGAGATGATCCTCGCCGCGGATCACATGGGTAATTTTCATCTCATAGTCGTCCACGACGACCGCGAAATTATAGAGCGGCGACTCCACGCTCCGCGCGATCACCAGATCGCCGAACAGGCTTGCGTCAAAAGAAACCGTCCCGCGGATAAGGTCCTTAAACTCCATGCGTGCTTCCGGTGTTTTGAAACGTATGAGCTCCGGTTTTTTACCGCGGGGCGACTCGGTCAAATTCCGGCAGTGGCCGCTGTACTTCGGCGGCATCCCCTCGGCGAGTTGCGCCTGCCGCTCTGCTTCAAGATCCTCTTTCGTGCAATGGCAATAATACGCTTTCCCATCATGAAGGAGTTTCTCTAAATAGCGCTTATAGACCGGCGCCCGTTCGCTCTGCCGATACGGACCGTGTTCTCCGCGAGACGAACCCTGCCACTCGTGGTTCACGAGCTGCCAGTCAACTCCTTCGTCCCAATCCAAGCCAAGCCACTTCAGGGCCTCGACGAGTTCGATCTCGTACTTTTGATCTGACCGCTCCGCGTCGGTGTCTTCGATACGTAAAATAAATTTGCCCCCGTGTTGCCGGGCATACAGCCAATTAAAAAGCGCGGTTCTCGCGCCGCCCACATGAAAATGACCCGTGGGGCTCGGCGGGAAACGCACGCGAACCGAAGCGGATTTCGCTTTTGTCGCCACCATGGCTTCCCTATTGTAGCACGGAAGAAAACGGCCGAAAAGCTTGAAAAAATCGGCTGTTCTGCCCTAAATAAACCCCACGCCCCTAGACGAGCTTGAGAATTTCTTGCGAGATCAATTCCGCCGCATTCGATCTGAAAAAACCCAGCGAGGCCTTTGCCATGCTCCGAAGGGCATTCTGGTTGCCCAACAATTCTTTCACCTGGCTCAAAAAAATCCCGGGCAAAAGATTCGGCTCCTCGATCACTATCGCGGCGCCGGTTTTGGAAAACTCATACGCATTCACGCGCTGATGGTCGTTCGCCGATTCAAGAAGCGGGATAAGGATGGCTGGCTTTCCATAGGCCGCGATCTCAAAGATGTTTGACGCTCCAGCCCTGGTGACGACCAGATCAGCCGCCGCAAGCGCGACCCGCATATCACGCTCAAGATACGGGAATGCCTGATACCGCGTCCTCAATTCTTCACCGACAGATACGTCAAGGAGCGCCGCCTGGCTCAATTTCTTCACTTCCTCATAGTTCGCGAACCCTGTCTGATGGAGCACCTGCGTGTCGTGAAGAAGCTCCTTGAGCAGAGGCAGGATGAATTCGTTGATGCGCTGGGACCCAAGCGAACCGCCAAGAATAAGCAAGAGGGGCGTTTCCGCATCGAAATGGAGCGCGTGTTTCGCATCTCCGGGGTTCATTTGGTTCTTAAGGAGGTCGCTCCGTACCGGGTTGCCTGTCCAAACAGCTTTCCGGGGATTGAAATACTGCAGCGCTATCTCAAAGCCAACCGCTATTCTTTTCGCGAACCTGCTCGATGCGAGATTCGTGAGGCCCGGGACGGTGTCGGATTCGTGTATCACGACCGGGATGCGGTAAAACCAGCCGGCAAAGACCACGGCAAACGCGCCTGTCCCTCCTTTGGAAAAAATAGCATCCGGCATGATCCAAAACACCTTTGCAAACGCCTGGATAAGGCCGATGAAAAATTTCGGAATATCAAGGAAATTCGCCAGGGAGACGTACCGACGGATCTTTCCTGCGGCGAGGCCATACGTCCGGATCCCCGCCTTATCAAGTATCTGGCGATATTGGTCGTCCGGCCCAAGATAATACAAATCCACAGAGGCCTGCTGCGCCTCTGCGAGCGGGCGGAGCGCCTCGGCCACGGCCACGAGCGGATACACGTGTCCCCCGCTCCCTCCGCCGGTCAAGAGAATTCTCTTCGTTCGCCGCATACCTCCTATTGTACCCTACTTTTACGAATATCGGGACGCGTCAGGCGTACTTTGAGATATTCACCGCTATCCCGCTCATCGTGAGGAATACCGCGAGCGCGGTGCCGCCGTAACTTATAAAAGGGAGTGGCACGCCCGTGAGCGGGATCAACCCCGAGACCGCGGCCATGTTCACGAGCGACTGCAGCGCCACTATCGTCGCAAATCCGACAAGGATAAGCCGGCCGAACCGATCCCGCAAGCCCTGCGCGATCCGCAGGAGCCGGAACACGAATGTCCCGAAGAGGACCACCAGGCTCCCCGCGCCGACAAATCCGAGCTCCTGCGCTGCGACCGCAAAAATGGAATCGTCGAGCGGCGCCGGCAAATAGTTCACCTTACTCGTGGATTTGCCGTACCCCACGCCCAAGAAGCCGCCGGACCCGATCGTCATCAGCGCTTGGTTGATCTGGTAGCCGGTATCTTGCACGTCCCGCGCGGGGTCGAGAAACGTGAGGATGCGGTCAAAACGGTACGGGGTGCGCCAGATGACCAATCCGAGCCCCACAAGCCCTATCAAGACCGCGGAGGCGACATAACGAAGCCGCACCCCGCTCACAAAGTAAATAGTGAATCCGGTCAAAAGCAGAATCACCACGGTGCTCGTCGCCGGCTGCAAAATAAGCAGAACGGCCAGTATCCCTGAAACAATGAAGAACGGGATAAACCCCTCGCGGAGGTTCTGGATGCGGTTCACTTTTGGGTTCGCGAGCCATGCCGCAAGATAGATGATAAAGGTGAGCTTGAGGAGTTCCGACGGCTGGAATGCCAGCGGGCCGAGTTTTAGCCAGCGGCTCGCGCCGCCCGCGCTTATGCCCGCCGTGGTGAACACCAGCGCGAGGAGCACGATATTTATAAGAAGCATAATGAATGCGGCCCTCCGCAGATATTGATAATGAACCTTCGCCATGACCAAAAAGCCCGCGATCCCGAACGATAACCCGTACAGTAACTGGTGCTTCAAGTAGTAATAGCTGTCGTTAAACCTTATCCTCCCGAGATCGGACGACGCAGACGCCAAGATGACAAGCCCGGCGGTCGTAAGGATCACGACGAGCGCGAAAAGGAAATAGTCGTGGCGATGGCCTGATTTTAAAAATCGGACTTCTGTCATGGGTCACGCACGCCTCCGAACAGGCGCGAGAGGGCGACCCGCGAACACCCCCCGGAACTCGCCGTCTAGCATGGCCACGCGGCCGTTCACCACTACGAATTTGATCCCCCGCTCTCCCCACGCCGTGAGGTCCGCGACGCTCCCCTCGGCTATCTCCCCGCGGCCGTGCAGGCCGAAAAACCGCGCAACCCGCTTTGTTATCTTTTCGATCGCGAGCTCGCGCGGGAGTAATTCTTCTTTTGCCGCGCGGTCGAGAAATCCCGGGAATGCGGCGGGAAGCGCGCGGTGCTCCGCGCGATGTGCAAACGGCCCGCGCTCGGTCGCCGTCCCATAGGAAGAAACGAGGGAATGCGGATGTGCAAGCGCCTTTCGAAGGTCTGCGCCTCGGATGCGCGGATACGAAACGAACGCGCGGAGCCCGCTCATGCGCATGAGTTTTATGAGCGCGGACTTCGCGTTCTTGATCTCATAGAGCTGCATCACCTCGGCAAGCGTCCGACCCGCGAGTGGGGCGTTCTCCGGGGCCTCGATCACGAGAAAGTCCTCGGGAGAAACGGCCGCGAACTCGTGTGCGATCTTCTTCTGCATCCACTCGTCGTGAAGATGCGCGAGGATCTCTTTTCGCGTGAGCCGGCTTATCCAGTGCGGCAGGAATGACGAGAGAGGGACCGGGTCCGCGCCGGTCGGAGAGACGTCGAAATAAAAGTCAACGCCGGCCCCAGGATCCGAAACAGCGTCGAGCAGCCCGCTGAAATTCTTTTCTTCTTCGTGCGCCGGAGAGAAGTGCGAGACGAGCGCGCGCACTCCGGTTTCTTTTGCAAGACGTATCGCGTCAGCTGACGTGGAGAGGAGCGACGCACCGCCCGCAGCCGAGAAAGCGCACACCCCATTATGCTGCTTCGCGAGCTGCGCGACGAGTTTTAGTTCAAGCGGAGCCACGGCGTCGCGCATGCGCGGCCCCATGTCAAGGGAGACGCCAGAGGCGCCCTCGAGGAACGCGCGGCGGATCACTCTTTCAAGCACGGGAAGTTCGCGTTTCGTAAGGTTCCTGCTCTCGCCGCCGGTGATCGCATCGCGGACGCTCCGGTGCCCGACGAGGCCAACAAAATTCACCCCGAGTCGGCGTTTCGCGAGATGCGCGAAAAATTCCTTCGTGGTATGCCAATCCACGCTCTTCCGGGACACGTGCGCCCATTCCTCGAATGCCTCAAGGCCGCCGTAGAGGAGCGGTGCCAAGGACACGCCGTCGTGGCCTCCGATGATCGTGGTAACTCCCTGGCGCAAAAAGTATTCCTGCGAAGGGTGCGCAAGGAGGCCGAGCGAATGGTCGGACTCCGTATGCGCGTCAATGAATCCGGGCGAGAGATACGCGCCGCCGCCGTCCACCACCTCGTCCGCGCCCTTATGCGGGAACCTGCCGATCGCAGAGACCCGCTCCCCTGCCACGAACACGTCAACCCCTCCCGCATGGGAATGTTCTGCGCCAACAAGAATCACGTTCTTGATCAGAAGCGTCATGTTCTTCAATTATACTTGGCAACAAGGCCGGAGGGAAAGTTTGCTTTCATTACGGCCGCGCGGACTTGACATCCTGCTACTTATCGACAAAAACCTGCAGTTTCCCGCCCTCGCCCACGACCCTGATCGTGCCGCTCCGGTCTGTCCGGAGAACGCGCACGCGGGAAGCCGCAAGGCGCGCGAGCGTTTCCTCGGTGGGGTGCCCATAGCGGTTCCGCTCCCCTACCTCGATCACGGCAAGCCTGGGACGCACCGCGCGCAATAGTTCCTCGCTTGAAGAATATTTGGAGCCGTGATGTGGAACTTTCAAGATATCCGCGCGGAGGTCAACGTGACGCACAAGATAATCTTCCACGTTGAACCCTATGTCGGCAGCGAGGAGCGCGCTCCACGCCGGCGTGTGCACATGCTCCACCAGGCCGGTATCGTTCAGCTCTCCGCTCCAAACAAAACTGTCGTCTGGAGAAACGATGTCTATCCTGGAATCGCGGTAGCGGATGCGATCCCCGCCGCGAAGAGTGATCACTGGGATGTGCTCGCGCGTGAGCTTCTCTAGCAACGCGTCCCACGCGCCTCCAGTTGCGGGATCAGCATTCCTGCCATTCACCACGAACGCGCCGAAACGGTACCGCCGGAACAGGTCGTTGAACCCGCCGTAATGATCTTCCTGGGGGTGAGAAATGACCGCGAGGTCGATGTATCGGTCGGTAGATGCGAGCACGCCCTCCAGGCTGCGCGAGATCGCTGCATCAGGCCCCGCATCGGTCAGCACCTTCACGCCGCCTGGGAGCACGAGGAGCTCGGCATCGCCTTGCCCGACATCCAGAAAATACAACGCACCCCGCTCGTCGGGCCCCGCAAATACGACCTCGTGCCATACGAATATGTCGAGCGCCGCGAATACGGCGACGAGGATAATGGTCAGATTGTCCGTTTTCTTCATGTGCGCGTGTGTGGGGGTAGTTACGTCGGCGGACGTCTGCGAAAAGAAATGATCACCGCAACGAACACCATATAGTAGAGTACCATAAGAAATGAGTTCGAAAGAAAATCACCTATCGGAAGACGGATATTCGCAAATAATCCGATGACCGCGCTCTCGTAACGCAAAAGGAGGTAAGCCGGCGCGGCAAGTATGAACCCAAGGGGCGCGAACAATGAGCCGAGACACGCGAGCGCGAAACCGAAAAACATCGTGAGAGGCACCGCCTCGAGGATCAGGATATTCGCGAGGATCGCGGTCAAGGAAAATCCGCCGAAACGCGCTACGAGGATCGGGAGCACGGCGAGCTGCGCGCCCAGCGTCATCGTGAGATTCTCCCGCCATCCGAGAAGCCCCGAACTCTTCCCCTCAAACCCGAACAAACGCGTGAACACCGGCCCGCCGTATATCATGCCGAGCAAGCTCAAGAACGACAGCTGAAAACCGACGCCCGCAGGCAGAATGGTCGGATTCTGGATCACCATGGCGGCCGCCGTGAGCGTTACCGCATTTCTGAAATTGTAGCGCCGCCCTGCTTCGTGCGCGAGGAGCCCCAAGAAACCCATGATCGCCGCGCGCACGACCGACGCTTCGGCGCCCACCATAAGCACGAAGAGAAATATGACGAGCGCGGTAAGATAGAACGTCGTCCTCCGCCGGAACCAGCCGCGGAGGGCGCCCGCGACCGCGAACACCAAGATCGCGATGTTGTATCCCGAGAGCGCCACGAGGTGCGTGGTGCCGCTCTTAGCCATTGCGTCTTTGAATTCCTTTGTAAATTCTGCGCGCGATCCAAAGGTAAGGCCTCCTAAAAGAGCTGCCGGGTCTGCAGGAAGAAATTTGGGGAACTGGCTGATGAGCGTCTGTTTCAGCGACAAAAGCCGCTCTTTGAGCCAAAAACCCTGATGACGCCCCACGACATTGACCTCGGGAAAAGCCATAAGAGGCAGGCCCGCCGTAAGCGCAGGCGGCTGTATCTTGCCTTGCATCTCCACGAGGTCGCCGTAAGCGACTTCAGGAAACAGTCCCGCATATACGCTGATCTCGCCGTGGAACGGCGGCTCGAGAGAGGCGCTGAACGCCTGATACGTGATATTCCGGCTGGGCTCGTTCGTTACCACGGCCCGGATGGTCGCCTGCTCGTTCAACACAATATGATCCCGCGCCGAACGGAGGTTGACGTAAAAATGGTAATAAAAAAATCCCGCAAACAACGGGAGCAGTAATAGGATGGGCGCATACGGCGATGCGCGGAAACGGCCTTTTTGCTTGAACAACAAAATGCCGATAAACAGAACGGCAAGCAGGAATGTAAGGTACACGTTCCACGCAAGCCCTGCGGCGAGCACGCCCACAAGGAACGCGGAGGCCGTATAAAACGCTATTTCTGCCGGCGCCATTTCTCTATCTTCTTATGGTCGCCGGAAAGGAGCGCTTTGGGCACCGCCCACGCCTCCCCTTTTTTCGGCACAAACACTTCTGGGCGGCTCCACGACGGATACGAACCCTTGAATTCTTCAAGCGACTCGCGCTTGCCCAAGAAACCGGGGAGGAATCTGCTCACCGCCTCTATGAGCACGAGCGCGGGCAACTCGCCTCCGGAGAGCACGTACTCCCCAATGGAGATCTCTTCGTCTGCGATATGCCGCGCCACCCGCTCGTCCACGCCTTCGTAGCGTCCGCAGATAAGGACCAGTTCCTTGTACGCCGACAAGCGCTTCGCGGTCTTCGCGTCAAGCTTCTTCCCCCGCGTACTGAAAAGTATCACGCGCCGCTTCTTGCGCGCGCGCGTGAGCGACTGCACCGCCCTGTATATCGGCCCCACCTGAAGCACCATCCCGGGTCCGCCGCCGAACGGACGGTCGTCAACTTTTTTGTGCCTGCCGCTTGCGAAATCGCGGAGGTCATGGACGCGGATCGCAAGAATGCCTTTTTCGCGGGCGCGTTTCACGAGCGATTCCGTAAGATATGAATCGAATATCTTGAGAAAGATCGTGAGGATATGGAACGTCATCCCTCACCTTTTGAAGATTCGCCGCTCCGCGACCTCGAACTCCTGCGCCTCTTCACAATGATCTGTGTTCGATGAGGAAACATTGTTCCAATAAATAGTATGGCCGTGTCTCTCGAAAGGTGTGGGATCATCCCTCTGGCTTCTCCTCTCCCGCCGCGGCATCTTCTCCTTTCGCGGCCTTGCTCAGCGACTCAGCGATCGCGTGCCGCAATTCTTCAATGTCTGTCTCGGCCTGCGCTGGTCTCTGTTTGGGCGTCCGCTCAACCGGTTTCAATTCAGAAAGCGAGAGTGCTGGCGGCGCCGGAGCAGACAGCGGCGCAGGTGCAGTTCGCGGAGGAGCCGGCTCTCTTTCTTCCGCGGCTTGCTTGCGCTCTTCTCTGGGCGGCCCTCCCGCGGGCCTCCGCCCCTCGGATCGTGCGTCGAATTCTATGCCCATCCCCGCGAGGTCGGACAAATATTTTTCGCGCGGCTGCTTTGCGCCGCCACGCGGCATGCGCACCGGCTGCATCTCCCCTGCCTTGATCTTCTGCAAGCATTCCTTGCAATACACCGGCCTGCCGGGTGTGGGCTCAAAAGGCAGCTTCGTGGCCTTGCCGCACGCGGAACACACCGCGTCATACCGCGCGGCGCCGCTTGCGCCATGCGCCTCTGCCGCAAGCGACTCGCTCATCATGCCGCTCCAGCGGTTGATCTCTTCTTCGATGATGTGACGCGGACGGCCGTACCGCTTCTGCGAACTCTTGATTAGGTCTTGAACGACCTCCGGAGACGATTCCACCTTGAACGGCGGAAGGGTGGCCGCGGAAAACGGGCGGCACGTGATACCGTTCACCATGAGCTTCAGGTAGATCTGGAAGTTGGGGAGGTTCACGATGTCCTGAATGGTGAATTCCGGCTCGAATTCCTTTTCTAAGAATTCGGCGTCCGCGGCCCCGACACGGAACACGAGCATGGTGCCGACGTTCCCGAAAATGGCGTCGCGCACTTTGGTCGAGGTGTCGGTCACAAGCTGTCCGATGTACTGGTGCGCAAGGGTAAGATTCAAGCGGTATTTCCGCGCCTCGGAGAGGATGCCAGCGAACGAGTCGGTCGCGAAGTTCTGGAACTCGTCCACGTAGAGATAAAAATCAACGCGTTCGTTCTCCGGGACGCGGACGCGCTCCATTGCCGCGAGCTGGATCTTCGTGATGAGCATGGCGCCCAAGAGCGCGGAGTTGTCCTCGCCGATCCTCCCTTTTGAAACGTTCACGAGAAAAATTTTCCCGCTGTTCATCACATCGAAAATGTCAATCGTGCTCTTGGACTGGCCCACGATGTTCCTGATGAGCGCGGTAGAGAGGAACTGGCCTACCTTGTTCTGGATCGGCGCGATGGCCTCGTTTCGGAACTGGTCGCGCCACGCCTCAAATTCATGGATCCAAAACGCCTTGACCACCGGGTCTTTCACGTTCGCGATCACTTTCTGCCGGTAATCCTTGTCAACCAGGATCCGCGGGATGCCGAGGAGCGTCGAACCCGGAGTGTCGAGAAGCGCGAGGATGGCGTTGTTCAAAATGTATTCCATCCGGGCCGACCATACGTTAGACCAGATCTTCGTGAAAATCCCCATGAGCCCGGAGGCGACAAGGTGCTTGTACTTGGGGTCGGGCAATTCAAGGATGTTAAAACCGATGTGGTAGTCGGTATCGGCCGGATTAAAATAGATCACGTCGTCAATGCGCTCGTCCGGGATCTTCTCGAGCAGGCCTTCCACCAATTCTCCGTGCGGGTCCACCACGGCAACGCCTTCGCCGTTCGCGATGTCCTGGATGATCATGTTGTGGAGGAGCGCGCTCTTGCCGGTGCCGGTCTTCCCGATCACGTACGTATGCTGCCTCCGGTCATTCCTCCGGATGCCGAATAACCGATTCTGGTTCCGGAAATCGGTCCTCGCAAAATAAATGACGTCTTGCTCGGGGTTTGCACCCATAAAGTTAGGGATTAACCG
>MHLC01000009.1 GCA_001818655.1 Candidatus Liptonbacteria bacterium RIFCSPLOWO2_01_FULL_56_20
CGTGCATTTTCAAACAAAGGGCACCAAATTAGACTTCCTGATTTTTTGGAAGCCAAAGCGATAGTTTGCGTGCATTTTCAAACAAAGGGCACCAAATTAGACTTCCTGATTTTTTGGAAGCCAAAGCGATAGTTTGCTCGCCGCGCCTGCGGGCGCGGCGAGCAAACCTCTCCGTCCATCTCCAAAAATTTGACAAATCCTGTTTGGCGCCCCCGCCAGGATTTGAACCCGGAACCTTCTCCTTAGAACGGAGCTGCTCTGTCCATTGAGCTACAGGGGCAATATGACAACAAGAATATAGTATAGATTTATATTGCAGGCAAACTTGAAAAGTTTCTCGCGCAAGGTACACTCTACTCCATCGGGCCGTAGTGTAACGGTAGCACGAGTCTTTCTTGCCCCGCACCTTTTTCCCGGGGCATAGTGTAACGGCAGCACGAGTCCTTTGGGAGGATTTAGTCCCGGTTCAAATCCGGGTGCCCCGACCCAAAGAAAGGTGCGGGACGAAGGAGGATTTTCCGCCCGAGGCGGATCCGCCTTCGGCGGAAGTCCGGGTTCGAATCCCGGCGGCCCGACCGAGTATGGCAATCTCTATTTTGATTACTAACAGGAAAATTGGCAAGAGTCGCCTTTATTCCGAACTGAACCAGAAAGGCAAGAAGATGGTCGTACCGGCGTATCAGACGCTCCTCGCGAACGAATCCGGCTCTGCAGAAGAATTTCGGGTGACGCGAGATACGATCGTGACCGTCTTCGGAGTAAAAACAACCGGTAAATACGGCGAGAACGACGAAGCGCCTCCGAACAGATCTGACGCGCCGTATCGCGCACGCATCCGCACCGACGGCCGAAAAGGGTTCCGTTTGGAACTCTACGAACTCGGCATCGGCAAGAGACAGAATAGATCCGCACTAAGAGGCATCGGGAAGTTCATTAGAACGCATATCCAAATCCACCTTGGACCAGCAAGATCTGAAGGATGCTTTCTTTTGACCGACCGGAAGGCCGGCCGCGACAGATTTCGGCGAGCTGTCCACCGCCTCATCAGGGAGGACAAGCGGAATAGGGTTAAAAATCCGGGAAGGCTTCTCGTGAGAGTGCAAAATAGATAGCTTTTCCAAAAAACCCTGGGGCTTTGTATAGTGTGGCGGAGAGCGCGCTTAGCTCATCGCCGCCAAAGCGGGACCTCGCCATAGGCGGTGGGTGGCAGGCCTGTCAGCAGGCAGGGCGACTCGTTTATCCGCCACGTTAGATTTAGAAAGGGCGTTTAGCTCAGTGGCAGAGCGTCTTGTTTATTCCCGATTTGTCTAAAAACTCAAGCTCGCGTAGAATTTTGATAAACAAATCGCAATCCCGCTTATAGTGGGCGCATAGCTCAGCGATTAGAGCGACCGCCTTACACGCGGTAGGTCCCAGGTTTAAATCCTGGTGCGCCCACTATGTGCGGGATACCGAGTACCTGCCCGCTCGCCTCGCTGACTCGCCTCGTCTTCGACTCGTCGAAGCGGGAGCTATGGCGAAGCGGGCCGGCCCGCAGGGGTCCGGGGTTCCCGCCCAGCCGGGTTGGGCGAGGCTCGCTCAATTTTAATTGAGCGGCGAATCCCTCGAGCGCGCACCAGGCAGCAATCATATCGCTTTTGTCCATACAGTGCGGGCGAGTATAATGATCGGATGGAATTCATCGCGGACATGGAGATCCATTCGAAATACGCGCGGGCGGTGAGCCCGCAAATGGTGCTCGAGAACCTCGCGCTGTGGGGGGCGAAAAAAGGCATCGCGGTTTTGGGCACCGGCGACTTCACGCACCCCTTGTGGTTCGGAGATATAAAAGAAAAGCTTGAGCCAGCTGAACCGGGCCTCTATCGCATCAAAGAATCTTACGCATCGCACGAAGCCGCGCCGCATGATCCGCGGGCCACGCGGTTCATGTTGAGCGGCGAGATCAGCTGCATCTATAGCAAGAACGGAGCCGTGCGTCGCGTGCACCACCTGGTGTATGCGCCGTCCATTGAGGCGGCGGAGAAAATAAATACCCAGCTCGGCTGGGTGGGAAATTTGAAATCGGACGGCCGGCCCATCATCGGCATCG
Organism: Candidatus Liptonbacteria bacterium RIFCSPLOWO2_01_FULL_56_20; assembly: GCA_001818655.1. Classification (GTDB taxonomy): domain Bacteria; phylum Patescibacteriota; class Minisyncoccia; order UBA6257; family 2-01-FULL-56-20; genus 2-01-FULL-56-20. Next base: position 2,090 of record MHLC01000009.1, read on the forward strand.
ATTCAAAAGAACTTTTGAAAATAGCGCTCGCCGCTTCGCCCGACTGCGCGCTCGTTCCCGCGCACGTGTGGACGCCGTGGTTCGGCGTGTTCGGCTCAAAATCGGGATTCAATTCGCTCGAAGAGTGCTTCGACGAGTTGACCGGTCAGATCTTCGCGATCGAGACCGGCCTTTCGTCCGACCCGCCGATGAACTGGCGCATACCGTTCCTCGACAGCAAGGCCGTTATTTCAAGCTCTGATTCGCATTCGCTGCCGCGCATCGGCCGCGAAGCCACGATGTTCGATGCAGACCTTTCTTACGCGGGGATCATGAACGCCCTGCGCACGCGCGACAGATCCCTGGTCGGCACCGTGGAGTTTTTTCCCGAAGAGGGCAGGTATCATTATGACGGCCATCGGGACTGCAACGTGGCGTGGAGTCCCGAAGAGACAAAGTCGCATAAAGGGATCTGCACGGTGTGCGGCAAGCCAGTGACCGTGGGGGTGATGGCGAGAGTAGACGAACTCGCTGCCAAGGACCGGCCCGCGGGGTTCAAGCCGGCGTGGGCTAAGCCGTTTTATAATTTCGTGCCGTTTGACGAGGTGATCGCCGAGGCGCTCGGCGTGGGAGCCGGCGCGAAGAGCGTATGGAAGGTGCACGGCGAGGCCCTGCAGCGATTCGGGTCGGAATTCGAGATCCTGCTTCGCGCGAGCGAGTCGGATCTGCGCGCGGGCCTTCAGCCCGAGGTTGCCGAAGCCGTGGTCCGCATGCGCGCTGGCAAGGTGCATATTACGCCCGGCTACGACGGCGAATACGGAAAAATTTCAATTTTTGACGACGCGGAGCGGGCGGGAGGGAAACCGCAGAAGAGTTTGTTTTAAGGCGCGTATTGGTCCCGCGCGGGAACGCGGGGTATTTGATATAATTTAAGCAATGAATCCCTCACTCTTGCGAGCTGCCGGGTTCGTTGCTTGTAGCCCGTTGTTCAAAAAGGTGGGGTGTGCCGCACTACATTATGAAAGGTCATTCGCGGAACGAGGTTGTCGCCTCATTGAGGCGCGATCTCTGAAGAGTGAGGGATGAACTTCGCGCTCGTCTACGTGGTTCAGCGGCTTTTTTCCCGCGTCGGCGACTTTTTCCATCACTGGTACGTGGACGGGTCGCGAGTGTTTTTTCACGCGTTCATCACGTTCCTTGAGCGGCTTGACCGGACATTCGCCGTGCGCATCACGATGCGGTATTTTTTCTCGCCGCTCTACAAGGACTACACGGCTCCGGGGAGGATCCTCGGGGTGGTGTTCCGTTCGGGACGGATCGTGATCGGACTTGCCGTATACGCCGCCGCGGCATGCGTGTTCCTCGTGCTCTACGGCGCGTGGCTCGTTCTGCCCGCGCTGCTCATCTTCTCTCCGCTCTATGCCGTACGAAACCAATAACCGTTCCTCGGGCCGCACGTTCACGTTCGACGATCCGCGGCTCCATATGACGGTCGCGGGCCGGCTCACGGTCCGGATAGTGAGCTATATCGCGTACCTCGTGCTCATTGCGGCCGCGTTCTCGTTCTTCATTTCTGACATCCTCTGGGTATTCTGGCTGGGATTGCTCTTGGGGCTTTTTCTTCTTGACCGGCTGGTGCACATGCGGGAAGGCGACAGGCCGATAAGCGAGATGCCGCAGGCAGATGCGATAGACCTCAGCCGCTATCTTGCGCCCAAAGCATTCACCGCGCTCGAGCACGCCTACGATCGGAGCGCGCTCCTGCGCACGGATTTTTTCCTTGAGACCGCCAAGCAGTTATTCCGGGTAGATGCGGTGCGGGAGGCCCTTCGGCGGCTTGACGTGAAGCCAAAAGAGTTCCAGGAGAAAGTTGACGAGTTTCTTTCCGGAGAATCGGCGAGGAGCGTGAAAAAAGCCGGAGAGTCCCGCAGCGACGCGGAATCGCTCGTCGTGGCCGCATTCGATTACTCGCAGAGGAACAAACAGCGCTTCATCGATGCGAGCGCGCTCTTCGCGGCGCTGCCAGCGATGCAGAACGAGTTTATGGCGCGGCTTTTCGCCCTGTTCAATATCGCGCAGGCAGACCTTGAGCTCGCCCTCATCTTCGGATCCATCCGGAGGCAGATGTGGGGAGTACGGCGCCTGCCGCAGAGTTTGGGCGGGATGATGCTTACGGGAGAGCGGCGGCTCCGGCACCGCATTATGAACCGTGCATGGACCTCGCGGCCTACGCCGACCCTTGACCGCTACAGCTATGACTTCACCGACCTTGCGCGAGAAGAACAGATAGGATTTTTGATCGGCCACGAGCAGGAATACGACCGCTTGGTGGACGCGCTTTCTCGCGCGGCAAACCCCAACGCGCTCCTCGTGGGAGAAGCTGGGGTGGGTAAGGAGACGATCATCGCCCACCTCGCCTATGAGATGGCAAAGGATCGCGTGCCGCCCGCGCTCTTTGACAAGCGGCTGGTCGCGCTCCAGATAGGGAGCCTCGTTGCCGGCGCGCCGCCAGACGAGCTCCATAAGAGGATCCAGGCCATCGTGCAGGAGATCCTCGTCGCGGGGAATGTCGTGCTCTATGTTCCCGAGATCCACAACCTCGTGCACACTTCAGGCACGGCCTATTTGTCCGTCGCTGACGCCCTTATCCCTGTTATCATGAACGACCGGTTCCCGGTTATCGGGGCAACGTATCCCCGCGAGTTCAAGCAGCTCATCGAGCCGCGGAGCGATTTCGCGGGGGCGTTTGAGGTGATTCGCGTGGCAGAAGTAAGCGAGTTTGACGCGAAGAAGATCCTCGTGTACGAGAGCCTTATTCTTGAAAAGACGTCGCGCGCGCTCATCAGCTTGGGGGCGATCAAGATGGCGGTCACGCTCGCGAAAAAGTATTTTCGCGACAAGTTTTTGCCGTCGAGCGCCGAAGAGATACTCAAGGAAGCCCTGGTCAGGGCAGAGCGGGGCGGCGAGAAGTTTTTAGGGCCCGACGCCATTGTCGCCGTCGCCGAGGAGAAAGTGAATGTTCCGATCCACGAGGCGAAAAAGGCCGAGGCGGAATCGCTCATGCGTCTCGAGGACACGATCCACGAGCGGCTCGTTGACCAGGACGAGGCCGTGAAAGCCGTCTCGGACGCGCTCCGCGTGTATCGGAGCGGACTCGCGCGTCCCGGCGGCCCGATCGCGAACTTCTTGTTCGTGGGTCCGACGGGCGTGGGCAAAACAGAACTCTCTAAGGTGCTCGCGCGGGTGCAGTTCGGTTCGGAGAAAGCCATGATACGGTTCGACATGACCGAGTATCAGGACAAACAAAGCTTTTATCGTTTCATCGGCTCTCCGGACGGCGCGATAAGCGGGGCGCTCACGGATGCGGTGCGGCAAAAACCGTACAGCGTGATTCTTTTGGATGAATTCGAAAAGGCGTTCCCCGACATTTTGAACCTGTTCCTCCAGGTATTCGACGACGGCAGGCTCACGGATAATTTCGGAAGAGTCGTGGATTTTCAAAATACCGTCATCATCGCGACCTCGAACGCGCACTCGGACATCATCAACGAGGCGCTGCGCCAGGGACAGACCATGACGGAGATCGCGGACTACCTCAAACGGAAACTCACCGATGTCTTCAAGCCGGAGCTCCTCAACCGTTTCTCAAAGATCATCGTGTTCAAAAACCTTGCGATGGCGGACGTGGAAAAGATCGCACAGATGAACCTCCGCGACATCTCGGAGAGCGTTATGGCGCAAGGGATCACGCTTACATTCGACGCGACCGCCGTACAGCAGATCGCGAAGCTCGGCTACGAGCCGGCGTTCGGCGCGCGGCCGCTTCGGCGGGCGATAGAGGAAAAGGTCCGCGCTCCTCTCGCAGAGAAAATATTGAGGAAAGAGGTCATGAGAGGAAGCAGGACAACGGTCGTGTTCAAAGATGGCGCGTTCGCATTTGTGAGCGCGGAGACGGGCAAGTAGAATGAAGCAATGAAGCTGCGCATAGATCTTGATTTTCGGGTGGGGCGGGTCGTGAAGTACTTCATCCTCGCGGACCTCGCGCTTCTCGCGGGCTGGGGGCTTGTAGACCCGGTATTCTCGGTGTTCATCATAGGGAAGGTGGAGGGCGCGACCCTTGTCTCGGTAGGCACCGCCGCAGCCATTTACTGGTTCCTGAAATCTATCCTTCAGCTGCCGCTCGCGAATTTCCTTGACCGCCGCACAGGAGAGAAGGACGATTTCTACGCGCTTATCCTCGGGCTGTTCATCGCGTCGCTCTCCGCGTTCGGCTTCGCGTTCGTGCGGAGCCTGTGGCAGCTCTACTTTTTCCAGGTGTTTCACTCGCTGGGATTCGCGCTCTACGCCGCCTCCTGGCCGGCGATCTTCTCGCGGCACCTTGACCGCGACCGCGTTTCGTTCGATTGGGCCCTGGACAGCACCGCGGTCGGCGTCTCGGCGGGCGCGTCCGGATTCCTCGGAGGCGTGATCGCGCAGAATTTCGGCTTCTCGGTCGTATTTATCTTGGGAGGGCTGTTCACGGCCGTTTCGGCCTTGGTTCTCCTCGCCGTGCCGGACCTGGTTCTGCCGCCGCCCAAGGCCAGCGAGCCGGTTATCAGGGACCATACTCCGACGAACATAGGGCACTAATGGCGCACATCTCGAACCAGGAAGCCGCCCGGATCCTCTCCGAGATCGCCATATATCTCGACATGCAGGATGTGCCGTTCAAGCCGCGCGCCTATGAAAAAGCCGCGCTTGCGGTAGAGGGGCTTGAGGAAAATGTGGGAGATATCTACGCGCGCGGGGGCCTCCGGGCGCTTGAAGAAATCCCGGGCGTGGGCGTCTCCATCGCCGAAAAGCTTGAGGAGCTCATCAAAAAAGGGCATACCGCATACTACGACGAGCTCAAGAAAAAGACCCCGGTTGACCTTGCGGGGCTCCGGGCCGTAGAAGGGCTTGGCCCGAAGTCCATTAAAAAGCTTTATCAGGCGTTGCGGGTCAAGTCGCTTGCAGACCTTGAACGCGCGGCCCGCGCGGGCAAGATCGGCCGCATTCCCGGATTCGGGAAAAAGAGCGAGGAGAACATCTTGAAGGGGATCGGGTTCGTGAAGCGGTCGAGCGGGCGCTTCATCTTGGGGTTCGTGATGCCCGACGTGCGGGCGATCGAGGCGCGCCTCAAAGGACTCAAAGAAGTCGAGCGCGTGGTGGTCGCGGGGTCGGTGCGCCGCCGCAAAGAGACCATCGGCGACGTGGACATCCTGATCGTTTCAAAAACACCGAGGCCGGTCATGGATTATTTCGTGAACATGCCCGAAGCGGTGCGGGTGTATGCGCACGGCGAAACAAAGTCGGCGATCAAGATCAGATCTGGCTTGGACGTGGACCTCCGCGTGGTCGCGGCAGGATCCTACGGCGCGGCTATGAATTATTTTACCGGCTCCAAAGACCATAATATCGCCCTGCGTCAGCTCGCGATGAAAAAAGGGCTGAAGCTGAACGAGTACGGCCTTTTCCGCGGCAAGAAACAGATCGCAGGCAAGAGCGAGGAAGAACTCTATACGGCGCTCGGCATGGATTACATCGAGCCCGAGATGCGCGAGAACGCCGGCGAGATCGAGCTCTCAAAGCAGCATCGCCTCCCGCGGCTCGTGGACTACCACGACCTTGAGGGAGACCTCCAGGCGCAGACCGACTGGACCGACGGCTCGGATTCTATTGAGACGATGGCGCGGGCCGCATCTGCGCGAGGGCTGAAATACCTTGCAATCACCGACCATACGAAGCGCTTGGCCATGACGCACGGGTTGGATGAGAAGCGCATCATGAAACAGATGGCCGAGATCGGCCGGGTGAATAAAAAGCTTGGCGGGAAGATCAGAGTGCTCACGGGCAGCGAGTGCGACATTCTAAAGGACGGCTCGCTTGACCTGCCCGATTCAGTGCTCTCAAAGCTGGACGTTGTGGGCGCGTCCGTGCACTCGCATTTCAACTTGTCGCGGAAAGACCAGACCGAACGTATCGTGCGGGCGGTCAAGAACCCGCACGTGGACATCCTTTTCCATCCCACGGGCCGGATTATCCAGAAACGCGACCCCTACGACGTGGATATGGAAGCGATAATCAAGGCGGCAAAAGCCGCGGGAGCCGTTATGGAGATCGATGCCTACCCCGACCGTCTGGATCTCAAGGACGAATATATCAAGAAATGCGTGCAGGCAGGCGTGAAGCTCGCGATCGATTCTGACGCGCATAGCTCCGCGCACTTTTCGTATCTTGAATGCGGCATTGCGCAGGCGCGACGCGGCTGGGTCGAGAAAAAAGACGTTGTAAACGCATGGCCGCTTGATACAATGATGAATACGCTTAAAAAATGAACCCTCCGGAGAAGAAAATAAAACGGGAAATTTCTGCAGGCATCATCGTATATCGGAGGACCGAAGACGGGCTGAGGTTTTTGATCCTCTACCACCGCGGCCGTTACTGGAACTTCCCAAAAGGCAAGATCGAGAGCGAGGAAAAGAGCTTGGCCGCGGCGATACGCGAGACAAAAGAGGAAACTGGCTTAGGCGTCCACGACCTCCGCTTGATCCGCGATTTCAAGGCGCACGAACGGTACTATTTCCGCAAAGAGAATCAACCGGTGTATAAGATCGTGATCTTTTACCTCGCAGAGACCCGTCGCGCAGACATCAAGCTCTCGCACGAGCATAACGGCTATGGATGGTTTCTCTTAAATGACGCGAGGCGGATCTTGGGAGGATACCGGGCGAGCCAGAAGATATTGAAGCAAGCGCATGACCTTATTCGCCAAAAAAGTACTCGCGGCCGTGAGCCGCATTCCGCGCGGTAAGACGCTGACCTACAAGGAGGTCGCGCGCCGCGCGGGCCGTCCGCGCGCCTATCGCGCGGTCGGGAATATTTTGAACCGCTACGATTCGCGGAAGTACCGCGTCCCGTGCCACCGCGTGATACGCGCGGACGGACGGGCAGGAGGATTTCGCTGGGGGAGCAGGAAAAAACTCCAGCTGCTCAGGAAAGAAAAAGCCACACTCTAGGATGCGGCTTTTTCCGCCACTTTTTTGAATACTGTCGGTTCGTGTTGGGCCTACGCTAACGCTTTCCAAAGAGATTCAAAAATAAGGCGTTGGGTCTGAGCTATCCCTGCGTCTTCAATAACCACGCCGATGGGCTTACCGCCGGGACCGAGGGAAATCATCGCCACCTTCTTTCCGTAAATGATGGTATAGGCCGGCACACCGCTTTTGTCGCTAAGCCATTTTCTTTCATCTAGGCCGCGGAGTTCTCCGCCGCCGCCGATGGCTATAACTTTCGCCCGAATTCCGGCTTTAATTCTGCGGTCAGAGAAACTGCCAAAGTTAAAGTAAAGATGCTCCCGAATATTTGCCGCCGAGTATACATAATACTCTTTATCTTTTTCAGTCGACATGGTTTTAAGGACATCTTCTAAGATGAACGCGGCGCCGGAGTGCCCCTCGTAAATGCAAATAACGGGTTGATGATGTGATATGCCATACAGTGTTTTAAGTTCTGGCAGCGTTCTGGTCAATTCCTTGCGGATAGAAACTAGGCGACGGCGCTCGTTTTTGAAGAGAACCTCTAACATTTCCGGGTTTTGGGCGACAAACCGCCGCTCGCGTTTCTTTTGAGAACGAACTACAAGGCCTTTATCGGCTAGTCTCTTTAGCGCCTCATAAACGGTCCCGCGATTAATTTCGGTTACGCTGGCAAGGCCGCGGATGGAGGCCGGTCCATGTTTCAAGAGGGCATGGTAGATATTCGATTCGGTCGGCGTAAATCCGAGTTTTGCCAGAAGGTTTATGTCCTTATTCATATTTTGACTTTTATTTTTGACCATTTTACCTACCACCTTACCTTGAAATAACAATGTGTCAATTGGAAGTTTGACAAACTATTTGACAACACAATTTTTGGAAAAGAGTGGCGCCGAGAGGTATATCTCGGCGCCGTACCGTCTCCTTCTCCTTTTAGCCCACCTTCTTATAAAAGGAAGGTGATGGAAAACTTGGGAGGAACTACGCGGCGTTGGTCCCAAACCAATCCCCGCCATATCTGCGCCTCTGGTTCGGGGAAAATGGGATGGTAACAGCATGCTACATCCGCACGGACGTGATGCATCTCGAAAGTCATGAAGACGCGGCATTCTTCCGGGAAGCCATGGCCGACGAGTGATGCTTCTACCGCTCCCACGAACTTCATGAATTCCTGGTGAGTGGCCTGCCAGAGCACTGGAGGGCGCGGGAACTCCCCGCGCTTCACTGCAGAGCTGTCTGTTCGAACCGCCCCACCAACCGATGCGCAAACACTTCCCCTGAATTCGTAGAGCGAGAAATCAAAGGAACCGAATGTGCACTGGAGGTGAAGTTCAGCATCTCGGTCGTTGGGCTCGTTAAGGCGTTCCTCGACCTTCGCCCCCGCCTTTTCGAAGAGTGTCTTGGCTCTAGCGAAGTTAAACGACTGATAGTCTCTCGCAAAATAGAGATCGCAGAAAGAGATGCGTGCTTGGTCACTAACCTTCTCGACTCCGTGGATGGGAAGGTACGTTGAGATGAAGTCCAGCGTACTGCCCCACGCCCCGTACGAAAAA
>MHLC01000010.1 GCA_001818655.1 Candidatus Liptonbacteria bacterium RIFCSPLOWO2_01_FULL_56_20
GATGAGCGTAAAACCGCGCGCTTCCTGATTTCGATTCTGTTGCATAAGATTCTGCGATAAAATCGACCTTTTGAAGTTCAGATAGAGTATACCATAGCTGCAAGGCCTGGCGTAGAAAGCTCCTGTGGATAACTCTCATGCCGTATCTGCGCCGAAATTCTCTTGCACACACGCCCCCAATCACGCCGCTTCGGCCGACCCGTCTATCCCGAAACGAGGCCGTACGAACCCCGTATCCGGTTCTGCTTCTATTTTAAGACGCTCCCCTTGCCGGGTGGTGAATTCGAGCGAGAGCGCATGCAGCATGAGCCGCGTCGCCCATGCCGGCTGGCTTTTCGGTCCGTAGAGCCGGTCGCCCACGATCGGGTGCCCGATGCTCTGGAGGTGCACGCGGATCTGATGCGTCCTTCCGGTGCGAGGCCGCACCTCGAGGAACGAGAAGGGTTCCTTAGTCCCTTCGCCCGCATACTCTAAGACACGATACTCTGTGACAGCCTCTTTGCGCATGAGCGCGCCGCGGAGCGACCGCTTGAGCGTGCCGCGAACCATGCCGATCGGACTCTCCACCGCGCCTCTCCGCGGCAGAACTCTGCCGCGAACCCATGCGAGGTAAATTTTCGTAATCGCGCGCGTTTTGAAAAGAGATTTTAAATAATGAAATGTGTCCTGATTCTTCGCCACAAGGAGCACGCCGGATGCCTCGCGGTCCAGGCGATGCACGATGCCGGGCCGCGCCTCCGGATCGTCGCCGACGCGCTTTATCTCGGGATAACGGGAGAGAAGCCAGCTCGTGAGCGTCTCGTCTTCGCCACGCTTCCCTGAAACGCGGTGCACGAGCAGTCCAGCCGGCTTGTTTACGGCAAGAAAATCTGCATCTTCATAAATAATCTTAGGCGCCATTGCCGTGAGGTAAACAGTTTCGAATCGCGAGTACGCGTCTTACAATATGAAATACGTCCCTCGACTTCACTCGGGACACTCGATTCGCTGGGGCGGTTTACCGCGAGTGAGCCTCAATAGTTTGAGGCGAATCGAGTGGGTGTGGAAGGAATCGAACCTTCGACCTCTGTCTTATAAGCGGCAGCGAGGGAGAAATGGATCATTCGGTGGGCGGCATAGGAATCGAACCTATGACCTCTGTCTTATCAGGACAGCGTTCTACCACTGAACTAGCCGCCCGCATAGTTTCATCCTCCAGCCTATCAGAACATGCCGCCATTATCAATAATTTTTACGCATGGGCAACGGCACGCGATCCTCTCGACAGGGAAAACCTGACCGGTCAGGTTTGGTGCGCCCACGAGGGATCGAACCTCGGACCTCTTGCGTGTCATGCAAGCACTCTACCACTGAGCTATGGGCGCGTATCATGAAAGGGCTGGGCACTCTACCAAGCCGACGCCCTGTCGGTTCCCCGACTTCCTTAATTGTAATTTAGAAATAAGTGCGTCGGGGCTGAGCTAATCGCGCATACTATCAACCAAAGGTCGTCCTTATTCTTCCTCAAAATTAGCGGCTGGGCAAGTCCGCACCGGATCGCGCGCACATCTCTGAGCCGCGCAGGCCATGCAGGCGAACGGACTATTCGGAGATCCCTCTCGCGCCGAGCACTTCTTGGGCTCCTCGGATGTTGAAGTCTGGCGGCACAGAGGGGATCGTGGGGCGATTGATGGCTAAGTTGAAATTCGTGATAATCGCGCCAAGGCCCCATATAAATGCGGCGGCTACGGCGAGCGCGAACAGGGTCCCGATCGCGGTCAAAATAATCTCCTGATGGACTCTAAAAAATTTCCTCATAGGAATTTTGCGTGGTTAACGGAAGAATACCTTCCCTTCCGCGCGCGCCCGGTATTGCGGGTCGCTTCTGCTTATGTCCAGGCTGTCGATGCTCACCAAAAACCTCGTAGACTTAACCTCTAGTTCACGGAAGAAATTGACTACGTTGGTATATGAGCCGACCGCATCAATGGTAAAGCCGATGTACCCGGGCTCGTTCCCTTGCGGCGAAACCGCATTACCGCGGAAAGAAAAGGTTTGAGATACTTGATGGGCGCGCGACACACCATCAAGCCGCCTAGGAAAATCAAGAAGTTCGTCTTTGGCTGGCAGCAGCAATCTCAGGCGTTCTTCGTACCTCTTCGCTTCGGGCGCCGCCTGCTTCAGGACCGCGAGCATGCCGACTGACCACGCTTGCCCTTGGATGATCGAGCGGTCTGCGTATACGCTCCCGGCACGGAAGAGAAACTCCCTATCCATAAAATACAACGCTACGCCGAAGACAATGCTTATGAGCGCGATAAATCCGATATTCAGCCATACTGTTCGCCGCACATTTTGCATCCCACTAGATAGTATATCAGAACAGCGGGAATTCGCCTCGCGCGACGCCCTTTACTATACTATACACTAATGCCCGACAGTTCCCCTGATGCGTTGTCTTATCATGCGCTCGCGCTCGCGCTCCACGCGAACTACCCCGCGCTCGCTCGCGTGAGACAAGAATATAAGGACTGGCAAACCGCGTGGAGTTCTCTCGCAAAAGAAAAAGCGGGCGGCATCGACCCGGAGGCCGCATGGCGCACGCTCGAGCGACAAGGGATCCGCCTCATCCTCTCCAACGATCCTGCGTACCCGCCGGGGCTCCGGGAGATCCCGTGGCCGCCGTTCGGGATCTATGTCCGCGGAACATTGCCCGGCCGTGATACGCCGGCGCTCGCAATAGTGGGAACCCGCAAAGCGACAGAGTCCAGCCGCGAGCTTGCGAGGGCGTTCGCGGGTGAACTCGCTCGCGTAGGGGTTGTGATCGTAAGCGGGCTCGCCCTAGGTGTTGACGCGGCAAGCCACGTCGGCTGTCTCGACGCAGGAGGCAAGACGGTCGCCGTACTCGGGAGCGGCATTGACCGGATCTACCCTGCGCTCCATGAGCGGCTCGCCCAAAGGATCTTGGATCGCCACGGGGCGATCGTTTCAGAGTATCCGCCGGGCACACCGACCCTGCCGTATCGCTTCCTGGAGCGGAACCGCATCGTGAGCGGCCTCGGGCGCGGCGTGCTCGTGATCGAGGCGCCGGAACATTCCGGCGCGCTGGCCACCGCGCGGTTCGCGCTTGAGCAAAACCGGGACGTATTCGTGGTGCCGGGGCCGGCGCCGCACCCCCATTTCCGCGGCTCACATGCGCTCATCCGCGCCGGAGCTGAACTCGTCACCTCCACCGCTCACATTCTTGAAGCACTCCACCTTGCTCCCGCGCAAGCGGTCACGAAAGACCTTTCGGAAACCCGGGAGGAAAAAATTATCCTTGATGTCCTTCGGGCGTCTGCAACGCCCCTATCTATTGACAAAATCATTGAGCTCTCTAAGCTGAAAACTCCCATCGCAAACCAAGCAGTGTCTTTCCTCGCGATCAAGAACCGCATCCAAGAATCCGAAGGAGGGTACGCGCTTATCTCATGAAAAAACTTGTCATTGTGGAATCTCCCACGAAGGCGAAAACAATAGATCGTTTCCTCGGCGGAGAGTACGACGTGCTTTCATCTTATGGGCACGTTCGCGACCTCCCCAAGAGCAAGCTTGGGATCGACGTCGAGCATGACTTCGAACCGCAGTATGTGACGCCGCGCAGAGCCCAGACGCGCGTCACCGCGCTTAAAAAAGCCGCACGGACGGCCGAGCGGATCATCCTTGCAACTGACGAAGACCGCGAAGGCGAAGCGATCGCGTGGCACCTCGCGAAAGCCCTCGACCTCCCGCTGCCTGGCCAAACCCCCGGGCGCGGCGCGCGCGATACTGGTACAGCCAACACGCCCGTAATCGAACGGATCGCGTTCCATGAGATCACGAAAGCCGCGCTCGAAGAGGCGCTACTCCACCCCCGGGCCATTGATATGGCGCTTGTCGACGCTCAACAGGCGCGCCGGGTGCTCGATCGTCTCGTAGGATATCAGCTCTCTCCGTTCCTGTGGAAAAAGATCGCTCGCGGCCTTTCTGCCGGACGCGTACAATCCGTGGCGCTCCGCCTTATTGCCGATCGCGAAGAAGAGATCCGCGCATTCAAACCGGAGCAGTACTGGACCATTATCGCGGTACTTGCGGGCGCCCACGGCGATTTCGAAGCGAATGTAGTCAGGGTGAACGGCCAAGCCGTTCCCAAGCCTGGCGTCCTTAGCGGATCTGAGGCCGAACGTATTCGCGCAGCGCTCACCGCATCCACATTCGTCGTCACATCGGTCGACAAGAAAGAGGTGCGAAAAAATCCCCTGCCGCCATTTACCACCAGCACGCTCGAACAAGCGGCGGCAAAGCGCCTCGGTTTTTCTTCGAAGAAAACCATGTATCTCGCCCAACAGCTGTACGAAGGCGGGCACATTACGTATATGCGCACGGATTCGGTGAACCTCTCTCAAGAGGCGCTGCGCGGCGCGTTCGCATGGATCAAGAATAATCTTCCGGCGGCCTACCAGCTCCCTGCGCCGCGCGCATTCAAGAATAAGTCGCGCCTGGCGCAAGAAGCTCATGAAGCGGTCCGCCCCACGCAGCCGGAGAACGACCCCGCGTCCTTGAAGCTGGATAAAGATCATGCGCGGGTATACGAACTCATCTGGCGGCGCTTTATCGCATCCCAGCTCCCGCCTGCGCTTTTCGACGCCACGCGCATCGAGATAACCGCAACGCACGCCACGCGCAATGAGACGTACTTGCTTGCGGCAAACGGGAACACGCTTCGTTTCGACGGCTTCTTGAAAATTCTCCCGATGAAATTCGAGGAGAAAGAGCTCCCCGCGCTCAAAGAGAACGAGGCGCTCACGCTGCGCTCGGTCGCGGCCGAAAGACATGAGACCGAACCCCCTCCCCGCTACAACGAAGCGAGCCTGATTAAAACGCTTGAAAAATACGGGATCGGCCGGCCGTCCACGTATGCACCGACGATCGCGGTGATCCAAGAAAGGAATTACGTCGAAAAACAGAGTGGGCGTTTCTACCCGACCGAGCTCGGCGCTCTCGTCAATAAGGTGCTCGCCGAGCACTTCCCCGCCATCGTGGATGTTGCGTTCACGGCGAAGATGGAAGAAGAGCTGGACGAGATCGCGCGAGGAGAAACTGCATGGAAAAAAGTCATACATGACTTCTACGGGCCGTTCTCGGCGAACCTGAAAGAAAAATACGAAGAAGTACAAAAAAGGGAGCTGATAGAAGAAAAAACGGATGCGCTATGCGAACGCTGCGGCAAGCCCATGGTTGTGAAGTTCGGCAGATTCGGGAAGTTCCTCGCGTGCTCCGGATTCCCGGAGTGCAGGAACACCAAGACCCTGAAAGAACCTCCGAAGCCGACAGGCATCCCGTGCCCGAAATGTCTGGCTTCGCCAGATCCCGCGAAGCGGGGCAAGCCGGGCGAACTTATCGAGCGCCGAGTCAACAAGCGCGGGCGCGCCCAGGGAAAGATCTTCTGGGGCTGCAATAAATATCCCGCCTGCGACTATGCAGTATGGCAAGATCCGCGCAAGGCGCAGGAGGCGCCCGGACCTACGCCGCCGACCAATCCCGAAGTTGCCGAAAAACGGGTCACCGCGAAAAAACGCGGCCCGCGCCGCACGCGATAATGCGGTTTGCATTTTCGCGCGCCCGCTTTAGAGTGGAAGCGTGAGCGTAAAAGACATTATACAAAAGGATCCTGACGGCCTTGTGGCGCGTGCGTTCCGCTTCGCAGAGCGAGCCCACAGCGGCCAGCGGCGGAAAACGAGCGAGCCGTATATGAACCACCTCACCGCCACCGCGGAGAAACTTTCCGAATGGCGGCTTGACGACACCAGCGTCGCGGCCGGGCTTCTTCACGACGTCCTCGAAGATACCTCCGTACACATCGACGAGCTTCGCCGCTCGTTCGGCGACGAAGTGACGCTCCTGGTTGACGGCGTCACCAAGCTCGGCAAGGTGAAATACCGCGGCGCCAAGGCGAAAGTCGAGAATTTGCGGAAAATGATATTTGCCTTAAGCCAAGACCTCCGCGTCATCTTCATCAAGCTCGCGGATCGTCTCCACAATATGAGAACGCTCGGCGTGCTCCCGCCGCAGAAACAAAAACGCATCGCCGAGGAGACCGCGGAAGTGTATGCGCCGATCGCGAGCCGGCTCGGGATGTACGAGCTCGCCGGCGAGCTGCAGGACCTCGCGTTCCCCTATCTCCACCCTAAAGAATCCCGCTGGCTCAAAACCCAGATCGCAGAAGAATACGGTGTACGCCGGGCGTATCTTGAAAAGATATGGCCTGCGCTTGAGCAGATGCTTCACGGCGCAACCATCGTGCCGGCTGCGGTCGACTTCCGCGCAAAACGCGCCTATAGCCTGTACCGGAAACTTCTGCGCTTCGATATGGACATCAACAAGATCTACGACCTCGTGGCGCTCCGAGTGATCGTGGACACTACGCAGGACTGCTACGCGGCGCTCGGGACCATCCATGGGCACTGGCCTCCACTCCCCGGCAGGATCAAGGACTATATCGCGATGCCCAAGGCGAATAACTACCGCAGCTTGCATACCACCGTCATAGGCCCAGAGGGCCGGTATGTGGAAATCCAGCTCCGCACCAAGGAAATGCACGAAGAAAACGAATATGGCATTGCAGCGCACTGGCTGTACAAAGCCGCAACTGATGGGCAGACAACGCAGCCGAGATGGGATCAGCAATTCAAGAATACGCTCCAATGGGTACAGCAGCTCAAGCAGTGGCAAGAACAATACCGCGACGCCGAAATCAATCCGGAAGACTTCTTGAGCGCAATGAAAGTCGAATTCTTCCGCGACAGGACGTTCGCGATCACCCCGCAAGGGGACGTCATCGATCTTCCGCAGGGTTCGACACCCGTAGATTTCGCCTATCACATTCATACCGATATCGGCAACGCCTGCGCGGGCGCCACCGTAAACGGCCAATTCGTACCTTTGAACCATGAACTGCGGTCCGGCGATATGGTCGAAATTCTCACCCAAAAAAATAAAAAACCATCCGAAGACTGGCTCTCGTTCGTAAAAACAGCGCTCGCGCGCGAACACATCAAATCCGCCCTCCGCGAACGAACGCGAACAAGCACGCTGCGCATCCATCCCTCCAAAGCAGAACTGAAAATCGTGGCGCAGAACCGCATCGGACTCTTAAAAGACGTCTCCGCCACCATCACGCAATCTCATGTGAATATCTTGGACGCGCACACCGGCAGCCAGCCGAGCGGCAATTCCTCAATGATAAAGATCCACTGCGAAACCGCGGATCGGAAAAAGATCGAGAAGCTCGTCCTCAAACTCAAAAAGATCCGGGGGGTGAAACAAATCAGCTATCAGCTACTGTAATTCGCCTCCAAGGCGGCTTACGATGTGCTGTAGTTCCTCTCCGGAATAGAAGCTGATCGTAATCTTCCCTGTATCTCCATGCCGCTCGATTTTCACCGGAGCACCGAGTTCGGCGCTGAGTTTTTCCTGAAGCATAAGAAGGTCCGGCGGCAGTCCCGCTGCTTTACGTCTGATAGCCCCGCGGGGCCTCGCACCGTCCACTCGGTCCCGCAACTCACGCGTCGTAAGGTGCTGCGCGAGGAGGTCGCGGAAGAGCTGCTCCTGCGCCTTGGGGTCGGTAATCGAAAGAAGGAGGCGGCCGTGGCTTTCCGTGATCTGATTTTTTTCGAGCGCATCCTGGATCGGCGGCGACAGATCAAGAAGGCGCACCGTGTTCGCGACCACTTCCCGGCTCTTGCCGAGACGCGTCGCGATCTCCCGCTGGGTCATGCGGAACTCTTCCTGAAGGCGGGTGAGCGCCCGCGCGAGCTCGATTGGTGTCAAATTTTGCCGCTGAATGTTCTCTATCATCGCCATTTCAAGGCGCTCGTGGGCGACGTCAACTTTCTTGATGATCGCGGGTATTCGCTCGAGGCCGAGCATTTTCGCGGCCAAGAGCCGCCGCTCGCCCGAAATGAGCTGGTAGTCCACCTCGGTGCCGGTCGGCACCTCACGTTCGACTTTCGTAACGACAACGGGCTGCAGAAGGCCGAACTCGCGGATGGAGGCGGCGAGCTCTTTGATGCTCTCCTCGTTAAATTCCCGCCGCGGCTGATGAGGGTTCGGTTGAATCTTCTCCACCTCTATGTGGAAAATCGCCTCGTGGAATTTCTGCGGCTCATACACATGCCCGCCGCCGCTTGACAGCGGCGCAGTTGTTGCGGGAGGCGGAGGAGTAACGACTAGAGGAGGATCGGCTTCCTGCACACCACGAGGGGGCGATCCCAGGATCGCCGCGTCTCCGCTGTCCGTTCTCTCGGCGGACGCAGGCGTTTCTTCAGGACGAACTTCTGCAGACGTATCTCTTTCCTGCGGCGCGGGCAGAATACCCCCCTGCGCTCCGGAATCATCTCCGGACCCCGCGGATGGGATGAGCGACTCTAATCCTTTTCCCAGCATCGTGATATCACACTACATTAAAATCGCCGAAGTTATGGCTCGAAAAAACAGGCTGCGACGCGAGGGGAGAGCTTTTCTCCTGGCCGACGATCTCCTCGGCGAGCCGCCGATAGGCTTCTGCGCCGCTTGACTCGGGACGGTAGAGCACTACGGGCTTGGAAAAACTCGGCGCCTCTGCGAGCGCAATGCTTTTGGGGATCTCGACGTCGAACACGTGATGCGGGAAATGGGCTCTGAGCTCCCGCCGCACTTCATGGCTTAGCCGCTCCCTTCGATCGAACATCGTGAGGAACGCCCCGCTTATCGCAAGCGGGTGCCGCAGATTGGTGCGGATGAGCTCGATCGTATGCAACAGCTGACCTAATCCTTCCAGGCTGTAGTACTCTGCCTGTACAGGGATAAGCACCTCGTCGCTCGCCACGAGCCCGTTCACCGTGAGCAGACTCAAGCTCGGCGGCAGGTCAACCAGAATATAATCGTACTCATGCCGCAGGTGGTGCAAAAAATTCCGCAGATAATATTCTCTCTGCGGCAATCCCACGAGCTCCACCAGGGCACCCGCAAGGTGAGGCGCCGCCGCAATGAAATGCAGATTCGCGAGGGGCGACGATTGGAGAAGCGCATGCGGTTCAGCCGCCCCGAAGATGCCGTGATACACGCTCGTCTCGGTATGGAGCGGGTTGCTGCCCAGGGCAGAGCTCGCATTCGCCTGCGGATCAAAATCCACGAGAAGCGTCCGCCTCCCCAAGAGCGCGAGGTAGGCGGAAAGATTCACCGCCGTAGTCGTTTTCCCCACGCCTCCTTTTTGATTGCAAATGGATATGACTCGAGCCATTTATAATTGATTTTAAGCCAAATTTGCCGTATTATCAAGCAGATAAAGCCGAGGTGGCGAAATCGGCAGACGCAATGGATTCAAAACCCATTGTCCGCAAGGACGTGAGGGTTCGACTCCCTCCCTCGGCACAATGGCAAGAAAACTGCCCTTTAAAAACTTTGAATGGGGTCCGAATCTTGCGTACGCCGTTGGGCTTCTAACCACAGACGGTTGTTTGTCCAACGACGGGCGGCACATTATCATGCGCTCCGCCGAAGTAGGTATGCTTCGTACTTTTTCCAAGTGCCTCAATCTCACAAACAATATTTGCAAGACTGACGGTGGAAAAGGATATCGGATACAATTTGGTGCTGTTCGGTTTTATAATTGGCTCGCCAAAATAGGATTAACTCCTGCGAAAACTCATACCTTGGGCGCTATTGCGGTACCTGATGTGTTTTTCAGAGATTTCCTTCGCGGCCACCTAGACGGAGATGGAAGCATACGTTTTTATAACGACCAGTACAACGTTTACCGCGGCAGAACCTATAATAACTTGAGGCTCTCTGTGCGGTTTATCTCCGCCAGTAAATCCCATATTACTTGGCTTCAAAAGAGGGTGAACGAGCTTACTAAATTGCATGGCGCACTAATCTGCAATAAGCCCAGCGATAAAAATCGCGTTCCCATCTGGGAAATAAAGTTTTCAAAGAAGGAGTCCGTACGGCTTCTAAATTGGATCTATTACGAACCCGCTCTCCCGTCCTTAGAGAGAAAAAGACTATCGGCCATGAAAGCGTTGGCTGAAATAGCGCGAGAGCAAAGAAAAGAATATACTATGATCGAGAGTTAAAAACACTCGCCTCGCTGAAGCTTCGGTGAAGCGAGTCGGCTAGAACCATATTTTAATTTTGGGGGAAGAAAATTTTTTAATCCAATACAGAAACCTAGAAAAAGCCCTAAAATATGGGCTTTTTCTGTTGCGCCGTTCTCTGGTCAATAGCTTGGAATAGCTTTGAGAATATCGGCGGGGG
>MHLC01000011.1:0-8754 GCA_001818655.1 Candidatus Liptonbacteria bacterium RIFCSPLOWO2_01_FULL_56_20
CAGGTTGGAGCCGGATATTTCGTCCGGGTCCGCCAATTTCACTACGCGCCCGCCTCCCATCATTGCGAGCGTGAGCGCCGCGTGGCTCCCCACGCTCAATCCCGCGACGCCGACCGAGAAATTGTAGAACTTCGCCTGCTCATCCGCGGTGATCAGATTCTTGTTCCGCGCGGTCCGCAGCTCCTGATGCATCGCGTCAGGAAGGTAATGCACGAGAAGCTTGCTCCACGGGAAGTAGAACCAATTGCCCGCTTCTCCAAGCGGCTTCCCGCCCGCGTGCTCCTTTATGAACGCCGCGAGCTCTGTTTCGTAATTCGGGTTGAACCGGTACTGCGGATTGCGGATGAGGAACAGCTCTTTGAGCATCGCCTCGTAATAATCAAGCACCTCGCGCACGTCAATGCGCTTCATAAACTCCTCTAATTTTTCTTTGTGCGGTTCAAACGCTATCGGCTTCATGGCTGTTTTTTCACCCATTTTTGCTTGATGCCCGCTTTGAAGTGGAGCGGATGCTCGTACGGCCAGTAACTAATCTTTATTAAATTAGGCCTCTTTACAAATTCAGATGGACTTCCGGGGCCTGTGGTTTTCAGAGAAAGCTCTTTCAAGATGTCTCTGTATAATAACCTATCGGCACGCTTGGTTACACTTTTACCTTTTCGCAGCTCTAAATTAACCTCAAGATACTGATTATGCTTCGCATTATATTTTGTCGTCATAGAAAATTTACCCGTCAAAAATTTACTAAACTGCTTAGAAAGCAAAACGTCCCTAATAATTTCGGGGTATATATCACGGAGATGTAATTTCACCGAGAAATCAGCCCTTTCGTACACATAAACAAAAGGAAGTTGATAGATATGCTGTTCAACCTTTTGCCTTCTCGCCTCTTCTTTAATATTGATATTATATTCCCTTAGGGATTGGTGAACGCTGGCGAAACTCGAAACGCCTCCATGATCTCCTACCGCGTAACGCACAAGTGGAATCGCATTGTCGCCTGTAAGAAGCACCTCGCCGCCGGGTGCCTCAAAGGTGATAAATAATGGATTGTACTGTGCAAGCGTAGGTATTTTTTGAATCGAACTGAAGATGCCTTTAAAAAGCGCTTGGTTGTGGACCGTAAGACGGCGTATCAAAATACTTATGGGTGTTTCCCATGCCATTGCGCCAATATCCGCAGTACCATAGATATTGAGTGTATCTAAAATAGCGCTTTTAACGCTGGCTTTTTTCACAATATAGTCTCTAAACTTTTCGGTATATGCTTCGGCCGCATTTAATATCCGCAGATGAAGCTTCCTCAGATTGATACCCTGGCTTCTTGCTTCGTCAATCACATCCTTAATAAAAGGCGCATAGCCGATTAATACTGTTTCCTTGTAGTGAGGTGCGAGTATGCGGAACGCGTTAAAGATTTCTTGCTTGTTAATGCCGGGGGTAATGATGGAGATTTTATGCTCGCCGCGCAGACTTGCGAGCTCAAACGCCTTATAAGTGATAAGTCCGCCGATCCATACCCCCATGCCAAACCCCACAATCACAAGAGTCGAACCTTTAGAAGTATATGAACTATTTCCTAGAAAAAGTTCCGCGAGGATCGAGTATTCCCAGTCGAGGCGTTCGCTCCGTGGAAAATAGAACGGTTCTCCTGTGGATCCGGAGGTTGAGGTGAATACTAGTGATTTCTTGATCGTACCGTCCCAGCATAACTTCTCTAGCGGATATTTTCGCAGGTAATTGTTCTTGCTGATTATAGGAACTAGCTGGAAATCTTTGAAAGTTCTGATTTTCTCCGGCTGAATCTTGTTCCTCTTTAAAAAATCCTTATACGCGGGTACGCGGCGCGCGACTTCATGAAAAAGACGCAGGGGCCGCCGCTCGCGCTCACGGGACCAAAAATCATCCTTCTTCGTCCGAATCATCCGAAGAATTTCAGTAACAGAAAATTGAGGGCTTATGCTCTCCACCTTAACCCCAGTATACCACGAACGACCTTCTTAAACGAAGGCTCTAGCCCTTAGACTTCTTCCTGAAAATCGACTCGGCCAAACGGTCAGCTACTTCGCTTGTGGGAGTATCTTGGCGTCGCGAGAATTCGATAACCTTCCTTGCCATTTTTTGGATGTTTTGCACTCGTTTCCGCACCCTCTTCCAGCTATAGCCTCTCCTATCAAGTTCTGCAACCACATTAATAAGGCCACCTGCGTTCGCGAGGTAATCCGGGATATAAAGAATGCCTGCGCGTTGGAGTCGACGGCCATCTTCGGACGTCGAAAGCTGATTATTGGCGCCGCCACAAACAATATGACACTGCAGACGCGGAATGGTTTTCGCGTTGAATTCATCCCCTAACGCGCAGGGTGCATATACATCTACGCGTTGCTCATGGATTTCTCCTGGTTTTACGACTCTAACTTTTGGGAACCGCTTTTTTATCTGCTTGATACGCTTCTGGTTAATATCAGCAACAACTATCCTTCCTCCCCGTCCATATAATAACCTACAAAGCTCACTGCCGACTTTCCCTACGCCCTTAATTGAAAACGTACGACCGCTCATTTCGTCAGTCCCAAAAACCGCCTTAAGTCCTGCAGAAATGGCATAGAACACTCCGAGCGCCGCCCACGGACTTGGATTCCCCGCCAGAGACTCCCGACCAATAATAAATTTTGAGTGCCGTGCTAAAGTGTTCACGTACTCAGTTGTAAGACCTACGTCTTCGCCAGTATAGAAATTCCCGCGGAGAAGATTAACTCTTTTTGCATACGCGATAAGAAATTTTCTCTTTTTCGGATTGTGCGAGTTCGCCATAATAACGCCTTTGCCACCGCCGTACGACAGTCCAGCTAAAGCACACTTGTAGGTCATCGCCTGCGAGAGCCGAAGTGCGTCGCGAAGCGCCTCGCGTTCCGAGCGGTAGTTCCAGTACCGCGTCCCGCCTGTCGCCGGCCCTAAATTCGTGTTATGAACCGCCACGAAACTCTTGAGGCCGGTTTTTTTATCCTCAAAAAACGCCACGAGCTCGTGGTTGTCGAATTCGGGAAGGGATGAGACGGAAAATTCCCTCATGGTTTCGCGAGGATCTCCTGGATCTTGCCCGCGAGCGCGTCCAGGTCGTCGGTCTTCTCCAAAAACCCGTCCATGCCGAATTCCTGGCTGATGGCCTGGTTGTCGCCGGAGAGGCTGGGCCACGGCTCTTTCATGCTCGTGAGGAATGCGATCCGGATATTCTTGGTCTTGGGGTCTTTTTTCATCTCGATCGCCGCGTCTATGCCGGAGACGCCTGGCATATTGATATCCATAAGGATGAGGTCGGGCTGGAGCTCCTGGGCTTGCTTCACCGCCGCAGCCCAGTTCTGCGCGTCGATAACGTCGCACCCCAATCCCTCGAGCTTTGCTCCTATGATCTCGGTAAAATCTTTCTCGTCATCAACGATGAGGATAAGCGGCTTTTCTCTCATTGTCCCGCAGGGAGGAACAGCTGGATATTCTGAACCATGGCATCCAGATCGTCGGTTTTCTTCAAATATCCGGCGGCGCCGAGGTCTTTTGCGAATTTTTCGTCCGCGCTAAACTCCGCGCGCGGGTCGCCGAAATTGGTCAAAAATACCACTTTCACTCCTTTCATCGCAGGATCTTCTTTTATCTTCAAGAGCGTATCCGCGCCGCTCAAGCCCGGCATCTTCATATCCAAAAGAACGAGGTCGGGCGGGGCCGCCTTGATTTCGCGGATCCCCTCCTCGCCGCCAGAGGCGGTTTGAACGCGAAACCCGACGGAGACAAGCTTCGTCTTCAAGATCTCGACGAACTCCGGCTCGTCGTCAATGATCAATATAAGAGGCGCCTGTTGAGGCATGGTCGTGAATATGATAGGCTGGGACTTAACAGCCGTTAGTATAGCATATTCGCAGCTCACGTTCAACTTGTATGGTACAAAAGGTCATCCTTGAGATACGGGCAGGTACGGGCGGCGACGAAGCCGCTATTTTTGCGGGTGATCTTGTGCGTATGTACCAAAAATACGCAGGGCGGCGAGGATGGGGCTGGAGCGCCATTGACACCAATCCGACTTCGCTTGACGGCTATAAGACGTTCATCGCCGAGCTCTCCGGCGAAGGCGCCTACGATTCCTTGGAGCAGGAGTCCGGCGTGCACCGGGTCCAGCGCATTCCCAAGACAGAAAAATCCGGCCGCGTGCATACGTCAACCGCGACGGTCGCCGTTCTGCCCGAAGTGGAACCGAAAGAGGTGAAAATAAACGATAGCGACCTCGAAACAACGTTCTCGCGCGCAGGCGGTCCCGGCGGCCAGAACGTGAACAAGGTTGAAACCGCAGTGCGCATCCTCCATAGACCGAGCGGCATTGTCGTTTCTTCCCGCACCGAACGCTCACAGCACGCGAACCGCGAGAAAGCAATGGTCATCCTCCGCGCGAAGCTCTACGAGATAGAGCGCGAATCAGAGGCCAAAAAACTCGGGACGAGCAGACGGGAACAGATCGGCACAGGCGAACGCGCGGAGAAGATCAGGACATACAACTTTCCGGACGACCGCGTCACAGACCATAGGATAGGCAAGAAATGGCATCATATCGAAAAGATCCTGGACGGCGACCTTGATCCGATCGTGCGCGCCTTCCAGGGCCGTACCTGACCTCACTCAAGCCCCAGCACCGCGACGGTCTGCTTAATAAGCGCGAGGCATACCGCGGGCGGCAATAAGCTGTACGAGAGCTCGCCCTCGTCGTCTTTCACCATCCACGGCCGCTCCGTGACCTTGACGCGCTTCTCGGAGGCGTCGTATTCGTACTCATACGCCGGGGTGATCTCGTAGTCGTCCGCATATTCTTTTGCTCGCGAGACCGGAACCGCATTTCGCAAATACACTTTCGGCACGCCGTGCAATTTCAAAAGCTGCGCCATGATCTTGCCGTCTGTCGCGAGGCGCTCTTCGAGCGGCTTCACGCCGAGTTCATCCCCCTCCTTAGACACCATTCGCGCGCTCTTGCACGAAGGACCGTCGCACATGAGGTAAAAGGCCTTCTGCGCTTCATCGAAGCCCACGTTATTCGTAGGCAAGAGGCGCATACTGCGCGGCGTCTTGCATATGGGACAGATCACGCGGTACTTGATGCGTTCGTCTATCACGGCGTTCGGCAGGCTGATGAACACAAAAAAGTCCGGGTCGTCGCGATAGCCGATAAGCTCCCGTAAGTACAGAGAATATGTCACCTGATCCATTGCGCGCGGAAAGCCGTCAACGAATATGGCTTGCCGCGGGCGCTTGCTGATCTCGTATTTGATGAGCATGACCACGAGTTCTGACGGCAGGAGAACGGCCGTACTCCGTTTTTTAAAGAAATCGAGCGTCTCCTCGGTGCTGTGAAACCCGCGGTAATTCTTGCGTACGAATTCCAGGAACGCTTCTTTCCCGGCTCTCGTCGAAAGGCCCTCCTCTACGTCGCGTATGATGTCGCCGATGGACATATGTCCAACATGCTCGGCTCCCACCACCTCCATAAAAAGCTTGGCATACGTGCCCTTCCCGGAGTTCTTTTTCCCCAAAAGATACGCCACGAATGTTCCCCCGCGCGAAAAGTACTCCTTGAGCTTGGCGATCTCTCTGCCTGCTTTGAACTCAAAATACTCCTGCCGTTCGGCCGGGTCGTTCAGATTGAACCTCTTTTTGACATCTTCGCGCTTCGTCCGGAAGATGGGAAAATTAAAGCCGCCGTCCATAACGGTTCACGCGATCGTTTTTAACCCCAGTTCGCCCAGTTGCTTTTTATCAGCTTCGGATGGCGCGTCCATCACGGCCGTCTTGCCGCCGGAGCTCGCCGGAAACGTCATGACTTCGCGGATGCTTTTCTCGCCCAGAGCGGCGTAGAGAAAACGATCCAAGCCGGGAGCGATGCCGCCGTGCGGAGGCACGCCATAGGTGAACGCCTTGAGCATATGCTCAAATTGCTTTTTCTGCGCGGCGCTGAAACCGATCAGGTCAAATATCTTCTCCTGGACCTCTGGCTGGTGAATACGGATGCTCCCGCCGCCTACCTCAAAACCGTTCAAGACCATATCGTGCTGAAGGCCTCTGACCTTGGTCGGGTCGCTATCCAAAAGCGCGATGTCATCCGGGTGCGGCGCAGTGAACATATGGTGGGACGGCGCGAATTTGGCCGAACCGGAACCGTGGAAAAAGTCGGTCGTCGTCTGCTCGGTAAAAAGCGGGAAGTCCACGATCCAGGCGAACGCCAGCTCGTCCGGATCTTTCTTGTTTTTGCGCAGGTCCGGCTTATCGCTGCCGTATTTGGACACGGCTTCTTTGTGCGACAAACGCGGCCATGGCGTCCGGGTAATTTTCTTTTCCGGGAACACCACTGTGGCCAGCTTGGTGAACAGATCTGCTGCAAGCTCCAAAATATCTTCCTGGTTCACGAACGACATTTCCACGTCCAGCTGGGTAAATTCCCCGTACGCGCGGTCGGCGCGCGGGTCTTCATCGCGGAAACAGCGGGCTATCTGAAAGTATTTCTCCACACCGGCGACCATCAGAAGCTGCTTGTACTGCTGTGGCGACTGGGGCAGGGCGTAAAACTTGCCGGGCTGGAGGCGGGACGGCACCAAAAAATCCCGCGCGCCCTCCGGCGTGGTCTTGGTCAAGATGGGCGTCTCGATCTCCCAAAATCCTTTATCCGAAAGGTAGTTGCGGATGAATTGAGTAGCCGCGTGGCGCACGCGCATATTGCGCTGCATTCTTTCGCGGCGCAGATCAAGATAGCGATACTTGAGGCGCGTTTCCTCGTTCACCTCGTATCCGTCGGTGTCAACCGGAAGCGGGAGGGCCTCTGATACGCTCAAAACTTCAAGGGT
Organism: Candidatus Liptonbacteria bacterium RIFCSPLOWO2_01_FULL_56_20; assembly: GCA_001818655.1. Taxonomy (GTDB): domain Bacteria; phylum Patescibacteriota; class Minisyncoccia; order UBA6257; family 2-01-FULL-56-20; genus 2-01-FULL-56-20. Next base: position 6,873 of record MHLC01000011.1, read on the forward strand.
CTTTGCTTCGATCTCGTGGCGGCCCGTGGGGAGTTTGTCGTTCACCATGGCCGCGGGTCGCTTCTTTACGGCGCCTTTCACTTTAAGCACATATTCCAGCCGGAGCTCGGTCGCGCGTGCGATATCCTGTGAAAATACCACCTGCACCAAGCCGCTCCGGTCGCGGAGGTCAATAAAAATGATCTTCCCGTGGTCGCGGCGGGCGTGCACCCATCCGCAGAGCTCCACTTCTTCTCCTTCGTGCTCCGGCGTTTCGCTGGTCAATATCCTCATGGACTCTTTCATATATAAAACGCGATATGGTAATATTAAGCCAATGCTCGACTTTTCACAAATGATATTCCGGCTCGTGCTTGCGCTTATTTTGGGAGCCGCGATCGGCTTTGAGCGCGAACTCTCGGGCAAAGAAGCGGGCGTCCGCACCTCAATGATGGTCTCTGCCGGCGCAGCCATCTTTTCCGTTATCGCGCTCACGCTCCCCTATCTTGTCGCGCCCTCGCCGGAGCAGATCCCAGAGATCATAGCGCGGAACGGCGGCTTTCTTGCGGTCATCGCGAACATCGTGGTGGGCATCGGATTCCTGGGCGCGGGCATCATCCTTAAGACCGAAGAGCGGGTGCACGGCCTCACGACCGCAGCCGTGATCTGGGTGACCGCAGGCATAGGCGTCCTCGCAGGCCTCGGGCTCGCCATATTCGCAACCACGGCAACCATTTTTATCGCGGGCCTGCTGTATGTCCTCCGAAAGCTCGGCGTGACTGACCGGATACGGCCGGAAATAAATCGCTAGTCAATACCGTAAACCAAAACCGCCCTTCGATAAACTCAGGGCGGTTTTGGTATCCCGGCGTAAAGTCGGGATGCTCGGTTTTACGAACACTCGCTTACGCTCGTGAGTAAAATCGGCGCTGGCAATTCGATAAGCCGGATTCTGTTCCGATTTTGCCCGCCTGCGGCAGACAAAACCGGTGGCGGTCATTTATCTGGATCTTCGATTGCTCTCAGATTCAAGCCCTTGCGGGCTATGCGGCACTCTGCCAAAATTGTCCGATGCGAAGCGAGGTCACAATTTTGAGCACCCCGCCATCGGCGGGGCCCCGCCTCCGCCTTTCGGCTTCGGACGGGGCTCTCAATTTTGTGCTCGCTCGCGCACTCGCGAACAAAATTGGAGCACGGCCTTGCACCCAGTAAGGATTTAGCCGTTTCATCTCCGCTTTCTTATCCCTATCGCGGAGTTGAGCCAACTAGCTTGGGATTGGGCTCTCCCTCGGCTTTCGCCTCGGGACGTTTCTGCTCGCACCTCTCGCATTGCTGCGGCGGGCTGTTAGCCCGTACTATTTTAACCGTTCTAAAAGAACGAGTGGATGTCCGGACTTTCCTCCCCCCACCACTTCTCATGCTGACTCGAAACTGTTTTGAATCCGCTTCCGCAGTTCCGCATACGCATTCTTGAACTGCTTAAGCTTCCTTTCACGAGTCAGGGCGTCCTTCTTGCTGCGATAAACCTCGCAATAGATTAGCTGGAACTGGCCGCGGTGTTTTGTTGACTGATTCGCACCCGCATTGTGTTCAGCTAAGCGCCTTTTCAGGTCCGAGGTGATGCCGATATAAAGCTTGCCATCCTTCTCACTCTTCAAAACATACACGCAGTACATGAGAAGTGGTGGGGGGCGATCGCCTGAATTACCAGCGTGTATATTATAGCATACTATTCCGTAATTTGCAACAAGCAAGACGCCGCGCGGCCTTGAGGAAGCTCTCGGAGCTCAGACGGGCGCGGTCTTATCTCCACGCCCTCGCTTCCCTGTCCAAGATCTTATTTACCAAGCCGTCCGCCACCTTGTTTTCTCCGCGCACCACGTGCTCAAAGCTCACTTTTTTG
>MHLC01000011.1:8818-10696 GCA_001818655.1 Candidatus Liptonbacteria bacterium RIFCSPLOWO2_01_FULL_56_20
GCTCTTTCTCAAGGATCTTATACCTGCCGTTCAGCTGCCTCACCACTAATTCGCTGTCCACCTTGCATTCCACCTCTGTTTCCCTGGTCTTCTTTTTGCCCAGGATCTGTTTCAGCTTTTTCATGGCGAAGATCACTGCCTGGTATTCTGCCTGGTTGTTCGTCGCGTGGCCGATATATTCGCCGTATTCCTTGCCGCCAAGAACCACGCCGATCGCCGCAGGCCCGGGGTTGCCCCTGGAGCCGCCATCAGTATGCACCACTATCCTGCTCTCAAAAAGTTTGGCTTTCATGGTGCGATTTTTTCCCACGGCAAGGGATCGCTCGCTTTCAAAGAAAAACCTGCTGCGCGCTTGTGCCCGCCGCCGCCGAATTTCATCGCGATCTTTGCAACGTCCACCTTGCCGTTTGACCGGAGAGAAACGCGCTTTTTGTTCTTGTGGACGCTCCATACGATCCCAAGGGGCGGGAATTTTTTCACAAGGGCGTTGCCTATTTGGGAATGCAGTAAAGGGCAATTCGCCGCACACGCGATACGGCCCTCAAACCGCACCCGCTGCGCGGTCTCGCGGATCACCTGGTCCACAAGTTTTTTCTCATAATCCAAGAGCGCCCTTCCCTGCTCCGCGCACTTCTTGCGGAAATCGGCGCGCTCGAACTGCCGCGCAAACCTATCCCATTTCGAGAAATCAAGCTCCACCGTGCCGATAAAAGACGCAAGCGGCCTGCTGTGCGGAAGCCGGAACTTCCATAAATCGGAATCTTCAATATACGCGAGGAGTTGCGGCACCGGTTTCCCGGGATGGAAATATTTCCAGGCAAGCACGGCGCCAGAGTGCCGAAGCGAGAACGAATAATCATGGGTCGCCTTCACCGCCTTTTCTGCGCTTATATGGTGATCAATTGCGGTGACGCGCCTGTTATCACGCATCAGCTTGCGCACAACCTCGGGCGATTTATATGCAAAGTCAATAAGATAGATTTCTTTATTCACGAGGCCGGGCGGTGGCGTATCCCAGTTCGGCGCAGGGACGTAGCGCGCCCGGTCCCTGAATTTTTTCCGCGCAGCCCATGCGCCGCCGAACCCATCCGGACAATCGCCGTGGTAGATAACCACAATCTTTTCTCGCAGAGAAGAACTCATATATCTGCATTATACCAAAAAAAGCGAAGGGCCTTTCTCCGAAGAAAGGCTCCATGAAATTCCGGTTAGAGGGGGGTGTTCATCCGCACCTGAAACGAGGTCAGCCGATGGGGTCAGCCGCCCCAGCGACTCACGACGCCGTCAGCGGCGCGGATACATCCACCCGCCCTCTCCGGAACGGATGCTGCAGCAGGAGACCCGGGTTGCGCAAACGTAGGCGTACGCTACGCAATGCCGGTTTTTGAGCGGATTTCAGGTTATCCGCCCAAGGAACAGCCCGCGTGCGCTCCTCGCCGCCCCGATATCTCTGTCGAGGGGGGGGTTGGTACGGACGCAAAGCTGCTGCGCCACTTAATTCCCTCTATTCCCTTAGGAAGGAATTCAGGATCCTTGAGGCGCAGACTTGTTTCCTGTCTTCTACCTCCCGAAGATTTTTCTCGAGCGCGGCCGCGGTGAAGCGACGGCGCTGATTTCCTTTTGCCCGGGTCCTTGTTCCGGGCGCGAGGATCCGTACGTCCCCCATGCGTCCTCCAGTTTCCTTTTGGACGCGGGATTAGCAACGTACGCTGGGGCAAAAGCAAGCATCCCGAGAACCACCCGGTCCTCTTCTCCTTGCTATGCGCGTGCCCAGATCTTCGTTAGTAGTAACAGCACCCACACTTGAACTTGCTGTAAATTACGTTAATCGTAAGGCTACACCCCGGGGAAAACCCGGGTCAAGCCCCAATATGAACA
>MHLC01000012.1:0-28941 GCA_001818655.1 Candidatus Liptonbacteria bacterium RIFCSPLOWO2_01_FULL_56_20
CCCTGGGAGGACTCGAACCTCCAACCCTTTCGGGATACGGTCCTAAGCCGTACGTGTCTGCCAATTCCACCACAGGGGCATGATCCGCTCGGTATGCCCGAGACCCAATACCAGGCAAAGGCGAATGGTATTGACTTTATATATATTTTATGCTATACTTTTCCCCAGTTGGATGTATTCGGGATAGCTCGAGCCATCCTTTGGCAACTATATATTGAAACGGACCATAATCGCAACATCGCGTTCCGTTAAGTGGGTAGGGAGGTGGTCATGGCGGACACAGATAAGAAGCGGTCTCGCGGTTTCTGGAATATGCTGTTCAGCGCCGCGGACCCGGAGCTGAAGAAGCTTGCGGATCGTATCCGCGGCGCAATCCCCGAGGACAGCCCGCTCCGCTCGGTATTCGCCGAGAGGATCATCGGCGTGATCAAGGGATGGGCCGAGGGAAAGGCGGACAACCTCTCGCCGATCGCGGGCGCCGTGGTCGAGAAGCTCACTGACCTCGGCGACTTCTTCGTCGGAGGCGAGAGCTCCCCGAAGAGCGGGAAGGTTGCGCGCGACTGGATGGATCAGTTCGTTGTTGAAGTGGGCAAACGCCTCAAGGAAACGAAGTTCGAAGACCTCGATGCGGAGAAGGACAAAATCCTCAAGGAATTCGTCCTTCGGCGCGCTATCCTTGAAGAGATCAAGAAAACGTACGAGGAGGCGCAACCCAAGAGGGCCGAGCCAGGAGAGTCCATCAACTGGAGCGAGCTGCGCGCAAAGCTCTACAGCATGCTCGAGATCGCTGACGCATCGGTGAACAACGCGGTACGTGACTTCCGCACGAGCCAGCGGTGGATCCACCGGAGCAAGCGACGGCAACGACAGCTCAATCTGGAAATCACGCGAAGCGGCGCTCGCGATGCGGATGTGACGGCGCCCCCGCCGGAACAAGACGACGACCCGTGGCATTTCGAGCAAGACGCCGAACAAGAACGAGGAGGTCAGTCATGAGACAAGTATGGAATCTCCTCGTTGACCTCTGGGAAACGGGGAATTGGTGGGTACGTTGGGCGATCATCGTCCTCGTGGGCTCGCCCTTCGTGATGCTGTTTGCGGCACTTTTGCCGCATGCCTGGGCGATCACAGTAGTGCCAATCCTGGCATTCCTGCCTCTCCTCGCATTCCTCGGGGTGCTGATCGGGGTTTTTGACCCGCTCATCATCGCGGTCGTCCTGGCCTTCGGGTGGGGAAGAAGGATCCTCGCTCTGGTCGTCGGGATCATCGTGCTTGAGCTTGCGCTCGGGGCGCTCCTCGCGGTCACGCCGCTCGCAAACGACCGGCCGCTGGTACCGCTCCTCGTACTCACGGTGCTTACCTGGATCGTCCTGAGGCCTGTCCGGCTCGGACCGACCGTGACGCTCCGTCGTTTTGCCGGCCTCGCAACACTCGTGCTCATCGCCATCTTCTTCCTTGGCGGAAGAGAAAAGGCAGAGGTACGAGCTCGCGCGGCAGGCACGACGGCCGTTACGACAGGTGTAGCGATCTTCGGAGCGCGTACGCCCCCAGAGAATGCATACTGGTCGGGCTATGTGGACGACGCGGAGTGGAAAGAGGTGAAACTCCCGGCGTATCCAAACTGGTTTCAGGTGGATCCGACCCGAGAAGTACTCCTCATCCTCGCCGATGGAAACACTGGGGAGCCCGGCGGAGAAACGTTCCACGTCTCCCGAGGAGGGGCTATACGCGCGTTCAAGGACGGGAAGATCGGCGAACGCGTCATGGGTGTCGGCGATAACATCGCCGGCAACAAGTTCTTCCTCAGGTCGTATGAGACAGGTCCCACGCTTGTAACAATCGGCGTTTCCGAGAAGAAACGCTAGTGGGACGCCTCTGAAATCTGAAAAGAGGACATCACAGACCTCCGTCTGCGCACGCGCAGACGGAGGTTTTTTGTTTGCGGCCCTATTGCCACCACTTCCTCAAAAAGGAAAAGCCCCGCTGAGCGGGGCTTTTCCTTTAAATCTCTAAGTAATCGGCTATGGACATCCGAAGTTGGCGATGCCGCCTCCTGCAAAACTCGAGACAATAGCAGGAATGCCTCGTGCGATAAGGGCGACCAGCACCGCAATCGCGGCATAGATGAGCGATCGGTTCGCCGAGCTCACTTTTTCCGGATCGCCTGCGGCAGTAAGGTATTTCCAGGCCGCGACAAGCACGAAGATAACCGCGATAACGATCAGGAACGCGAAGAACCACCCTACAAACCTGCACAGAATATCCATCACGCCCACCACGCTGTTCGCGGGCGATGTGGGTAGAGGAGGAGGAGCCTGAGCGAGTGCAATAAGCGGGATACTGAACGATGGGCTCGCTGCGCTAAGGACTGCAAATCTCAATAAGTGCTTTTTCATTGCATACGGATATTTTCGACCTTTCCAGATTGACTGAATAATAGCATAAAACGCGTGAGGGTTCAATGCAAAACCTCACGCGCCCAAAATTGACCGGATAATAGAGACCGCGCCTTGCGCAAGAAGGATGACTAAAAAGCCGACCGCGGCATAGATAATGGTTTTCCTGCCGGTGCTGAATTTCTCGGGGTCGCCTGCCGCGATCGCGATCTGAAACCCGCCCCAGAGCACCATAATAGAGACGATGGGGACAGAGATCCAGAATGCGGCCGCGAGAATCGCTTCCACCACGCAAACCGCGTTACCGCACGCGAGCGGGTTTATAAGATTGATTGCGCTTCCTATCCCCGGCCCCCCGCCTGTCGGCCCTCCGCCCCCCGTTCCGTTGCCACCTCCGGTTTGGGCGTGAACGACTCCTAAAAACCCCGGGCTGCTCAATCCGAACAGAAAAATTCTCATTAGCATAGTTTTCATCATCGCGGTCCTACGGTCACGTCCCAATGGGTTGACTCTTGCGCGTAAATCGCGCCGCCGCTCGGCCGCTGGTACAGCGGCACCCGCGTACCGTCTCTCTCTGTCCGCACGCCGATCCGTCGAAAATTATTGGGGTTCAAGATATAGGCATTGAGCGCGCTCGTGTCGTCCAAGTCGATTTTATAGCCGTTCGCGTGGCTGTACCTTCCTGTCTCGTGCACGCCTCCCGTAGCTGAATTAACGGTAACGTTGCAGTTGCATTGCGCGCGCAGTTGTATCGCCTCGTTTATAGTTGCTTGCCGTACGCCGGCAAGATTAATGCCGGACGCGATCGTTATACCCGCACTCTGCAGCTGCTCCATCGCGTTTTCATGGGGAAGCTGCACCCCGGGGATCAGGGCGCCTCCGCCAGTCGGCGTCCCTCCCTCAACGGGCGCAGCGATCCTCTGTAATGTGGGCAACCGGAGATGGGTGAGGTCGGGATTTACGAAATTCAGGATGATGTAGATGCTCACAAGAAGCAGGAGCCCGATCAGGGCTTGCGTGATCTGGTCGCGCGCGTCGGTCTGTCCCGAAGGATTGCCCGCGGCCAGCGTGTACTTGACCGCGCCGTACACCACGCCGCCGAACGCCAAAAGACCTCCGACCATGAGCGCGAACTCGTAAAAGTTCACGATGAGTCCGACTGGCGAGGTCTGCGACTGGCTTCCAGGGATGCCCGGGGTCACTGTCGTGCCTTGCGCAAGCGCGCTCGCCGCGCTAAGCGCAACATACCCCATAAGCGCGAAGGAAACGAACAAACTTACATATCCTACGCGGTAGTCCATATGATTATTGTATAGGACATTGGATATCTGGCCACCCCACGCCCCCAACCCCCAGCCGTGCGCCGGCTGCCCAGAGCAAGGTGGCAACGATCACAAACGCGCCAAGCGCGAGCGCGACCCCGATCGCGGTGTTCACAAGCACTTTTCTCCCTTTCCCGAACCGCTCGGCTGACCCGCCTGAGACCACCATCAAAAACCCTCCCCAGAGGAACATGGCCGGCGCGATCGCAAAAAGCGTGAGCGTGATGGCGAAATACACAACGTTCCGAGCCGTAAAAATAAGGTCGCATAAGCTCGTGCACGGCCGCGTCGGCCCTGCTTGTGGAGGGTTTTGGGGGTCATAGTTCCCTGTGCACGACAGGATCGGCGGATTAGCCCCCCAATACGGAATGGAAACGCTTTGCGCCGAAGCCATCTGCGCGCCGAACGCGAATAGGGCGAATACTGCAACGATGGCTGTGATCGATTTCATAAGTCCCGTCAGTTATTTCGCGCGCTCTGCATGAGCTGGGTCACCTGGTCGCTTGCGCTCCGCAGGGCCGTGAACGAATTGGACGGATTGCGCAACGCGGCCTCTATCAGCGAATTGAATATCCCGCGTATTTTCTCTTCGTCCACCTGATACCACGAGCGCGCGGTCAAGGCCGCACGGGCGAACACGCCGGTATCCGCGTTCTCGATCTGCGCGCCGAGGAGCGAACGGAGAGCGGGCGTGCGGCCAGCCGCATCCGCATACAGTTTCGCATATTCTGTGTCGGCTGTGAAATGCCGCGCGAACTCCCACGCGCCGGTCGTAACCTTGCTCACCCTTGATACCACGAGCCCCCAATAGTCCGCCCAATCCACGCGCTCGTCGCTCCTTACCTGCGGCATCGGCGCCACGGCGACGTTCAGGAACGGGTTCTTGCGCTTTATCGCGGCGAGGTCTGCGCGGTAGCCGAACACCATCGCCACTTCCCCTGCCGCGAATGCGTCAAGGTCGTATTTCTGATTCTCGTTCCATGTATAAAACGGAGAGGCGTTGTTCGCGAACTGCACGTAAAAATTGAGCGCGGCGAGTCCTTTCTCCGAAGAGAAAGCCGCAGAGGCATATTGGCCGTCGAGCATCTTTGTCCCCTGCTGGAGCATGAGGAGCTGGAGAAGGTCGGCGGCGGCGTGGACGGTCTTTGCGGTGCCGCCGATCGCGGCTCCGGCTCTCTGCAGCTGGCCGTTCGCGTCAAGCGAGCGCAGCCGCGACGCAGCGGTCTGGAATTCCGCCCAGGTCGCGGGCGGCGCGACAATGCCTGCCCGGTCGAATAGGTCGCGGTTATACAGCAGGGAGAGCGTATCAAGATACAAAGGGAGCGCATACACCGACGGGCCGGCGATAAAATCCTGTTCTGCGACTGTCGGGAACAGCTCTCTGAACCTCCCCACGTTCATTTGCTCGGCGGAGGCAGGCATGAGCGTCAAGGCCTGTTTGGGAAGCGCGCGGTTGTGGATCATGAACACATCAGGGCCAGTGCCGGCTGCGAGGGCGTTCAACAGCTCGGCGCGGTAGTTTTCGGCGTCGATCTTTTTGTACGCAACCTCGATCTGCGGGTACTGCGCCCGGTATTTCGCAAGGCCCGCTTCAAAAGCCGTTCGGTCGTCAATGCCCCATACAACAAGCTTGTATGCCGGCGGAGACGGCGAAGCCCCGGGGCGGAACACGATGAGCACCACAAGCGTCCCCACGATGACGACGCCCGCAATGATGATCGCTATCTGCTTTGTGGTCAGCTTCATCCCTCACCTTTGCGGGATTGCGAAGCGCTCGCGGTCCCGCGTTTGCATTACTTCACCTTTCCACGAGTGTACCATAGTTGCATATCAAGAAGTTCGGCTTCGGACAGGGCCCGTCCCGTAAAGGTGAAGGATCATATCGCCACGACTCCGACAAGATGGTCTCCTGATTTGAGGTTCATGATCCTCACTCCCTGCGCCGCCCGGCCGGTCAACCGCACGCTCTCGAGCTTTGTGCGAATCACTTGCCCTTTTGCGGAGAGCGCGAGGATCTCGGTTTCCTCGCTCACGATCTGCGAGGAAATAAGGCGGCCGGTTTTTTCGGTGATGTTCGCGACGCGAATCCCCGACCCGCCGCGGTTCTGCGCTTTGTATTCCTTAAGGAGCGTCTGTTTCGCGAATCCGTTCGCCATGACCACGAGCACGCGCTCGGCTTTTCCTCCTTCCTTATGCCTGATTATATCAAATCCCGCGACATAATCGCCGCCCTTGAGCCGCATTCCCTTGATTCCCGCCGCATTCCGCCCCATGCTGCGAACCTGCGCTTCTTTGAAACGGATAGATTGTCCGCGGGCGGTCGTGAGCATCACCTGGTCGGCGCCGGAGGAAAGATGCGCTCCGATCAGGGCGTCGCCTTTTTTAAGGGCGATCGCGATGATGCCTGTGCGGCGGATATTTTGAAAATCCTGGAGCGGCGTCTTCTTTACGATGCCGTTTTTGGTCGCCATGAGGAGATGCCCGCCCTTTTCTTTGCCTCGCGCCGCATCGCGGTAGCTCACGATCGCGCTCACGTGCTCGTCCGGGGACAATTCCAAAAATCCATGGATGGCCTTCCCTTTTGACGTGCGGCTCGCCTGCGGGATCTCATACGCCTTGATCTGGAACACGCGGCCGCGGTTCGTGAAAAATAGCATGTTGTCGTGCGTGTTCACGCTCATGAAGTGGGTGAGGAAGTCCTCTTCGGCCACTTCCGAAGCGATGAGGCCCTTCCCGCCTCTGCGCTGACTGTGGAACGTGTTCGGCGGCAGGCGCTTGACGTATCCTCCCGCAGAGAGCGTGATGACCGCTTCTTCCTGCGGAACCAGGTCCTCTTCCTTGAACTCGCCCACACCGGTCGGCACCACTTGCGTCCGCCGCGCGTCGCCGTAGCGCCCGGAGAGCCCCGCGACCTCGTCCTTGATGATCCGCACGATCTTCGCCGGGCTCTTTAAGACCGCCTCGCACTCTTTTATGAACGCGAGCTTTTCCTTGAGCTCCTCCTCTACCCTCATGCGCTCGAGCGCGGCCAGGGCCTGAAGCCGCATCTCGAGGATCGCGGTCGCCTGGATCGCGGTGAGTTTGAATTGACGCATGAGGTTCGCGTGCGCGTCCTCGCGGTTCTTGGATTTCTTGATGGTCGCGATCACGCGGTCGATCGCGGCGAGCGCCGCGACCAGCCCCTCGAGGATGTGCGCGCGCTCGCGGGCTTTCTTGAGATCAAACTCTGTCCTGCGCCGCACCACCATTCTCCGCGAATCAAGGTAGGCCTGGAGGATGTCTTTCAATGACAGGAGCCGTGGCTCTATGCCGTTCACGAGCGCGATCATGTTCAAATTGAAGTTCTTCTGCAGGTCTGTGTGCCGATACAGCTGATTCAGCATCTTCTGCGGCGGAACGTCTGATTTGAGCTCGATCACGACGCGCAATCCTTCTCGATCCGACTCGTCGCGAATGTCCCGAATGCCCTCCAATCTCTTTCCCTGAACGAGCTCGGCGATATGCGTAATGAGCTCGGCTTTGTTCACCTGGTAAGGGATCTCTGTCACGACAATGTCGAACTGGCGGTTTTTCCGCTCTTCTACCTCGGCCTTGGCGCGGCAGAGGATCGCCCCGTGGCCAGAGGCATAGGCCTCGCGGATGGCTTTTTGGTCGAAAATAATGCCTCCGGTCGGGAAATCCGGCCCTTTCACGAATTCCGCAAGGTCGTCGTTCGCCGCGTCGGGATGGTCCGCGAGGTGCAGGATCGCAGCGACCACTTCTTTGAGGTTGTGTGGCGGGATAGACGTCGCCATTCCCACCGCGATGCCGAGGCTCCCATTCAAGATCAGGTTCGGCAGCTTTGCGGGAAGCACCTTCGGCTCCTCGAGCGTCGCGTCGTAGTTCGGCTGCCAATCAACGGTTTCTTTTTCAATGTCGTCCAAGAGCTCCTCGGAAATTTTTGCGAGGCGCGCCTCGGTGTAGCGCATGGCCGCGGGCGAGTCGCCGTCGATCGATCCGAAATTGCCCTGCCCCTGCACGAGCGGATACCGCAGGGAAAAGTCCTGCGCCATTCTCACGAGCGTATCGTAGATCGCCACGTCGCCGTGCGGGTGATAACGCCCCATGGTAAGCCCGACCACGTTCGCGGCTTTTTTGAATTTTGCGCTTGCGGTATTGCCGCTCTCCCACATTGCCCAGAGCACTCTGCGGTGCACGGGCTTGAGGCCGTCCCGGATGTCCGGGAGGGCTCGGGCGACGATCACGGACATCGCGTAGTCAAGATACGATTCCTGCAGTTCAGAGGTGATCTCCTGCTTTTTTATCTTTGCGTTTGCCATGGAGGGTTAAGGAGACGGACGAATAATATAATCTTTCTGCCGGTTAAAGACCTCGAAAAACCTCGGGACTGCGTCCGCAACGGATTCGTAGATGAGCGCTGCGCCGGCGCGAAGCGTCGTGAGGAACGAGAACCCGCGGCCGTCTCCCGCGACTTGAGAAGCCGCTTCTTGCGGCCGGATCAAGACGCTCACATACTGGATCCACAACAACAGCACGACTGCGATCGCGGCTACGCTCCCCGCGATCACCCATTTTCTCTTCGTGCCGTCCGAAGACTCCTGAATTCTTTGTAAAAAGCCCTTACGATCTCTCATCAGCCCTTAGGAGTGAGCACCACGACGCGGCGCTTGCCTGCTATAAGGTCCTTTTTTTTGAAAACCGCTTTTTCTTCCTCTTCTGCTTTCCCGCCAAGCGCTTTCACGAGCTCGCTTGCGCTCTTATAGAACGCGGGGATGACCATGGCGGGCCCCAGCTGTTTCACGAGTTTTGCGCCGTCAGCCGGAGAGAGGAAGTGGCTGTCTCCCGTGGGGAGCACGAGCACGTCCGGCTCGCCGATCTCCTCCAAGAGATCTTTTTCTGGCGGCTTCGAGATGTGTCCGAGGAACACGAAGCGGATGTTTTCCCAGTTGACCGCGTACACGGTCTTCGTAAATTTCTCGTTCGACTCGGCGGCGACCTGCCATCCCTGGATCTCAATCCCCTTGGTCTCGTACTCGCCGGGGAATACGATCTCGCTGTCGGACGGCGGCGCGACATTCGTAAGCGTGAGCGTCTTCAGCACCACGTCGGCCTTGAGGCGGTTGTTCGCGGGGTTAAGAAGAAGCGATACGTCGCCGCTCTGCACGCGCAAGCCGCCCTCGCCGAAGTATTGGATCACCATTGCCTCTATAGTTTAGCAGAAAATTCGGGTTTTGTCATCTCTAAAAATCGCGCTCCGCCGCAGTTGCAATTCTCCATCGCTTCTCCTATAATCCCAACTCTATGGAGAGCCCGAATAATAAAACGAATTTGGCGCTCGCGCAGATCTTGAAGCAGGAACTGCCGGGGAACCGCCTCCGCGAAGGCGACGTGACGGATGTCGCCTTGCTCAAAAAGACCTCTCGTGAGGCGTTCTTCGATTTGGGGAAGTTCGGCACGGGGCTCGTGTATGGCGCGGAGTTCCTGAACGCAAAAGACATGCTGAGAGACCTCGCGGTCGGCGCCCACCTGCCGGCAAAAGTCATTGACCTGGACGGCGAGCGCGGCTACACCGAGCTTTCGCTCGCCGAGGCCGGCAAACAACGGCTCTGGCAGCAGGTGCAGGAGCTCGCGGACAACGGCGAGATCATCAAGATGAAGGTCCTGGGCTCGAACAGCGGGGGGCTCACCGGGAACATACTGGACCTCAAAGCGTTCCTGCCTCTCTCCCAGCTTTCGAACGAACACTATTCCAAGCTCACCGAAGGCGACCGGCAAAAAAGCATTGACGAGCTCAAAAAGTTCGTCGGCGAAGAGGTGAGCGTAAAAGTCATCAACGTGAACCCGCGGAACAACAAGCTCATTGTCTCGGAGCGGGAGATCCTCGCTACGAACGTAAAAGAGCTTCTCAGCCGCTACGAGGTCGGCCAGGTGGTCGACGGACTGGTGTCCGGTCTCGCGGATTTCGGCATCTTCATCCGCTTCGTGGACAACCCGCAGATCGAGGGGCTGGTCCACATCTCGGAGATAGACCACCGCCTCATTGAGAACCCCAAAGAGGTGATGAAGCTGAACGAGCCGGTCAAAGTGAAGATCATTGATATCCGCGAGGGCAGGGTATTCCTCTCTCTTAAGGCCTTAAAGCCCAATCCGTGGGAAAATATCGAGGAGAAATATAAGGCCGCCCAGGACGTTTCGGGCAAGGTATACAAGTTCAATCCGTTCGGCGCGACCATTGACCTTGAGGGGGGTTTCCAGGGCATGATCCACGTCTCGGAATTCGGGAGCGTGGAAGAGATGAAGCAACAGCTTACGGTGGGCGAGACCTACGCGTTCACCATAGAATCAATAAAGCTGGAGGAGAAGCGGATCGCGCTCAAATTGAAAAAGTAGAGAAGATATAGTAGATAATATATAGACGCAGAGGCCGCGGTAGCTTAATGGTAAAGCAGGCGCCTGAAGAGCGTCTGAAGGCAGTTCGATTCTGCCCCGCGGCACAAAACAAAACCCCCGCATATGCGGGGGTTTTGTGTGGGCGCCCTTAAAGGGACTGGATTGGAACCGAATTATATCTTATTTGAGAGATTTTGAAACTCTCGCAAGAACAACTCAAGCGTTGATTTGAACCCGCCGCAGTATTTTTTGTCATCGTTATCTCCTTTCATATCGCTCCACACCTCATCGGGGTTAGCCCAAAATACTTCTTTAACTTCTTCTTGGTTTAACTTGCCAGGGTTTGTTTCGCATTGGAAAACTCCAAATTTGTGCCTGATTTTACCTCCGTTTTCTTTTGAACTGCAGTATCCAACTTTTGTTAACTCAACACCCCTGACACCTAGTTCTTCCTCCAACTCTCTGATGACGGCTTCAAGATCTGATTCTCCAGCATCAACGTGTCCTGCTGCTGAATGGTCAAGTCTGCCATCGTCTCTTTTTTGAATTAAAATTTGGTTCTTGCTATTGGTCAAATATACGACAGAGATTCTATGCAATAATCCTTCTTGGTGTGCCTTTGAAACAGACACCTCGCCCAAATCATTTTCATTTTCATCTATCCAAATTATATTCTTGTCCATAGTTTATCGTAGATATGCGTAGTTTATTATGGATGGTGCATTTACGGGGACTGGATTGGAACCGAATACTGCAAGAATTGCGTTTCTGGGAAGGAATGCTCCAACCAGCCGTTAATCCACTTTAATCTATTCTCCTGTAATTTCTAATAATGACTCCAGTGCAGACGGCAAATCCTTAATGCCGCTACTTCCGCTAAAATGTTCTTTCCCTTGCTCAATAATAATTTTTGCTCCTAAATTATTTTCAAAAATCTTTGCATCTGAAATTGGAACTAACGGGTCATTGTCTGAAAAAATACCGACGAACTTATTTGCGTGAGATTTAATCTTTTCCCAATCCAAGGGCGTTTCAAGCCAAGGTTTAGCAATTTCTTCGTCTTCTTCGGTCTCACGCGCTTCATCTGTGAGATGAATCCAGCCTGCCAAAAATACTGCTCCGCCAATTTTTGAATCATTTGGCAAAGATTCTAAATAGCGCAAAATCGTTTGGGCTCCTATTGAATGCCCGAAGAAGAAAGTATTTTCATCTGGAACGACAACCTGCTCTTTAAGGAATTTAACCCAGGTTTCTATTCGGGGTCTCAAGGGTTCTGGCATTGACGGATTGAAAACTTGGAAACCCTTATTTTGCAATTCTGTTTTCAGCCAAGGGAAAACTCCTTCTTCAGGATAACCGTCCCAACCGTGAATTATGAATACTCGTTTTTGCATAGACTATCGTAGATACAAGTAGTTTATTGTGGATTAGTGCGCCCGCGGGGAATCGAACCTCGATCTCATCCTTCGGAGGGATGTATTCTGTCCGTTGAACTACGGGCGCAGTTATGCCTTTATCCTAATATACCCGTCTATGATCATTTTCTCAAGAAAATCCTTTCGTTTCATGCGCTTTAACCTCCTTTCAACTTTGCGCGCCGTTCCGAGCGAAGGATATTTTTGTATCAGTGCAACTTCGGGATTTTTCATCCGAACCGTAGTCTGCGTATGACCATAGGCGTGCTGCTTCAAGCGCCTTTCCAGATTAGTGGTACTTCCCACATAAAACTCACCACCGCTACCTTTCAAAATATAAACGAATCCTACCATCGGTATTCTATCCGCTCCGACGTCCCGACGGGTAGTCGGGAGTGTGGAGCCCCGACCGACTCCGACGCTTCGGTCGGAGTTCGCGTCGGGGTTGAACTACGGGCGCTTGCGGCTATCCTACAATAAAGTAATAGATCTCGTAAACCGCGGCGAGGATGAACGCGGCCGCGAGCACGTCAAGAAAAAATTTCTGCGCGCGGCCGAGCGAGAGCATCGCGCGGCCGACGAGGATGATCAAAAGATACTGGAGCGCCAAAAACACTCCGCCCACGAGGCCCACGACCTGGAGGAATTGGTTGAGGCCGAGATACACGAGAAGCGGCGGCCCGAAGAGCACGAGCCCGCTACTGAACAGCTTGGGCAGGGTCAGGTCGTCAACAAGCGTGTTTTTGATCTCGATCCCGATCGGCACGTATGACGTCCAGATCGCAAAAATTCCCAGTGCGCCGATGAGCGCAAGCGAAAACGCCGGCCATCCCGTGAGTCCGGACACCGCATCCTCGGTGATGGTCGCGGCCGAGCCGAAAATGCCGACGGTGAAGAGCACATACACAAGCACGACTGCCGCGGTGCCCCACGCGAGCGCGGGGATCGGCCGGAAGCCGGGGCCGATCTTTTTTTGATATTCCACCATCGGCTCTATGGCGGGCCAGCCCGCAAGCGCGAACAGCACCACCCCGAACGGCACGAGGACGTTTTTGAGATCAGCCGCAGGGAGCGCGAATATACGGAGTGGCTCCTGCGTCGCGAAGACCACAAAACCCACGATCGCGATCATGAGTGCCGCGCCGAGCGCCTCGCCGATGACCAGCCGGCGGACTCCGAGTAGGATCGGCACAGAAGCGAACAGCCAGAAAGCCCCGAGGCCGAGCGCATCTCCCAGCCCCGGCACGATGAGATCAAGAAACCGCTCCGCAAGGATAAGATACGCGGTGAGTGTGAGGAACAGGCCGCCCATGATGGCGAGGAATGCCACAGACGACAGGATGCGGCCGTAGTTGATCTTCACGAGGCCGAGCAAGTGATAGGGCTCCCGCAGCTTCATGAGCACCTGCAGATAGAGGTAGTGCACGAACGCGATGAGCGCGCCGAAGAACAGCAAATAAAAAAGCCCGACAAGCCAGCCGGACCGGGAAACGACGTAGGGCAAGGCAAAGATTCCCGCGCCCACAGTGGTGGCGAAAAGCATTCCGGCGGACCCTATGAGCGGTCGGATGCTCCCCATGTCCGATCGAGGATTACGCCTCGAAGATCTCGTCGCCCTCCCGCACTTTATCCCCTACTTTGATGCCAACCTCCTGCCCCTTCTTCGCGGATTGCACGGGCTTGTGGTCGTACTGCATCGAATTCACCTCTTCCTCAAAATCAGTGGTCGCTCCCTTGAATCGCAGGCGCGCGCCCACCGAAACCGCCTTGCTGAACTTTGCGATGGCGACGCCGAGGTGGCCGTAGTAGTGCGTAATGACTCCGATAGGTTTTGGCTCTGAATTTTTTGGCATAGGCTGAAAAAGGAATCGACCTTTAGGGGTAAAGCTGATCTATGGCTGTCTGTCCTCTGCTTCGACGAGCGCGACCACCCTCTCGAGCAGTTTCGCGGGGCTCTTCTCAAACACCACTTTGCCCATTCCGCGATTCGCCCGCGCGAGAACGTCCTCGATGAGATCTGTGGTGCCGCCGCTTCCCACAAGCACCCCTTGGGGTTTTTGGTCTTCAAACGCCTGCGTGAATTCATTCAGGGTCCCGATGCGGCCGCATAGGGTGATGACCGCATCCGAGGCGCGGGTCAAGAGCAGGTTCCTTCCCGCGTATCCAAACCCAGTGTACACAATGAGGTCGTGATAATCCACCGGCAAACGGTACGTACTTACGTGCTGGGCGCGGGAATACGCGGGAGAGATTCCTATTACGATGCCGCCGGCCTCTTTCGCTCCTTTTGCTGCCCAATAGGGCGCGCCAGTCGTGGCTCCTGTAATGAGCACAAGGCCTTTCTCCGCGATGAGCCGCCCCAGGGTCTCCGCCTGTTCCAGCGCATCGGGCGCGCAATGCCCGGTCTCTGCGGCGCCGGAGATGCAGATCTTGTACTTCAGCTGGTGCATCCCGCGGAGCGGATCTTTAGGATTGTCGCGCGTTTTCTTCTGCATAACGTCGTTCACTCATTATAACACGACGGCGGCGCCTGCCTCGGGAACGTCTGCTTCTATCGCCAGTTCGTCACGGATCTTTTGCGCGAGCGCATCGCTTGCTTCTGGCTCGCCCTGTACGACAAATACCCGTTTAAGCGTTCGCCGCCTGCCCCGGAGCCACTCGAGGAGGCGTGGCTGGTCCGCGTGCGCAGAATAGCCGCTGATGACGCGCGTCTTGGCCCGGACCGGCACCCTCTCGCCGAAAATAGTCACGGCGTCCGCGCCCTCCAGGATCTGCCTGCCGAGCGAGCCCCTTGCCTGGAACCCAACGAACAGGATCATGCTCTTCGGATCAGGAAGGTACAGCTGCTCGTGATGCAGGATCCTCCCGCCGTGAGACATGCCCGAACCGGCGATGATCACCTTGGGCGGCGGCACGCGGTTGATCTCTTTCGACTGCTCCGTGGTAAGCGTAAGCCGCAGCCCGGGAAAATTCAGGATGTCATCTCCGGACTTGATGCGCCTCGCAGATTCATTGTTGAAATAATTTTCGTATTTTTTGTACACCTCGGTAAGCTTGATCGCCAAGGGGCTGTCAATGAAGATCGGCACGCGCGGCACGCGCCCTTCTTCAACGAGCCGGTTCAGGTGGAATAAGAGGTCTTGCGTGCGCTCCATGGCAAACGCGGGGATGATGAGCGTGCCTTTGGATCTCACGACGTCCTCGATCGCATCTTCAAGGAGTTCTTGGCGTTTAGGAACGTCCTCGTGCACCCGATCGCCGTACGTGGATTCGATGAGCGCGTAGTCGGCCTCTGGCATGCCCTCGGTCGGCGTGATGATGGGCGCCGGAGAATTGCCGAGGTCGCCCGAGAACGCCACGGCCTTGCCCTCTGCTTTTATCCGTACAACGGCCGACCCAAGTATATGGCCGGCGTCAAACAGGGCCGCGGAAAACGGGCCCTGGGCAATTAGCGCGTGATACTCCACGCCTTCCCATAGCCGCATCACTTGGAGCACGTCTGAGGTGGTATAGAGCGGCGGCTTATGCTCCCGCTCGGCTTCGCGCGCGAGGATGTGCTCGGAATCAAGCAAAAGGAACTCGGCGAAATCCTTGGTCGGCGGCGTGGAAAAGATCTTGCCGCGGAAACCTTCTTTTACAAGCTTGGGCAGGCGGCCGATGTGGTCAATATGCGCGTGCGTGATAAAGACCGCCTCGATTTCTTTTGGGTCGTACGGGAACGGGTCGAAATTACGGCGCTCTGCGTAGTGGCTCCCCTGGAGCAGGCCGCAGTCAACGAGCACCTTGTGCCCGCCTGATTCAAGGAGGTAGTTCGAGCCCGCAACCATGCCTGCGCCGCCGTGAAATATAAGCTTCATTCTGCCAGATTATACCCGAAAAGACAGCTGCCTAAAAGAAGCCGACGCCTCTAATTTGACAAAAAATATATTCTGTGCTATCATAAAATAAGAGGTGATTGTAATGAGAAAAATCGGGATTTTGGTCGCGGCGCTGGGCTTTGTGCTCGCGCTCGCGATCGCGGGACGGAGCGATCGCGATGACTTCGCGGTCGCCCATGGCGATCGTGCAGTGGAAGTCATGCCTCTGGGCACGATCGTGGTGGGCGGCGCGATCGGCGCTGCGCTCGTTATACTTGGCTCCGCGCTCGCTGTAGCGGGGAGACGGCGCGGATCGTAGCACCGCGCACAGTCATGGCCGTGTTCAGCTCTGCGGAGCTGACGCGGCCTTCTTTATTTTCTGCCTCCGCATTGATAATGCCTCTTCTGTGGCTTCCCGGTCGCTCCACGAGATTTTGCGCCCGCCCGCAACGCACATCCACACTTCTCCGCCTTTGCCGGTTATGATCACCGCATCGCCGCGCCCCGCGCGCGCAACCGCTTTTTGGATCGCTTCTCCGCGATCAATGATCTTCAACGCTTCTACGTCCCGGCCGCTTCCGCGAACGCCTTTTTCTATGTCAACGACGATGTTCATCGGATTCTCGTCGTACGGGTCTTCGTTCGTGAGGATGAGGGTGTCGCAATAGCGGGCAGCGATCTTTCCCATCTCGGCCCGCTTCCATTTGTCGCGGCCGCCGCCTTGGGCACCCAGCACCCCGATGATCTTTTTGGGCCGGAACAGTTTGAGCGTTTTGTATGCCGCGTCCAGGCTCGCCGGCTCATGCGCATAGTCCACGACCACCGTGAAACCCTGCCCCTTATCAACCACTTCGAACCGCCCGGGCGTGGGCCTCGCGTGCGCGAGCGCCCTGCGGATCGTCCCCATTGGGATGCCTTGTGAATGCGCAACGCAGATCGCGGAAGCGGCGTTGTAGACGTTGAATTCGCCTACAAGCGGCATGGCGAACGGTGCGCGGTCGAACATGAATTTTGTTTTCGCTGTCGCAAGCTGCACTCCGGAAACACGGAATTGCGCGTTGGTCTGGAGCGCGGGATTTGACGCCGGCGCTTTCAGCGCATAACCGTATTGCTCGCTCATTTTTGGCGCCAAAAAATACCCGACATTGGGGTCATCAAGATTGTAGACGCCGACCCCCCGCCGCCGCGCAACCTGCTCGAACAGCTTAACTTTTGCGGCGCGGTAGCGTTCAAAACTTCCATGCCGTTCAATGTGCTCGGGCGAAAGATTGGTGAACACCGCGACGCGGTAATCAATGAACCTGTGCCTATACTGAAGGATCCCTTCGGACGACGTCTCAACGACCGCATACTTGCAGCCCGCGCTCACCATTTCCCGAAGAAGTTTTTGGAGGGCGAAGCGCCCGGGCATGGTCTGTTTCAGGTCGTTCACCCATTCGCGCTCGCCGATCTTAAAATTGACCGTGGTGATCATGCCCACCCTCTCCCCCGCCGCCTCAAAGATCTGCGCGATAAGGTTGCAGGTGGTGGTCTTGCCCTTGGTCCCGGTCACGCCGATCGTGACCAGCCGGCGCGAGGGGAAGCCGTACCGGAGGGCGCTCAAAAACGAGAGCGTGAAATGGTATGCATATCCTGCCCAGGGAATTGAGTAGAACAATTTCCCGAAAGGCGATGATTTGATCCGATGGAGCAACATGCTTGCGCTTCGCAGTATGCCTGCCTACTTCCCTTTGCCGCCAAGGAGCTTCAGGGCCGCCTTGAACCGTTCTTCGAGCCCGGTAAGTTTCTCGTCCACGCGGCTAAGCGCCTGCTTCGCCTGATCGCGGCGATATCCCAATCCCGTAAGGGTTTCCACGAGGTCCGCGTCCGACTCCATTGCCCTGACCGCGCCTTCGGCGTGCGGCGCCTGCACCCTGCCGCGCAACTCGAGAATGATGCGCTCCGCGGGTTTCCTGCCGATGCCAGACGCGCGGGTAAGCAGGTCTGCCCTGCCCTCCTTGATCGCCGCGGTTAAGTTCTTCAGTTCCGCGACGTCCAGGATCGCGAGCGCGGACTTCGGGCCTACGCCGCCCACCGAAATTAACATCTCAAAAAAATCGAGTTCTTCGGTCTCGGCGAAGCCGTAGAGTTCAAGGGCGTCCTCGCGCATATGGAGGCAGCAGAAAAGCTTAATGGAGTCGCTCGGTGCACGGAGGCCGCCAAGCAGGCGGCGGGGCGTGAAGATTTTGAAACCCACGCCCCCCGCTTCCACCACTACGAACGTCGCGCCTTTTGCCGCAAGCCGCCCGGAGACGCTATAGATCATTCTTTCATTATAGAGGATTTGTGCGCTCGTCGCCCCCGCCCCCTTGCGTTTCCGCTCTGAGACGCTATACTAACTCCCGATTCCCAGCAGTTATCCTCCTCGTTCACGTGCCAATCACCCGATCAGCGAAAAAAGCGCTCCGCCAAAACCTGAGGCGGCGCGCACAAAACCTCTCACGGAAAGAGGCCGCGAAAAAAACGGCGAAGCTCTACCGAAAGCTCGTCGCGGACAACCGGCTTGAAGAAGCGAGCAAACAGCTTTCCCTTGCCTATAAGGCGCTCGATAAAGCGGCGAAAACGGACGTGATAAATAAAAATAAGGCCTCCCGCCTTAAATCACGGCTCGCTCAGCTTATCGCGAAATCAAGCAGGGCTTCTTCGTAATCCAGTTTTCCTGATTTGATCGCGGTGTCATACGCGGCGAACGTCGCGAGCTTTTCCGGCTGCTGGTAGGCCAAGATATTAAAAATCTTCCCTGCGGGCTCCCCTATCGAGAAAAGCTTCTCTAAGATCGCGAGGCGCTCCTCCGTATTCCACGACCTGAGACCGGTGACTAACTGCCAAAAATCCGGCCTCAACTCCACGTCGAGCGCTACAAGATCGGCTTTCTGGATCGTGCTCTTGCCGAGCGAACCGATCTTGGCAAGCTCGGTCGCAAGGCGCCATGTGTCATTTGCGTATACCCGCGCGAAAAACACGAGCGCGGCTTCATCAAGCGCCACGCCATTCTGCGCGGCTTCTTGTTTAATGAACGTCCGCCATTGCGCGCCTTCGAGGTGTTCGAATTTCTGAAATAAGACCGGTTTTTTGAGGAGGAAGCGGAACGCCTTGTTGGGCGCATCTTTCTCGGAAATAAGCAGGGTGGTGTCGCTGCGGCCGACCATGGATCGTATGTCTTCCGCGAGCTCTTTTGACGGGTCCTCGAGGGCGCCCTCAAGAACGGCGAGCCGCACCGGATCAAAAATAGACTGGTTCCCGAGAAAATCGTGGAGCGCTGCGGGCACCCCTTCGCCCGCGCAATCAAATGCGCGGATCGCAAGGCCGGAATGCTTTTTCCTGAATTCGGCGAGGAGCAACTGCTTCTTCTTCAAACGCCGATATTCGTCGGGGCCGTAAAGAAAAATTATCACGTCAGTATTCTATGGGGACTTCCTTTATGGGTACGAGCGTGGGGTCGGTCGGCAGGGTGAAATAGAACGTGCTCCCGCGCTCGAGCTCGGACTCCGCCCACATCTGGCCGCCGTGCGCGCGGACGATGTTCTTTGCGATGTAGAGTCCGAGTCCGGTGCCCTCGATCTTAAACTTCATCGCGGTGCTTCCCCGGAAGAATTTCGTGAAGAGCTTGTTCATCTGGTCCTCGGGGACGCCGATGCCTGTGTCTTTCACGCTCACCTGGAGGAACGGCCCCCGCTCCGACTTTTGGACGCCGACCGTGATCTGGCCGCCCGGCACGTTGTAATGGATCGCGTTATCCAAAAGGTTGGAGAGGACCATTCCGATCTTTTGGGCGTCGATCGCTACCGGCGGCACCGGTCCTTTGGGACGATCGAAATAGAGCTTGAGCCCGGCGCGCGTGATGTCAGGCATCACCGTCTGGAGGGCATTCTCAAGAAACTCAACGAGATTCACTTTCGTGAACTGGAATCCGAAACGTCCCTCGCTGATCTTCGAAATGTTCAGAAGGTTCTCGATAAGCGCGAGGAGGTGGCGGCTTGAGTTTGCGACGCTTTCGATAAGCGCCTTCGAGTTCTCGTCCGCGGGCGCTTTTTTCTCGCTCCGCAAAGATTCGATCGCCCAATTGATCTCGTTCACGGGGGTGCGGAGCTGGTGCGAGGCGACCGCGATGAACTCGCTCTGCGCCCGTATGAGAGAGAGCTCTAAGGTGCGGTTCCGTATGATCTTCATGAACCCGAGGAGCGCCCCTTTCTCGTCGGAGATGGGCGACGTCGTAACTTGAAGCTCCAGCGCGGGGTCTTCAAATGAGATGTCTACGACTTGGGGGTATTGACCCGCCGGCGAACGAGCGGCCATTGCGGGCGCGAGAGACGGGAAAATGACCTGGGTGAGGAGGCGCCATTCCGGCTTTTCGGCGTCCTGCGGTTTTATTTCGTGCCCCACCACCGCCTTTGCCTCAACGCCGAACAGCTTCTCGGCAGACGGATTAAAAAAAAGCACCCTGAAATTCCCGTCGTACGCCACGAACGCGTCTTCGAGGCCGCGGATAATGCTCCCCAGCTCGTTCCCCTGAAACGCGCTGTCTCGCTTGCTGCGCGCCGCCTCATAGGAGACCCTGAACGCGCTTACGCCCGCAAGGGCAAGAAGGGCTGCCGCAAAGAGCAGCGGCGTGATCGGCAACGAAGCCGACAGCATCACGCCGAAAACCCCCAGAAGGAGGACGAGGAGGAGCCAAAAAATCCTCATCTCCGCCGAGAAAGGGATCGGTGGCGCTGTTTGCGGGTCTTTGACGCTAGCCATATACAAGGCGGATCGGTCTTTCTCTAATCATACCCCACGAACCCGACTGAGAACAGCAAATTGTCGCGGATATCAAAAAATTTTCCCTTGCCGCGCTTGTTTGCCGCGTGTACCATTTGAGCGAGGGGCCGCGCCAGAGCCGTCCAGCCGCTTCATAAGGGTCTCAAATCCGAGTTCTCCAAAATATTGCCGTAGCCGCCCTTCGTCGCTCTTTACCTTAAATCCGTCAAGCGCCCCAACGGGAATAGGCACGTTCCGCTCGAGCGTCACGAGACTTTTTGAAAACAGGACTTGCTCGTGGAACGGAACAAGCTTTTCTTTTATTTTCTGGTCTTGGTCGGCGCGGGCATAGAAATTCTCGAGCGAGCCGAACTGCTCGAGGAGCTGCGCCGCGGTCTTCGGCCCCACCCCCGGGACGCCTTTCACGTTGTCAGACGGGTCGCCGATCAGGGCTTTGTAATCGGTAAGCTGGGACGGCTTGAGCCCGTACCGCGCGACGACCGCTTCTTCGCCGTACGTCACGGTGTCACTCACTCCTTTCCGAAACGTGCGCACCACCACCTTCTCGCCCTCGACCAGCTGCAAGGTATCCAGGTCTCCGGTCAGGATCACGACCCGCACTCCCTGCTCGCTGCGGAATCGCTCGGCGACCGTCGCAATAAGGTCATCTCCTTCGTACCCGGGCTTCTCAAGCACGCGTATGCCGAAGCGCGAAAAAAGCTCGTGCGCCTCGACGATCTGCGAAATGAGCGCGTCCGGCGTCGGCGGCCGCTGCGCCTTGTATGCCGCGTACCGCTCTTTCCGGAACGTCGGCTCCGGCCGGTCAAAGCATGCAACCGCATACTCCGGCCCGTCTTCCCGGACGATCTTGAGGAGGATGCTTGAGATCCCGTAGAGGGCTTGTACGGGGCGTCCGTCTCGCGCCGTAAGCGGCGGGAGCGCGTGAAAGGCGCGATGGACAAGGGCGTTCGCGTCAATGAGGAGAAGTGTTGCGGAAGAAGATTCAGGCATGGTCGCGGATGACGATCTTTCGTTCGTCGGGGTCCTTTTTATGCGCAAATGAAAGGCGGATGGCGCGCGGGGGCAGGATGTTTTTTATCTTATCCGCCCACTCGATAAGCACAAGGTTCCCGGGGTCGGCAAAAACCTCCCGGATGCCGAGGGCCACAAAGTCCTCCGGACGCTTCGTTCGGTACGCGTCAATATGGAACACTTTCCGGAATTTTTTTCCGCGAAGCGGGGTCCGGCGCATGAGAATGAACGTGGGGCTCGCGGCGCGCGCGCGGACCCCGAGCGCCCTGAAAAATCCCTGGACGAACGTGGTTTTCCCGCTCCCCAGCTCGCCGGCCAAGGCAAGCACGGTCGCATGCGCCCGCCTCCGCTTTTCCCGGAGCAGCGCTCGCGCAAGCGCCCCGCCCAGGACCTTAGTGTCTTCCGAAGAAAAGCTGTGATAGATTTTCATTTCGTTTTATGAAGAAGAGAGCGAGAACGGCAAGGGCGGCCGCGCACACGAAAAGAAGCAGTAGAAATTCTCCGGAGCTGAATGCGGGCTGGAGCGGCGCGGCGGCCGGATAGTCGTTCGCGAGGAGCGCCGTGTGCGCGGCGCTATTCGCTTCTCCCGGCGTAGGGTCGGAGAAGATGAACCGGTCGCCCATTCGGCTCACGCTTTTCCCTTCGGGGGCGCTCCCTAAAAAACTCGCCTCGTGGACCAACCTGCCTTGCGCGTCCACAAGGACAAGGCGTTCGCCCTGGTTGCGGAGCGTAAGCTTCGTTTCGCTCCTCCGAAGCACGAGGTAATCGCCCGCGCCGATGGCGCGGCTCCCAAGGACGAACGCCTTGCCGTTCCCGCTCTGGAGCGCCCAGCCGTAAAGGCCAACGGCTTCCACGCCGTCATTCCAAAGTTCGACCCATTCTCCTTCGATGTCCGCGCCGGATGGATTCGGAAGCCACTCGTTGATGAACACCATTCCTCTTAGAGGAGTTCGCCCGGCCGCTTTATGCGCAGGTGGTCGTAGGCGGCAGGAAGCGTCATCCTCCCCGCCGACGTCCTCTGGATGAACCCGAGGGTCATAAGATACGGCTCATAAATGTCCTCGATCACTCCTTTGTCTTCGGAAAGCGCGGCGGCGAGCGTCCCCAGCCCCACTGGCCCGCCGTTGAATTTCTTGATGATCGTCTCAAGAAGCCGCCTGTCCTGCGGTTCAAGCCCTTTTTCGTCGATGTCGAGGAGCTCGAGCGTCTTGCGCGCCACGCCCTCGTCCACCGTATTCCCTCCCTGAACTTGCGTGTAGTCCCGCGCGCGCTTCAGAAGCCGATTCGCGACCCGCGGCGTGGCGCGGGCGGCTCTCGCGAGCACGTCGATCGCCCCGTCGCTCACCTCTACTCCAAGTATCGAAGCGGAACGGACAAGGATCGACCGGATGTCGGCGAGATTATAGTATTCGAGCCGGAATGTCGCACCGAAGCGCGACCGCAGAGGGTGCGAGAGAAGGTTCTCGCGCGTGGTCGCTGCGATGAGCGTAAACGCCGGCAGGTCCAGGCTTAGGCTGCGCGCCGCAGGGCCCTTCCCCACCATGAGGTGCAGCTTCCGTGATTCCATCGCGGGGTAGAGCACCTCTTCGATCATGCGGTTGATGCGGTGGGCCTCATCGATGAATAGTACGTCGCCCGCCTCGAGGTTCGTGAGAAGCGCGGCGAGGTCTCCGGTTTTCTCGAGCGCGGGGCCGGACGTAGTCCGGACAGGCGCACGGAGTTCGTTCGCCACGAGATATGCGAGCGTGGTCTTGCCCAGGCCAGCTTGGCCGCAAAAAAGAAGATGGTCCATCGCCTCCTTTCGTTTTTTTGCCGCCTCAATGATAATCCGTAAATTCTTTTTTATCTTCTCCTGCCCGACGTACTCCCTCCATTGCGCCGGCCGGAGCGCCTGGTCGATGTTTACGTCTTCGGTTGTGGTCGTTGGCGGGTTGTGTCGCATGTAGTGTTATGTGGCGTACGGTTTTGCGGGATATTGACAAAATATTGTTTTTATGCTAGCATTCAAAATGATAGCGAAGTACTCGCCTCACACCTGGGGGCAGGAATTATTTCAGATTCTAAGGACGGTTTGGTTTCGGCGAAACCGCTCCTCAAAATAATTCTAACCTCTTTGTACTTCTCTTACAAAGAGATATTCTATTTCCCTGTTATGGGGATATAGCCCCCAGATGTGAAGCGGGTATTTTTAAAAGAGCACGCCGGGTTACCAGGATATCGGCCCCGTGATCTTCTCCACCTCGTCAAAACTCGTCTCCCCTTGGAGCACTTTCAAAATTCCGTCCTCCTGCATCGTGACCATTTCCTGTTTCTCGGCGAGCCGCCGCAGCGCCACCTCGGACGCTTCCTCCAGTATGACCGCCTCGAGTTCTGGCCCGGCGACAAGAAATTCGAAGATGCCGAGTCGACCTTTATATCCCGATCCGTTGCATTTCACGCATCCACCCGCGGCGTAAACAGCTGTCTTTTTATACGCGTCGCGCCGTACGCGGCGGGGAAGCTTTTTTATGAAGTTCTCTATTTTGCGCCCGAGTTCGGTTTCTCCCGCAGCCGCTTTTCTGCACTCCCGGCATAGCTTGCGCACGAGCCGCTGGGCGATCACGAGGCTGAGGGCCGGGCCAACGGTCGCCGCTTTCACTCCCAGATCGATCAGGCGGGGAACCGCCCCGATCGCGTCGTTCGTGTGAAGCGTGGAGAACACCAGGTGGCCCGTGAGAGAGGCCTGCATCGCGATGTCTGCGGTCTCTTTATCGCGTATCTCCCCCACGAGGATCGCATCAGGGTCTTGCCGCAGAATGGCCCGCAATCCGCCGGCAAAGCTGTAGCCGACGTCCGGGTCCACCTGCGTCTGCTCAACCCCTTCTATCCGATATTCTATCGGGTCTTCTATGGTGATGATTTTTATCTCCGAGCTCACGATCCTCCTGAGAAACGCGTAGAGGGTCGTGGTCTTCCCGGAGCCGGTTGGCCCGGTGTTTAAAATGAGCCCGTTCGGCTTAAGGAGCTCCCGCTCGACGATCGCGAGGTCGTCCTCGCGGATCCCGAGGCCCGAGAGATCGATCTGGATCGTCTCGGGGTCCAAGATCCTCATCACGATGGTCTCGCCGAACTCCGAAGGAATAATCGACACGCGGACCTCGATCTCTTTCTTTTGAAGGTCGATGGTAAACCTCCCGTCCTGCGGTTCGCCGCGGATGTTGATCTTCAACCCGGATAAGAGCTTGATCCGCGACACGAGGCCTTCGTAGTTGTGGGCCGGCAAATTACCGAACGCGTCCTGCAGGATGCCGTCGAGACGAAAACGTATCTTCGCGTGCTCCTCTTCGGCTTCAAAGTGAATATCTGACGCGCCGTTCGCAAGGGCACCCGCGAGGACGATCTCGAGGAGGGCGGTGACGGATGTTTTGGAAAAATCGAATTTCTGGAGTGCGTCGCGAACCGCCTGAAAGCTCTTGAGGCGTCCGAGAAACTCTTCGAGCTGCTTCTGCTCGATGCCTACTTTCCCGGTGATCTCTTTGAGCTCCCCGGCAACGAATTTATAAAACCGCCACGCCTCTTCGAGGCTAGAGGGCGAGGCCATAAAGAGCTTTACTTCGTATTTCTTCTCTTCGAGGTCCCGGACGATTTTTTTAGTAGCGGCTGATTTCGGGTCGCGCGCGGCGAGCGCAGCTTTTCCGGGCTTTATTTCCAGGGCGACCACTCCGGCTTCCCTGGCCTGTGCCTCGGGAACGAGCTTGACCGCTTCAAGAGAAACAGGCGTCCTTCGCAGGTTCACGTACGGAAAACCGCTGCGGCTCGCGCGGCGTTCTGTGTCCCGCTCCTCGCCTTCGCGCCTGATCTGAACGAGCTTTTTCTCGATCGGCGTTTCGTTGGACGTTGCGTTCTGGGGCATACGAGATGAGTCGCGCGCTGTTTTACTCACGCGATCGTTATATGGAAAAGTGTATGCCCTCTATGCGCAGATGGCAAGCAGTACCGTGCGCATAACGGACGCTGCGCGCGACGGAACTTGACTTTCTCTATATAAAGGGATATAATACAACCAGGACGTTGACCTGATCCGCGGCAAACGCCGCAGGAGGAATACCATGAAGCGCACTGTTTTTGTCGTGTTGCTTCTTTCCTTTGTTCCTGCGCAGCAGCTTGCCGCGCAAGGATTTTGGAAAGAGCTTGGGAAAGCCGTACTCGGCGGGCTGCCGCGGGTTGAGTTCCCGGCCGTGGAGCAGCTCACCGGCGCAAAAGTTCTTGCGTCGGCCGACGGCGTGAATCTCGAGAAGTACAATCTCGTGGTCCGCAATGGCGCGCGGATTGCTGCGGTCGCAAAGATCGTGGCGTTCGACAAGGAGCTTGGGCTGCTCGGGCCAGGCGGGGTCGTAGTGGACGACCGCCGGGCGCAGTGGCTTGATGAGGAAGTCCCGGTTCTCGCGTTCTATTACGAGGACGCGGGAGGCGAACTCGGAAAGTACATCGGGCTCGCATGGGGAAAAGCACGGTTTACGCCAAGCTATCCCTCGTCTCAACCGCTCACGTTTGAACTCGAGCGGATCCTCATACCAGACGGCCAGTGGTTCTATGGCTCTGCATACGGAGGGAATCCCAACCTCCCGTTGCCAGTAGCCAGTATGCAGAACCAGATTGTGCATCTGCCGCGCAAGTGGTGGAATGGCACAACCGGTATGCAGCTCGGCAACGGGTCCCTGTTCCACGCGCGGGTTCGCGTGAACGGCCATGTTGTGGCATTCCTCGCGCCTGAAGGCGGGTTCAGCTACGTGGAGTGGAAAGTTCTTTCTGGTTTTGGGCCCATCCGCTCCGTCCAGCTGGACTGGCTTCAAGAGGTGAGTCCAGGACAGTTCCTTTTGGTTCGGAGCCAGGACCTCCAGTTCCCGCTTTCCTCGTGGGGAGTGCGGGGAATCCAGCTCGTCATAGGGCCGCCGACGTACGGCGCTGCCCTCTACTGAAATCTTGCGGGGAAGACACGAACGTCTTCCCCGCAACTCGTTTTTGCGGGGAGAATTTTTATGTATAATACCGACGGAATACGCACATGTCAGGACACTCGCACTGGGCAGGCATCAAGCATCAAAAAGGAATTGCGGACCAAAAGCGCGGGAGGGTGTTCGCGAAGCTCTTGGCCGCGGTCGCCGCGGCTGCGCGGGGAGAGCCGAACCCGGAATTCAACCCGCGCCTGCGCGCGGCAATTGAGAAAGCGCGCGAGCACATGGTGCCCGCAGAAAACATTGCCCGCGCTATTGCACGCGCGTCAGAACCCGGGCAAAGCGTAGAAGAACTGACTCTTGAGGCGTACGGGCCCGGCGGCGCGGCGATCCTCATCCAGGCCGCGACCAACAACAAGAACCGGACGATCGCAGAGGTAAAAAAGATCGTGAGCGACAACCACGGAAAATGGGCGGAACCGGGAAGCGTCCGGTGGGCGTTCGCGCCGGCCCAGCCGGGCGGCGAACGGAGGGCGAAATTCCCGCAGCCGCTCGGAGCCAAAGACCTCGTCCGCCTCCGCGCGCTCGTCGGCGCGCTTCTTTCACACGACGACGTCCAAAAGGTTTTTACCAGCGCGGCACGGCCATGATCATTCTGGGAATTGATCCGGGCACCCGCCGCATCGGCTACGGACTTGTTCGCGCGGAAGGAAGCGTACTTCACTTCTTGGCCGCAGGAATTCTTACGATCAAGAGCAGAGAAGATCTGGGCGCGCTCCGCGAGACAAAACAAGGCGTCGACGCGCTTATTCGGAAATGGAAGCCCGGCGTGCTCGCCATTGAAAAGCTGTATTTCGCGAAAAACAAGAAGACGGGGCTTGCCGTGGCGCACGCGCGCGGCGTTATCGCGCTCTCCGGACTCGAGCGCGGCCTCGAGATCCGCGAGTACGCCCCGAACGAAGTGAAGGCGAATCTTACGGGGTACGGGTTTGCGGATAAAAAAGCCGTGCTGAAGATGGCGCGGCTTATTCTCTGCGAACCGCGCCTTAAAATAATTGACGACGCAAGCGACGCCCTGGGGATCGCCATTGTTGCAAGTCGTGCACAAAACAGGGCTTGACAAGAGAAGGGGGTACCCTATACTTTTCCCAAAAGAATAAGAAATGAGCACGCGTCTTCACGAATAATTAAAGAAAAGGTCGGCCACTATTTGATAATTCATGTTGAACGAACAGGAGCTGCGCCTCGCCCATCGCGGCCTGAGCGACGAAGAGGATGCCGAGGGGGGGTTGCCGCCGGACGAAGGAGGCGACGGGGAAGAAAAAGAGGACGACGAGGAAGAAGAGGAACCCTTGGAATAACGCGCTTCAATAATTTGTCACGCAACCGCCCTGACCCCCTAGATGGATCAGGGCGGTTTTGCTCTCTGTGGCGCCGTGGGGGACTTGCTGTTTCCCGTTGTTTCTGTCCATAATGAATCCGTACAAACAAAGAACGCAGAAAGTGACAGATGAAAAAACTTATCAAAGGGCTCACTTTTAGGACTATGATAAAAATCGCCGGCGGCGGCGCGCTCTTCGCGCTCGCCCTCGGCGCCGCGGCTGTGTTTGTGCTCTCTAAAGACCTCCCTTCGGTTGAACAGATCGACACGCGGCGCATCAGCCAGTCAACTAAAATCTATGACCGCGACGGAAAAGTGCTGCTCTATGAGATCGCCGCAGGCCAGAAGCGCACCGTGGTGCCGTTTGAAGAGGTTCCGCAGGCGCTCAAAGACGCAACCGTCGCGGTTGAAGATGAAGAATTTTATACCGAGCCGGCGTTCGATTGGCGCGCGATTATCCGGGCGCTCCTCGTGAACATAAGCCGGGGGCGCGTGCTCCAGGGAGGGTCTACCATCACCCAGCAACTCGCAAAAAAAGCATTCCTCACCGACGAGCAGACGCTGCTGCGGAAAGCGCGCGAGCTCATCCTCGCGATCCACCTTGATCGGACCTATTCTAAAGACCAGATCCTCGGGTTTTATTTGAACGAGGTCCCGTATGGGCCGACGATCTACGGCGTGGGCGCGGCGAGCAAGGCCTATTTTGACAAATCGGTGAGCGACCTTTCCTTGGCCGAGAGCGCGCTCCTCGCCGCGCTCCCCCGTGCGCCAAGCTATTACTCGCCATGGGGAAGCCACACCAAAGAATTGATCGCCCGCCAGCAATTTATCCTCAAGAAACTGTCTTCGCTGGGGAAAATCACCAAGGAACAGCTGGATGGCGCGCTCGCAGCCAGGCTCGAGTTCCAGCCGCAGGGACCAGGGCTCAAGGCGCCGCATTTTGTGATCGCGGTCCAGGATTATCTCGTGAAGAAATACGGCGAGGACTCCGTGCGCACGGGCGGTCTCGTCGTAAAGACGACGCTTAATTGGACGCTGCAGGAGCTCGCGGAAAAAGTGGTCCGCGCCGGCGCGGAGCGGAACGAAAAACTGTACCAGGGGAAGAACGCGGCGCTGGTCGCAGAAGACGCAAAAACGGGCGAGCTTCTTGCCCTGGTCGGCTCGCGCGATTATTTCGACATAGAGAACGAGGGGAACTTTGACGTTGCTACGCTGGGCCTGCGCCAGCCGGGCTCTGCGCTGAAGCCGTTCGCGTATCTCACCGCGTTTGAAAAAGGATACACGCCGGAAACCGTTGTGTTTGACGTACCCACGGAGTTCGTCTCTAAAAATCCGGACTGCCCGGTTGTCCCTGATTTTTCAAAAGACGACCCTGACTCGCCGTGCTTCCACCCGCAGAATTTCGACGAACAGTTCCGCGGCCCTGTGAGCCTGC
>MHLC01000012.1:28949-37635 GCA_001818655.1 Candidatus Liptonbacteria bacterium RIFCSPLOWO2_01_FULL_56_20
CAGACCCTTGCGACGCTGAAGAACTTCGGCGTCTCCACGCTTGGCGAGCGCAATCGCTACGGCCTCTCGCTTGTCCTTGGCGGCGGAGAAGTAAAACTCGTCGAGCTTGTCGGCGCCTACGGCGTGCTTTCGCAGGAAGGAGTTTTGCGTCCCCAGACCATGATCCTCGAGGTTCGGGATGCGAACGGGAGTGTTCTTGAATCATACAAAGACCGCTCTGTGCGCGTGGTGGATCCCCAGTATCCCCGTCTTGTAAACAACATCCTTTCCGACCAAGAGGCGCGCGCTGGGCTTTTTCAAAACAGCCTGTCCCTCACCGTCTTCCCGGACCACGACGTTGCGCTAAAGACCGGGACCACGAATGACTATCGCGACGCGTGGGCGCTCGGATACACCCCAAACCTCGTGGTCGGCGTGTGGGCGGGGAACAACGACAACGCGCCCATGCAGCGCCACGGGTCAAGTATTCTCGCGGCGGTCCCTATTTGGCACGACTTTATGGCAGGGGCGCTCAAAGATCTGCCGAGCGAAGCGTTCGCCCGGCCGGAAGCAATGCAGGCCTCAAAGCCGATCCTCCGCGGCGACTATGCCTGGAATCAGCGGGTTCATTCTATTCTTTACTCTGTAGACCGGGACGATCCTGTTGGCGCGCCGCCGCAGAACCCGACCAACGATCCGCAGTTTGAGAATTGGGAGCCTGGGGTGTTGTTGTGGGCGTCGCAAAACATCCCGAATTTCGCGTCGTTCAATCAGGCGGCTGGTGCGGCAACGGTCGCCGGCGCACACCAGACCCCCCCGAGCATCACCATGCGGGCGCCCGCGCGCGGAGATTTTATCCGGGGCCCGGTGAATCTCCGCGCGCAGATCTCCGCCCAAAACCCGCTAAGCCGCGTGCGGATTTATTTCAACAACCAGCTTGTCAAGGACCTTTCCGGGGGCCTTCCTTCTTTTTATGATTTGTCGTTCTCGTTCACGCCGCAGGCGGCCCTTCTCCAAAATCTTTTAGAAGTAGAGGCGGTGGACCAAAACAACGCGTCTGAGCGCGTAGGGGTGATTGTGTATAAATAAAAACGCCGAGCCCGTCCGGACTCGGCGTTTCTGCGGATCTCTGCCTTGCTCCCTATGTTTTTAGGATCGGCATGAGGATATAGAAAAACGACGCGTCTCCCGGCGCTTTAAGCAGCGCAGGTTTATTGTCTTCGTTCATTCCAAGGAACGCGTCCTCTGTTTTGAGCGCGCGCAGCCCGTCGAGCAGGTATCGCAGGTTGAAGTTGGCTTCTTTTGTTTTTCCGTGGTTTTTCGCCGGCAGCACGTAGGTATTCTCTCCGAGGGCCTGGTCGGTAGAAAAAATCTCTATGTTTTTTTTATTTTCGTGCGCCAGAACCCGGACCTCGTTCGCCCTGGTGCTGAAAACCCCCGTGAGACGGAGCGCCTGGATGAATTCTTCCCGGTTTACGGTAATTTCTGCGTGGAATGCTTTGGGGATGATCGCGCTGTAATCAGGGAAGTTGCCCTCTATAAGGCGCGATATAAGCTCAAAATTCTCGGTTTTAAAGAGGATTTGGTTCTCGTTGTGATAAATTCCCACGCTCTCTTCTTCTTTGAGAATTCTCATTAGTTCTTGGGCGGTTTTCAGGGGAATGAGGATTTTAAATTCTTTTTCGTGGTTTGTTTTTATCTGGCTCTCCGGAATGGTCTTCTCTGAGAGGCGAAAGCTGTCGGTCGCAACAAGTTTTACGCTCTCGAAAGAAAAACAGAAAAGGACGCTGCTCAGCTCCGGCCTCAACTCCGACGGCTGCGCGCTTGAAATTACCTGCGCAAGCGCCTCTTTCAGCACCCCCCCACTCATTTCCAAAAAGGTTTTTTGGTTTTTTATTTTTGGGACGAGAGGGAAGTCGTCCGCAGAAAGCCCCTGGAGCGTCGCCGAATAGTTTTCTGTTTTTATCTCAACGCTATTTTCTTTTTTTTCGAGGTTCAGCCGCTCGCTTTGCAGGTTTGTGATGACGTCTGAGAGCACGCGAAGCGGCACAGAGGCCTTTCCGTTTTCGATCACCTTTCCCGGCACGCGATAGCTTGTGGCAACTTCTAAGTTCGTTGCGGTAAGACGAATTGCGTTATCACTCGCCTCGATGAGAACGTTTTTCAAGATCGGCAAATTCAACCCTTCTCCGCTCACGCGCTCGATCGCGCCAAGGCCGGTTTTAAAATTACTCTTAATAACAACTAATTTCATTCTTTTTGTTGTTGGTTGTTGTTGGGGTTGTGGAGAAAAGAAGTTTTCTTTTATTTGTCGCGGTGTAGACAGAAAAAAGAATGTGTATAACGCCGGCAAGAGGAAAGGATCAGCTCTTGTAAATAGCTTCTTTGATAAGGATAATTTTTTGATTCAGCGAGGAGTTCTTGTTTATCTCCTGATTAATCTTCTCGACCGCGTGTATCGCGGTGGTGTGATCTCTCCCGAGTTTTTCCCCAATATACGGATACGACATATCCAGGATGTCCCGAAGAAGATACATCGCAATTTGTCTGGGTTCGACCACTTCTTTTTTTCTCCCGCGCGTCACAAGGTCGCCCGGAGAGACACCGAAAAACTCCGCAACGGTCTTGAGGATATGCTCGTCGCTCACTCGCCGCGAGAAGTTTTTAACAGATTTTTCAATAATATCGGACGCCGTTTTCTCAGTGACGTCAACCCCGCGCACGTCCTGGTAGAAAAGCACCTTATTGAGTACGCCTTCGATTTCCCGCACGTTTTTCTTCACTTTTCTAGCAACAAGGTCGATGATCTCTTCCCGCAGCTCCCGCTTCGCGTCCTGCAGCTTCGCCTTAATGATGGCGACGCGCATCTCGTATTCCGGATAGCCGATGTCAGCGATAAGCCCGCCCTCGAATCTGGAGCGGAGCCGCTCCTCGAGGGTGGGAATCGATTGGGGCGGCCGGTCTGATGAAATAATTATTTGTTTGTTGTTCTCGTAGAGCGCGTTAAACGTGTGGAAAAATTCTTCCTCCGTCTTTTCTTTCCCGCCGATAAACTGGATGTCGTCGATAATAAGCACGTCTATGTCCCGGTATCTTTTTTTGACGTCTTCATACCGCTTGTTTCGTATCGCCCACACGATGTCGCTCGTGAACTTTTCCGAGGACACATAGCGCGGCCGCACCCGTCCCTTATAGAGCGCGCGGATCTCGTTGCCGATCATCTGCACGAGGTGGGTTTTCCCCAGCCCAACGCCGCCGTATACAAAGAAAGGATTATACTTCGTGCCAACTTCGCGGACGATCGCCGTCGCGGCGGTATAGGCCAGCTCATTCGACGCGCCCACCACGAACGACCTCAGAGAATAGCGCGGATTGAGATTTGTCTCCGGGTCGACACGAAAATCAAGGTCAATCCTGTTTTCAAAACGACTGAGGTCCGCGACAGATATTTTTTTCGAAGCAAGCTGGGCCTCGTTTTGTCCGTCAACAACAAACTCTATTTTTTTCGCCGAATAATCAAACCCCCGCACGATCCCAAGAAGCAATTTTTGATATTTGTTCTCAACCCACTCCTTGGCAAAATTATTTGGGAGCGACACAACAAACACCCCCTCTTTTTTATCAACCAACCTGCTGTTTTTTAACCACGTAGCAAAATTCGCCCGCGAAAGTTGAACCTCTATCTCTGCTAGTGCAAGCTGCCAAAGGCGCTCCGGATCCATCGCCATAATTGTAGTTGCTTCCGGGCGTTCGTCAACGCGCGGCGAATGGGGATTAGCTGTTCATAACTTTTTCAGCGCAGCAATTTCTTTTCGCAACCAAGGAGCCGATTTTGCAAACACCGCATGGCGTGATAAGATATCAAAATGTCTTTTACCTATCAGCCGAAAAAACGAAAAAGAGGACGCACGCACGGCTTTCGGGCGCGCGCACGCACCGCCGCGGGCCGCCGCGTGCTCGCGCGCCGGAGGAAGAAGCGGCGCGCGCGTCTCATTCCATGAATGTTCTCTAAAAAACTAAGGCTGTCGATAAAAAACACCCCGAGGCGTCCAGAAGAGATCCTTAATGCGCCGCACATCACCCTAAAAACCTCTCGAAACCAAGTGAATCATAACCGTTTCGGCGTAATTGTGAGCGCAAAAGTCGAGCCAAAAGCCGTTCTGCGCCACAGATTAAAAAGGCGCCTCGCAGCCATTCTTTCCGGATGGCCGAGCCTCGGCGCCGACCTCCTTTTTATCCTGCGCACACAAGAGAAAAACCTCCCGCGCGCAACACTAAAAAAAGAGACCGACGCGCTCCTCAGAAGGCTTCTTCAGAAAAGGCGCGCAGACCCTGCGGCAGGGGCCGCGTAAACCACAATGCAATACCTTTATAACATCATCCTCTATCAGCCGTTTTTGAACGCCATGGTCTTCTTTTATAACACCATTGCGTTCGGCGACCTCGGGCTCGCAATAATTTTTCTCACCACCCTGGTACGCCTCCTCTTGTTCCCGATATTCCAAAAAAGCACCAAGCACCAGATGGTGATGCAGCGGCTTCAGCCGAAGCTGAAGAAGATCCAGGAAGACCACCACCACAACCCCGAGCAGCAAACAAAAGCGATGATGTCGCTGTACCGCGAACACCAGGTGAACCCGTTCTCTGGATTTTTTCTTTTACTACTGCAACTCCCCATACTGATCGCCCTCTACCACATCGTGCTCAATATTTTGAAACCCGGTACGATCGTCGGGCTGTACTCCTTTATTCAGGCGCCGCAGAACCTAAGCCACCAATTCCTCGGCTTGATTAATTTGGAGGAAAGAAGTATCGTAATCGTCGGTCTTGCAGCCCTTGCGCAGTATGTCCAAATGCGCCTCGGGCTGCCCAAGGCACAGGAAAAGCGGGAGC
This sequence comes from Candidatus Liptonbacteria bacterium RIFCSPLOWO2_01_FULL_56_20, assembly GCA_001818655.1. Lineage (GTDB taxonomy): Bacteria > Patescibacteriota > Minisyncoccia > UBA6257 > 2-01-FULL-56-20 > 2-01-FULL-56-20. The sequence continues at coordinate 33,822 of MHLC01000012.1, forward strand.
TTTCGACCACGGAACGGATGGGGCGCCAGATGATCTTTATCGGGCCGATCCTCACGTTCGTCATATTCTACAACTTCCCGTCCGCGATCGGCCTCTACTGGCTCACGACGTCGCTTTTTTCCGTGCTGCAGCAAGCGATAATCAACAGGCAACAACATGGAGAATTGGGACCACTACATAACAAAACTGACTGAGCTTATGGGATTCAGCGATTACAAGGCCGAGATCGACCACGAGCATCGCCACGGCTCGCTCGTGATCTTTGACGACCCCGCGCTCATCAAAGAGAACCTCCCCGCGATCGTTGAGAGCCTCAACCACCTCATTCAGCTTGTGGCGCGGAAGAACAACCAGCCGCCGCTGTTTTTGGACGTGAATCACTACCGGCGGGAGCGCGAGAACCTCATTACCGAGCTTGCGCGCGCGACCGCGAGGAAGGCGCTCGCCACAAAACAGGAGATCCCGCTCCCCGCGATGAATTCGTACGAGCGGCGCATCGCCCACCTCGAACTCGCTACACACCCGGAGGTGACGACAGAGAGCATAGGGAAGGGACGGGGACGTTATGTGGTGGTGAAACCGATCATTGAGGGCGGTGAGCAAAAAATAAAAGAGGCCGAACCACCGGCCGTGCTTGCATAAACAAGGCGATCCCTCTCAGGCCGCTTTCCTTAGGTCAACCGCGCCTGTTTCGTCGTCAAGGTCAACTCCTTCGTCTCCTTCTTTCGGCTGCTCTGGTTCAGGGAGGTTTTTCATGAGCTCTTCTACCCTTTCCCACGGCTCTTTTTTTATCCCGAAGCTCTCTTCGGATATTTTTCCGGCCGCGCCCACCCCTTCGCGGGCCTCTTCTGCCGCGCCGAGTTTTGTTCCTGTTTCTGCGGCGCCCGCTCCGCGTGCCGCTGCTCCGCCAGTTTCGGCTGCGGCTGCGCCCGCGCGCGCAGCAGTGCCGCCCGCTTCAACTGCGGCTGCGCCTGCTGTGCGCGCAGCAGCAACGCCGACCCCCGCTCCCATTGTGAGTCCCGCTAAAGCAGAGGCTTTCGGGTGGTTTGCAAGCGACACGGCGATCGCCACGGACAGGGTTTCGCTCCCAGGTATCCCGATCATATTCCCCAGCCCACCCGCGACGCTTATAAGCCCCGGGCCTCCGAATCCTACCCTGGCGAAGAACCAGAATTGTATGACCGCCCACACCAGCGGAGAAATGAAGAACGCGTTCGCCAAGTAAATCACTTGTCCGATCACCGGCACCGGGAATGCGAAAACGCTTATAAGATCCGCGACATCAGAGAGGCCCGCAATCATGAACAAAAAGACCTTATCGACGGTTCCGAACGGCTTTTGTTCTTCTTCCATAGGACTACTTGCCGCGTTCCTCGAGCAGCTGCTTTGGATTCGTGGTGATGAGGTGGTCCTCGAAGTACGACGCGATGATCTGGATCGCAACGTGCTGGCGTCCCGCAAAAAAGAGTCCGGTGCCGACCTCTGCCGAGAGGAGCAGGTTTTTTTCCGCTTCGGTGAGGTCAAACGCCTTCGCCACGATGTCGATCGTCGCGGGCGACTGCTTCAAGAGCAGCTGGAGAGACGAGTTGGTGATGATCGGCCGCCCATAGGGAGAGCGCAGGAAGTCTTCGACGTCCTGGGTGATCGTGGAGACGCCGAGGTAATACTTCCTCGCGCGCTTCGCGAGCCCGAAGAGAAACGCGGCGCTTGCCTCGTCTTTCATCATCCACCACGCCTCGTCGATGATCATGATGCGCTGCTTTAGCTTTGCCCGGATGAGATTCCAGATGAAGTTAAGGATGACATACATCGCGATGGGCCGCAGCTCGTCTTCAAGGTCGCGGATGGAGAAGACGATGAGCCGGTTTGAGATGTCCACGTTCGTCGGCTGGTTGAGGAATCCGGAAAAGCTTCCCTTGGTGAATTTATAGAGCCGTTCCGAGAGCCCCCTTCCTCCCTCGAGGTTCCGGAGGACCGTCTCAAGATCTTCGAGGAGCGGCGGTTTCGCATCCGAAAAATTTTGGCCCGCGATGATCTCGCGAGACGCGTATGTTTCCGTAATGGCGCGGTCGAGGAGCGCGTCTTCTTCCGCGGTGAGCTTGCCCAGCATGAGCTTTGCGAGTCCGGCAAGGTTCACGATATGCGAGCGGAGCACGTCTCCCGGGAGCTCGCCCTCCGGAATGATCGGGATATCGAAAGGGTTGATGTGCTCTTCCGACGAGAGAGAGATGTTGAACACACTCCCGCCGAACGCCTCTGCCAGACGGCCGTATTCATTCTCGGGGTCTATTACGAGCACGTCGGTGCCCATCATGAGCGAGCGGACGATCTCGAGCTTGGTGGCGTACGATTTCCCGCTACCGGCTTTTGCGAACACCACCTGGTTCGCGTTCTCAAGCGAGAAGCGGTCAAAAATGACCAGGCTGTTATTGTGCCGATTGATCCCGTACATAATACCCTCGTCTGAAGTGAGGTTCTCGGACACGAACGGGAAAAACGACGACAGAGGCCCCGAGTTCATCGGCGTGGCTACGGAGATGCGGTCCTCTGCGAGCGGGAGGATAGTGAAGAATCCTTCGAGCTGCTGGAAGAGCGCGGGTTTGATATAGACGAGCTGGGCCTCCATGAGCGAAACAATCCTGCTCTCAAGCTTCGCGAGCTCCTCGGCGGTGTCTGCGTAGATCGCGACATAGACGCCCGCTGAAAACAGCTTTTCCTGCGCCTGCTGGAGCGTGTCCCGCAGATTCTCAATGTCCTGCAGCGCGGTTTCGAGCACGGGGTCGCGCACTAGGCCTTTTTCCTGCTGGTCGGTGATTTGCGACTCGATCTGGGCGGATTTTTTCCTAAGATTTTTGAGCGCGGTGCCGGTATCGACCGGGCTCACGAAGATCGAAATATCAAAAAGGAACGGGAGGTTGATGAGCGGCTCGAACCAGCCAGTTCCGAGGTAGCGGGGATAAGAAAAAACAAAAAACGTTTTGACGAGCTTCGCGCCGATCTTCAGGGAGTTGGCGCCCACCTCCACGCCAGCCGGCGCAATGATCTTTTTTGCTTCACTAAATGTTTCTGCCATGGCAACAGTTAAACTTCAGGGCGTCCCGCCTTTTCTCTTTCGATGGTTTCCGGGTTATAAAAATTATAGAAGAGTTCGACGAGCTGCTGGTCTTCAAGCACCACCGCGTCAAGGCCGACCGTGGCGAGTCCCTCGACGACCTGGGTCACCCGCTGTTTGAGCTGGGCGATGCCCTCTTCCCGCTGCGCCTCCTTGGCTTTTTCTGCTTTGTCCTCGTCGCCCCGCTTTCTCTTTAAGAACGGGAGAAAGCCGAGGACGGTCTCTTTCCCCGGCAAGACCATGGGAGCGAACGGCACCACCACAAAGAACGTTTTTGCCATGATAGCGTTATCGGCCACGAATCCGTTAATGAAGGCCTTGTACTCGCCGATCTGATCCTGGAGAAGGCCGGAGGGCTCCTTGTCTTTTCTGCCCTCAAGCGTGGCAAGGTATTTTTCTATGTTCAGCTTCCTGGAGTGGACAATGATCTGTATGGGGAAGTTCAGGCCGTTCAGGAAATTTTGGTACGCAACCGTGATCACGCCCTGCTCCGCCTCCGATTTCAGGGAAAAGTTCACCCCGCCAACCATGAGCACCTGCCGGAGGCCGCCGTTCTTGAGGATGAGCGTCTTGTCGCGGACGTCCTCGATCGCGACGAGGTCTTGTGCGTTTGCGAGTTCGTTTGCCATGCCGTTTATTATAACCCCGAACGCCGCCCCTAGCGATAATCTACACGCCGGGCCGCGCGCCGTTCGCCGCTTG
>MHLC01000013.1:0-8204 GCA_001818655.1 Candidatus Liptonbacteria bacterium RIFCSPLOWO2_01_FULL_56_20
TTTCTTATTTAAGTTCTTCCCGGTCTGCTTCGATACCCTTCGATTAGCTCAGGGCAAGTTGCGCTGACTATCCAGGCCTGATCAATGCAAGCTTCTTCTCGCGGCGCCAACCTTTTAGTTCTCTTTCTCGTCTTCGAGCTTCGACCAGGGTTTCGAAATGCTCCGAGTATACCAATGTGACTGGTCTCCTAATTTTCGTGTAGTGGGAGCCCCATTTGGAATCGTTATGCTGTTCGAGGCGACGCTCAAGATTATTTGTGCACCCAACATATAAGGAGCCATCGGCGCATTCGAGGATGTAGACGAAATACGGCATACGACTATATTATACGGCCCCTCGTCGTCCTTCCTTCGTCAGGACTCGCTCGGGGACTTCGATTTTTACACTTCGTAAAGATCAAAAGGGGGTCGAAGACACTGAGATTTGAACGAAGTGAAAATCGAAGTGCTGCCGGACAGGGATTCTCCGCCAGAGGCGGACTCGCCTCCGGCGAGGAACTTTTCCTAGGCAGAGCTGCCGGACAGGGATTCGAACCCCAGTTTCCGCGTCCAGAGCGCGGCGTCCTACCGCTAGACGATCCGGCAGCTCTGCCTATGAACTACGAATTTGAAAGTATCTTGTCCAGCCATTTCCGACCTTGTCCACTTTTCAGGAACTTTTCTTTTTGCATCGCCTCGCTACGGCTATGGCAGCTCTCCAGATGAATTAACTTCCATGGGAGTCTACCTTTTGTGTAGCGACATTTGCCAGCGTTGTGTTCGGCGATCCTTTTCTCAACGTCTTCGGTGCTTCCGACGTAACGGTTATGGCGTCTAACGCTCTTTATCACATAAACCTTGTACATGAGCTATTTTAGGGGATTCTCCGCCAGAGGCGGACTCGCCTCCGGCGAGGAACCCCAGTTTCCGCGTCCAGAGCGCGGCGTCCTACCACTAGACGATCCGGCAATGTTCTCACTCCGTTGTGTCCTATCCCGCCATAGCGGGACCCCGCTCAGGCGAGGCCATGAAACGACCCGGCAATAGCCAAAACCCTATTTGTTCACAATACAGAGAGCGTTCTTATGTTATAATACTTTCGTGCGTGATATCAACTCTCTTAAGGCAGACATCGAGCATCAGCTGACCCAGCCGCTTGAGAAAATCTCGGTGGTGAGTTTGGTGGATTTGTTCGTGGGATATGCCTACGGCGCCCGCGCGTCCGACATTCACATCGAGCCGACGGAAACCGCGCTCCGGGTCCGTTTCAGGATAGACGGGCTCCTCCACGATATTTTTGAGAAGATCAAGATAAAGAAAGACCTGCATCCCGAGATCATCAGCCGCATTAAGGTCTTGGCCGGGCTTCGCACGGACGAGCACTTGGCGCCGCAAGACGGCCGTTTCCGAGTAAAGGTGGAGGGGATGGGGAATTTTGACGTCCGGGTTTCCATCATGCCGACCTATTATGGCGAGAACGCCATTTTGAGGATTTTGGCGGAGACGCAGTCCTTCACGCTCGACACCCTGGGGTTCGTCGCGAAAGACCTCGAGCGCGTCCAGGCGGCGATCAGGAAAACGTACGGCATGATCCTCGCGAACGGGCCGACCGGCTCTGGCAAGACCACGACGCTCTATACGATCTTGAAACAGCTGAACCGGCCGGAAGTTTCCATCATCACCATCGAAGACCCGATCGAGTATTCGCTCGAGGGCACGACGCAGATCCAGGTGAACAACGAGACGGGACTCACGTTCGCGAACGGGCTCCGTTCGATCCTGCGGCAGGACCCGAACATCGTCATGGTAGGCGAGATCCGCGACCAGGAGACCGCGGGCATCGCGGTGAACGCCGCTCTGACCGGCCACTTGGTGCTCTCCACGCTCCACACGAACGACGCGGCGACCACGTTCCCGCGGCTCACTGATATGGGCGTCCCGCCATTCCTCGTCGCCTCGACCGTGAACATCGCCATGGCGCAGCGGCTCGTGCGCACCATTTGCGAGGGCTGCAAGACGGAGAGGGTGCTTGCCAAAGAAGAACTGAAGAGCTTGGGAGAGATCATCCCCGACGTCGAGACGACGAGCAAGACCGTTTTCTACATCGGCCAGGGATGCGCGGCGTGCAACCAGACCGGCTATCAGGGGAGAATCGGCGTGCGCGAGGTGCTGGACGTGAATGACGAGATCCGCCAGCTCATCATGAACCGCGCGAATGCCGCCCAGATCAAGGATACTGCCATAAAAAACGGCATGATCACGATGATCCACGACGGCCTCCAAAAGGCCTTAAAAGGGATCACCACGATCGAAGAAGTGCTCCGCATCATCCACGAGTAATACGTTCTACCCTTATGTCCATCGGCCCTTTGAGAATTTTTGAGCGCATCTCGACGCAGGAAAAGATAAATTTCGCCAGGCACCTCGCGATCGTGATCAAGGCGGGCCTGCCGCTTCTTGAAGGGCTGAAGATCGTGCGCAAACAGGAGACGTCGCGGACGCTCGCGAGAGTGGTGGACGGCCTGCTCCTTGACGTGAATAACGGCCAGTTCCTCGCGGCGAGCCTTGAGAAATATGGCCATCTCTTCGACGATTTTTTCACCAATATCGTGCGCGTGGGCGAATCGAGCGGCACGCTCGCCCAAAACCTTCTCTATCTCGCCGAAGAGCTCCGGAAAGCCAAAGAGCTTCACGCGAAGATCCGCTCCGCGATGATCTACCCCGCCATTATTTTGATCGCCACCATTGCCCTCACGGGGTTCCTCGCGTTCTTCATCTTCCCGCAGCTCTTGCCGGTATTCGAGGGTCTGAGCGTCCAGCTGCCCGCTTCGACGCGCCTCCTTATCACCATCGTGAACCTTATCCGCCTCTACGGCATCCAGGCTCTGGTCGTCGCCGTGCTGCTCGTTGTCGCCGTCCGCGTTTTTCTGATGCGGATCACGGCGGTGAAATATTTTTTCGACGCCGCGGGGCTTTTCATGCCCGTGATGTCGTCGCTCGCCATAAACGTGAGCATGGTGAACTTCACCCGCGTGCTCGGCATTCTCCTTAAGAGCGGCGTACGGATCCATGAGGCCCTGGGCATCACCGCGAAGACGTTCGACAACCTCGTCTATCGCCGAAGGATCCATGACGCGCAGGATAAGATACAGAAAGGGGGGCAGCTCTCGGCGTCGCTCGCGCTCCATCGGCGGCTCTTCCCCTCGCTCCTCGTGGGCATGATCCAGGTAGGAGAGAATACCGGCAACCTAGAGGAGAACCTGTTCTACCTGTCCGAATACTACGACGAAGAAACCGACGAGCGTCTCCGGAACCTCACGAGCCTCCTCGAGCCGATGCTCCTCCTCATTATGGGTTTTGTGGTCGGCTTTGTCGCAATCTCCATCATCACTCCCATCTATTCCATTTCCCAGGGGATCAAATAATCCTTTCCTCGCACGCATGAATGCAAGAAAAGGAGCAAGCCTTGTTGACCTTATCATCAGCTTAGGTATCATCGCCCTTCTCTTCGGAGGGATCGTCCTCGTGTACTTTGCGCTGACCGACGCGGTGCGGAACGTGGAGGCGCGCTCGGCCGCCGCCGCGGTGCTCGCGAATCAGGTAGAGGTCATCCGCAACCTCCCGTACGCGAGCGTGGGTACGCAGGGAGGCATTCCGCCCGGCATCATTCCTCCGCAGCAAGCGGCCGCGCTCGCCGGGTTCGCGTTTTCCATGGATACCGTCATCCGCTATATCGACGACCCGTTCGACGGCACGCTCGGCGGGTCTCCCAACGATACCAACCCCGCGGACTATAAGATCGTGGACATTAGAATACGGTGCACGACCTGTCCGTCGTTCACTCCGCTCGCGTACGTCACCACGGTTACGCCGCGGGGGCTCGAGAATTCAAGTTCGACCGGCTCGCTGTTCGTGAACGTATTTGATGCCGCCGGGGCCTCGATCTCCGGAGCGAGCGTGCATATCGTAAACGCGAGCGTCACGCCCTCTATCGATCTCACGGACACCACGAACGCCTCTGGGGTGCTTCAGTTCGTGGGCGTGCCAACGAGCACGCAATCCTACCAGGTTCAGGCGGGCAAAACCGGCTACTCATCCGATAGGAATTACCGGCCGGGCGACCCCGCAAATCCGAATCCTTTGAATCCGTATGCGACTGTTGCGGCGCAAACCGTGACGAATGTGAGTTTCGTGATCGACCGCGTGAGCCGGATCAATGTGAACACATCGGGCAATACCTGCGCGGCGCAGGGGAGCCAGGGGTTTACGATAAGCGGTGCCAAGCTTATCGGCGTAAACCCCGACGTGTTGAAGTATTCTACGTCGTCGGCTACCGGGGGCACGGGCGAGATAACGCTCCAGAACATAGAGTGGGACAATTATTCGTTCTCTTTGACCGGCGCTTCTTTTGACCTCGCGGGGACGATTCCACTTACCCCCGTCACCGTGAACCCGAGTTCGACGGCAAGCGTGCGGTTGATCGTTCAGCCGGCGGATACGCCGTCGCTTCTTCTGACCGTGAAAGACGCGGTGAGCGGCGCGGGCATTACCGGTGCGAACGTTCACCTCTCGGCTCCCGGTTTTTCCGAGACGCTCATAACCGGGCACGCGACCATTTCAGAGACAGATTGGCCAGCTGGAGGATTTTCGGGCGCAAGCGAAGAGATTGACACGGCGAGCACGCCCGGGTCTATCACGCTCCGCGCGAATGCCTCAAGTACGTACGCGACGTCGACTCCAAACTGGCTGACTTCGAACACGATAGACCTTGGAGGGTCGGCGTCCAGTTTGTACCGCCTCTCATGGAGCCCGGTGAGCCAGCCGGCCCCAGCCGGTTCCGAGAGCGTGAAAGTCCAGCTCGCGGCGAATAACGATAACGCCACGTGGAATTTCATTGGGCCGGACGGGACATCAGGAACGTATTATACGAACCCGAGCTCCACGATCGTGGGGCTAAACGGGAATCGTTATCTTCGGTACAAGGTCTTTTTATCCACGGAGAGCGATGCCGTCACCCCGCGGTTCGACAGCGTCACGTTCGAGTTTAATTCCGTGTGCGTGCCGCAGTTCCAGGTCCTTTTCTCCGGGCTCTCGCCCGATACGTACCTCGCAACCGTCGCTGCGGCGGGGTATGCGCAGGGAACGAGTTCGATCGCGGTGGTGAGCGGTTCTGAGCAAGCGTCGGTGCTCCTTGCGCCGTAATCGCAATCATCCTATGGCACGGCCATCACACGTACTCGCGCTCCTCAAGGAAAGAAAAGGATTTTCCATTCTGGAATTTTTGGTCGTGATCATTATTTTCAGCATTCTCGTTGTCGTGATCACGAAGTTCCGGAGCGACATCGGCGCGGTGCAGGATCTCATTACCAAGAGGCTGACCGGCCGCCGGGACGTTGACCAGGCGCTCCAGGCAATGGCTTCGGAGATCCGCGGCGCGGGGCCGTCCAGTTTGGGCGCCTACCCGATAGAGTCCGCGGCAACGAGCTCGTTCGTGTTTTTCAGCGATGTTGACCGCGACGGGGTTTTTGAGCGCGTGCGATATTTCCTGGGGACGAGCACGCTGGAGAAAGGCATTATAGAGCCCTCGGGCAATCCGCTCGTGTACGCGACGAGCAGCGAGAGCGTCTCGACGTTCGTGCAGGGCGTTATGCCGACCTCGACCGCGCCTATTTTCGCGTACTACGGCGCGTCCTACACGGGCGCGCAAACGTCGTCGCTTCCTCTGCCGATCGACGTGACCAGCGTGCGCGTGGTCCGGGTCTCCCTGTACGTCGATATCAGCACCTCGACTTCGCCGACCCCCGCGTTTTTCACGCATACGGTCACCGTGCGGAACCTGCGGGGTAATTGATATACTGGAGCCATACAAGAACCACATGATACACAGCACGAAAAAAGGACAGCTCTCGGTGGAAATACTCTTTTTCGGCGCGCTCACCGTTGTGTTCATCACCGGCCTGGTGTTTCTCGCGGTCGCGTTCTTTCAGACGGCAAGCCGCGGCGTGAACCGGGCGCAAGCGTTCGCGATCGCCGAAGCGGGCGTCGAGTACTACCGCTGGCATCTTGCCCACGCGCCAGCCGACTTTACGGACGGCACGGGCGGCCCCGGACCCTACACGCATCCTTATTACAACAAGGATGGCGTCGAGATCGGCCAGTTCGTGCTTGATATCACGCCCCCTTCTCTTGGTTCGACCGTGGTCATAGTCCGCAGTACGGGCAAGGTGAATGCAGACCCTTCGATCGCGCGCATGATCGAGGTGAAGTTCGCGGTCTCGTCGTTCGCGCGATACGCGATCGCCCTTAACAACAGCGTGCGTTTCGGCGAGGGAACAGAGGTGTTCGGAGAAATCTTCTCGAACGGCGGCATCAGGTTTGACGGGCTCGCGCACAACCTCGTGCAGAGCGCCCAACAATCGTACGACGATCCGGATCACGGAGGGGCGAATGAATTCGGAGTCCACACCCACAAGACGACGGCGGATCCGCTTCCTCCGGCCGCGGTGCCGGATCGCCCCGACGTGTTCATGGCGGGCCGCAACTTTCCTGTGCCCGCTCTCGATTTTACGAGGATCACGCAGGACCTTGCGTCGCTCAAGGCCCAGGCCTCAAGCAGCGGCCTCTATTTCGCAAGCTCGACCGCCTACGGGTATGAGCTCGCGCTTGCGACATCGGGCGCCTACACCGTGTATCGCGTAGACGAACTCACGCCCCGGCCGCCCGGCTGCACGAACACCAGTAATGAGCCCAACTGGGGCACATGGAGCGTGGAATCCGAGACGTCCATCGCGAGCGGGACGCTCGCGACGAGCAGCATATTCTTTTTTGAAGACGACGTTTGGGTAAGAGGGCAGGTGGGCGGGAGGCGCGTGACCGTCGCCTCGGGGAGGTTTCCTGACAATCCGTCCACCCGCAGCAGCATCACCGTGAACACGAATTTGCTGTATACGAATTATGACGGCACGGATGCGATCGCGCTCATCGCGCAAAACGATTTCAACGTAGGGCTGTTCAGCGATGACATTCTCCGCATTGACGCCGCGATCGTCGCGCAGAACGGACGCGTCGGTCGCCACTACTATCAGGCGCCAAGCAGTCAGTCGCAAGCCGACAAGTGCGGCCCCACCACGAACCGCGCACGGATCACGCTCTACGGATCGCTCATCAGTAACCAGCGGTACGGGTTCGGGTTCACGGATTTGACTGGCTACCTTGAACGCGTCCTTATCTACGATCCGAATCTTCTCTACAGCCCGCCGCCGAGCTTTCCTTTGACGAGCGACGAATATGTCCAGATTTCCTGGACCGAGCTACAATAACCGTATGTCACGAAAGGGCATCACTATTATCGAAGTCGTGCTCGGAGTCGCCCTGTTTATCGTGGTGGCGGGGATCGGCCTTATTACGCTAAACCCCGGCCGCCAGCTCGCGAGCGCGAGAAACAAGGAGCGCCAGCTTCACCTGAACGCGCTCATGCTCGCGGTCCGCCAGAATGTCAGTGAATCCATAACCGGGAGATTTACCTGTTCTTCCGGAGCGCTCCCGACCTCAACCAAGAAAATGGCGAGTACCGCGGGCGACTACAATATCGCGCCGTGTTTGGTGCCGCAGTATATTCCCATGCTCCCGGTCGATCCGGGCGCCTCGGGCGCTCACTACTCGGGTCTCGCTGATTACGACACCGGCTATTTCATTGTGCAAAGCTCGTCAACCACGAGTACGCTGATCACGATTACCGCGCCGTCCGCTGAACTCGGACAAAATATCTCGCTCTCGCGCTGAACCGCTACGGGCTAAGAAGCAGAGGGCCGTATGTTGCGACCACGGCTCCTGCTTGGTCGCGCGCCTCCATTTTGTAGTAGTGGGGAGTCCCTATGGTATCGTCGACGATCTGGACGGCGTACGGATTGGTCGCGGACGAGTAGCCGTGTACGAGGAGCTGGCTCCACGGGCCGCCCTCCGCGAGCGAGCGATATACGACGATCTTCGTGATCGATGCGTCAAGGTTTTGCCATCCGATCTGGATGGCGTTCGCGTCGCCGTGTCCCACCCAGAAGTTCTCCACGCGGGGCGCGTATGTGCCGGCGATAGAGCCGTCCGGCCGGTAGTAATAGTAGCCAGTAGGCGATGAAGGAGGGGGCTCTGGCGGAGGAGTACTTGGGGTCGGCGTAGGCGAGGGAGTAGGAGATGGGGTTGGCGAGGGGCTTGGTGAGGGCGCGGGAGAC
>MHLC01000013.1:8220-8655 GCA_001818655.1 Candidatus Liptonbacteria bacterium RIFCSPLOWO2_01_FULL_56_20
TGGGTGGTCGGCGTGTCGGAAGAAGTCCAGAGGATCTTCCCGGAGCTGTTCGTCACTTCGGCATAGAACGCATACTGCGTAAGGTCGAGCGAGGTCGCGATCCTGACGACGCCGTTGTCGTTCCCTCCGAGCGCGATGGTCTGCCAGAGCGTCCATCCGGTTCCCTGCGAGATCCGATACAGATCAAGATTCGCCGCGCCGAACGGGAGGTTCGCCCATTGGATGATAAGGAGATGTTTCCCTTGGGCTTGCATGCGGATCCGGGGATTTTGGGCTGTGCTTCCCGCTCCGCCGAAACCCTGTCCGATATCGAAACCAAAGAACGTGGAAGAGGGTAGCCCCAAGCTCTTTATGTCTGCCGAGCTCGTGCTCATAAAAATTGAAAAAAGCGAGGGGTTGCCCAACACCGGACGCTGCAGTTCTTCAAGAGAGCCG
>MHLC01000014.1 GCA_001818655.1 Candidatus Liptonbacteria bacterium RIFCSPLOWO2_01_FULL_56_20
CTTTGGCTTCCGACGGTATTTGGTTGAACTGGTACATGCTTCTCATTGTAGTCGAAGCTTGTACCAACAGGCTTAGATTGCCCAAATAGGAAAGCCCCTGACGTGGCGTGTCAGAAGCTTTTACGCAGCCCCTTTTTTAAGGGCACATGGCCTTCCTTGGCTTCCAAGACCTTATTGCGCTCTTCTTTGGTCTTGGGCAGAGACGGGTCGAGCGTGGAGTTCCAGTCGTTTATCTTGCGCAGGCGGCGCATCTCCCGCACGGCCCATAAGGTGCCGCCGGCCACAATGACCGGCGCACCGACTGCGACCGAAGCAATCTTTAGCCACCTCGGCCAGCGCCTGAACCGGAATCGGCCGATATCCATTGGCCATCCTCCTCTAAGCTGATTTATATATAATCTTTCCCGCGCAATTTTTCCACTTCGTCCCAGTTCACGAGATTCCACCACGCTTCGATGTAGTCCGGCCTCCGGTTCTGGTATTTGAGATAGTATGCGTGCTCCCATACATCTAACCCCAGAACAGGATAGAGTCCTTGCGCAAGCGGACTGTCTTGGTTCGAGGTCGCGGTAATCAAAAGTTTTCCAGACGTATCTTTTGCAAGCCATGCCCAGCCGCTTCCGAATACTCCTGTTGCGGTTTTCGTAAACGATTCTTTAAAAGGCGCAAATCCGCCGAAACTTTTTTCTATCTCCGCCTGGAGCGCGCCTCCCGGCTCTCCCCCGCCCTGCGGCTTCATGAACGTCCAAAACAAAGAATGGTTATAATGTCCGCCTCCGTGATTTCGCACTGCGGCGCGGATGGCCTCGGGTACTGCGTCAAGATCTTTAAGGAGTTCTTCGAGCGGCTGTGCGGCGACGTCGGGATAGCTCGCGAGCGCTTCGTTCAATTTCGCCACATACGCTGCGTGGTGCTTCGTGTGATGGATCTCCATTGTCCGCGCGTCAATATGCGGCTCGAGCGCGTCATACGCATAGGGCAGTTTCGGCAGTTCGTAGAGCATGGGGGTAGGAGATAGGAGCTAGAAGCTAGGAGTTAGTAGTTAGGAGTTAGGAGGTAGGAGGTAGTTGTTTAGCGGGGTACTAATTCGTCGATCTTCGCCGCGAGAATGAAGTCGTTCTCGGACAGCCCTCTGATCGCGTGAGTCCAGAGTTCGATGATGACGCGGCTGTACAGGATAAGGATATCCGGATGGTGTCGTTCATGCTCGGCGACCGCAGCAACTTTATTCACGAACACGACGGCCTCGCGGAAGTTCCTGAAATTGAACTCTTTTTTTATCTTGCTCTGGCCAATGACTTCCCAGCCGTTCTTGAGCTCTTCGTGGCATTTTTTGAGCGTTTCCCCTTGGAGCGGCGGCACGCCGCCCTCGCACGGGGCGCATTTTTTCTCCGACAGCTTCATATAAAGAATGTTTCGAGTTGTTTCTGTATGTAGTATATCACATTGCGAATGCCGGCTCGTTGCCGTTACCGCGCGAGGCGTATCCGGCGTCCCTTGCGGACAATGAATCCTTCCCGATGGAGGGCAGCAAGGATCCGTTGGATCTGCGCGAGCGGTTTTTCGAGCCGCGCCGCGATCGCAGATTCAGTGGGGGTGCGGGCATGGAGCAGGAACGAAATGATCTTCCCGCGCAGCTCGCGGTGAGAGCCCTTGAATGCCGTTTGCCTGCGGTAGCGGCTGCTCTTTCGATTTGGATTTGTTCCCCCGCCGAGGCGTTTGCCGAGGTGCGCGCCATAGTCCATAAGCGCGTAATGCCATTCGCGCGGACGCCGCGTATCGAGCGTTCTTGCGGCGAGCGCGAGAATTTCGGCATCGCGGACATTGTTCTTATGCGGAAAGAAAAAATGGATGAATACGCGCCGGATGTTGGTTTCGATGAACGCGGCAGATTTGCCGAACGCGAATGCCGCGATCGCGCCTGCGGTCGCCGCACCCACGCCCGGCAGGGTCTGAAGCGCCGTCGGATCGGACGGGAGCATACCGCGGTGCTGTTGTATAACGATTTCGGCTATCCTCTTGAGCGCGAGCGCCCGCCGATTGTATCCCATCCCTTGCCATGCGGTGAGCACGCTGCGTGTCGGCGCCGCGGCAAGGGATTTGAAATTAGGGAATCGTCGGAGAAATGGCCCGTACTTTTTTAGGACGCGTCCCGCCTGCGTCTGCTGGAGCATGATTTCGGAGACAAGGATGCGGTACGGATCGCGGGTCTTTCGCCACGGAAAGCCGCGCCCATGCGTACGGTAGTAGCCCCAGATCTTTTTGCGGAATTGTCTGATCAATTGCTTAGTCACGGCGCATGAGAAGTCGCCGGTCTTTAAGCGGCGCTGCTTTTGATTTAGGATGCCCGGAAATCGGGGAAATGTTTTATTGTTCCATTCCGGATCTCCACGCTGTCCACGCGGGCGAACATCGGGCCTTTGCGGCACCAGTCCGTGAATGTCCGAAGCGCATCTCGTTTACCTTCTGCTTCTATATACACCGACCCGTCCGATTCGTTACGGACAAACCCCGTGATGCCGAGCGTTTCCGCCTCGCGCTTCGCAGCGTGCCGGAACAATACGCCCTGCACGCGGCCGCGGATGCGGATCGTAACGTGCGCGTTCGCATTCATCGCTTCCCTCGTCCTTTGAGGTGTTTAAAGAATTCGATCTGCCGCAGCCGTATGCGCGCCTCTTTTTTGGTGCGGTAGCGGCCGAACACCTTACCGGTCGTCTCGGAGAGCACGACGTACCTGCTCTTTATCTTTTTTATCATGCCATACTACCTTGCGCCGCCCCCTCCTTCGCTCGACGAGTTTTTGAATCGGACCGGGATCGAGATTTGGTCGTCGTATTGAGGAAGGCCGGACGGGTTGTCCTTAACGAGCACGAGCGTGCCGGCCGCGGTGGCCGGCGTTTGAAATTCAATTGTCGCGCGGAACGGCACGAATTCCGTGGTCATCCAGTCCTCGGTCGCGTCCGCGTGAGTCGCGGCAAGGACGTTGCCGTTGCTATCAAGGAGCCGTATGGGGAATGACGCTTCAAAATACCAGTTTCCCCGGGCCTCGCCTGTTACGAGAAATGGACTCTGGATAAGCGCATTCGGGAGCGGCGTGGAAACCATTATTATATCTGTCGCGGTGGGCTGCGGGACAGTTTCGGTAAACGTTGTATCACCTGCCCTGCACTGCCGCGGGTAGGATTCCATAACCGGAAATCCGGCTGCGGCGCATTCTTCAAAGCTCGCCACGCTCGGTCGCTGCGACCGGTAATAAAACCCAAGGCTAAGCACCCCTGCCACGACAATCACAATAACTGCCGTGAGAATAGATTTTATCATGCTTTTCTCCATTCTATTTTGCCTTTCCCTTTGAGGGATTTTCGATCAAGCCGTTTCGCCTGATTATACGGCCGCCAGATCGTCTGTTTTACAATGAACCTGCTTGGGGTACGGTACGCGGGCTTGCCTTTCTGGTTGCCAATTTTTGCATGCAGTTTCATTTTGTTATTCTACCACTTGCCGCCCCTCACATCTTCCACTGCACACGACCGACAGAGCCGTCCATAAGCCGCACCTTGATGCCGCGCGTATGGCTGGCCCCTGGCGTGAGGATTTGTTTCACGATCCCCTGCGTATAGTTTTTCGTGCCGTAGTGCTCTTTTTCAATGATCCATACGGCATCGCCGACATGCAGTTCGCTCCGCGCCGGCGGATGAGGGTTATCGCTGCCGCCTTTGGTCCCTCCGCGGAAAGGCATGCTTTTATGTGTTGAGTACAACAGAAAAGGCCATTGCGCGCGTTTGCGCAATGGCCTTTGTTGTTCGTCGCGATTCACTCGGTCTAGTGGATCGTGGCCGTGGGGCGGAGCCGGCCGGCAACCACCCGGAATCGCAGATCTTCGAGGGCGCGCAGCAGGTCGTGCGTGTCCGGGTCCTCGACGAACGTAGCACGTCGTGTGCCCCTGCCTCCGCAGGACTTGCACGGACGGCCGTTCGGGAACGTGCCCTTGCCGCCGCAAGTATTACATGCTTGAAGCATTACGCCTCCTTACGCCTTGCGCATTAGGCGATAGTGCCTGCTGTGGTATCCGTGGCCGCCTGAGGGATCATCTGGACGTAGTGTCCGATGCGCCGACAGAACTCTTCTTGGTCCCTCTGATTCATCCGCTTCCAGAGTTCTGCAGCTCTCTCGACCGCCTCTCGAGAAAGCCCGAGCGCGGCCCCAACTTGCTCCGCGATAAGGCCTTGTGCGATTGCCTGGCTTACCTGTCGCGCGCTCCACTGTTTGCCCGTGGCGCCAGTTGCCGCAACGAGGAGCGGGTTCTGGTAGCCCCAGAAGTTCATCCAGCCGCGCGCGAAGTAAGGTCCGCGCGCCACGGCCAGAAGCGCTTCACGCCGCACCGCAGGGGCAATGCTCTGCATGAGATGGTGGAGTGCCTCTTCCTTCTTGCTCAAACCCGCTTCTGTGGCCATCACGCCTCCTTAACGGAACACACTCTCGACAAATTACTGGCTCCATTCTGCTATGAGAAAATATTTGCGTCAAGGAGCGGTCTTCAGCTTATTGACATTTTATGAAAATGCGATTACAATATGTCTGGTTCTTCGTCTCCACTCAATTCAACCGAGGAGGACGATTCATGCATTGTCCATTGAAACGGTGCGGGTGCGAGCTGGTTCATGTCGGAGGGTTTGTGGATGGTGTCGTCTGGAAAGACGACGGCACAGATCCGCGGCCACAAGAAGTGGTCGAATGCACGGGTTGCCGTACGCAGTACTATGTATGGCGGCACGGCCCCATCGTCGAAGTGGAGCTCTATCAAGGAGAGCGTCCCGCATGGGATGATGACCCGCTCGGACTCTTGCGCAAGTTTCAGCTTGAGCAGGCCCGGGAAGCTCGGATCGCTCTCATGCGAAAGAACCCTTTTCCGGCGCTTCACGGCGCTCGTACGGGAGCCTGACGCCGCTTCACTCCTTTCCTTTCTTCTCCGGGCCGTTCCTTGTGGACGGCCCATTCTCTTTTTATCCTATTGTTTTGAAAGTTTTTCCACGCGCACGCCGATAAGCCGGATGAGCTTTTTCCTCGGGTTTTCGCGTTTATCAAAGAACGGCAGCAAGAGCTTCATCGTTTCAAATTCAAGCGTTTCATAGGAGTCGGTAGGCGTCTCAAGGGTCCTGCTCCTTGTTTTCGTCTCGAAATCGGAAAAGCGCACCGTAAGCACCACGGTGCGGAAAGTTTTGAATCCGCCTGCTCCCAGCCGCTTGACGACCGTTCGGGCAAGCGCCTGGAGTCGTTCGGTCACGAAATGCAGGTCTTTCGTGTCTTGTTCAAATGTCTCCTGCTCTCCGATCGATTTTGCTTCCCACTCTTCGACAAGCGGCGACGCATCCCGTCCCCGGACTTTTTCATAAAGATCCGCGCCCCACTTCCCGAGCATTTCGCGCATTTCGTCTTTGGAATATTTTTTAAGGTCCTGGACCAGCCGGACCCCGAGTTTCAGGAAGAGTTCTTCGGTCTTGGGGCCGATGCCGGGGATCTCGCGGATTGGCAGAGGTGCGAGGAACGCCTCGGCCTCATCTCCGCGCACCACGGTCAGCCCGTCTGGCTTGTGACGACCGGATGCGATTTTTGCGATAAGTTTGTTCGGTCCGATGCCGACCGAGGCGGTGAGCCGTTCTTTGTCGCTGATGCTCTGTTTTATTTTTTTCGCAAGCGCCTCGGCTTTCTCGTACGAGCCCGTGAAGCTCACGTCCAGATACGCTTCATCCACGCTCGCCTCTTCGACGATCGGAACATGTATTCGCAGTATCGCCATCACGCGTCCTGACACTTCGCCGTAGCGGCGCATGCCCACGCCCATAAAAACCGCGGCTGGCCCGCCTTTGCGCCGCGCCTCTTCTGAAAGTCGCCACGCGGTCGAGATAGGCATCGCGGAGTGTATCCCGTATTCGCGCGCCTTATAGTTTGCAGTCGAGACCACGCCCCGGCCCGCGCCGCTTTTGGGGTCGGCGCCGACCACGATTGGGAGTCCTTTGAACCGCGGGTTGTCGCGTTCCTCGATCGCGGCGAAAAATGCGTCCATGTCAAGATGGGCAACGATTCTCATGGTCTTATTCATATATATACTACCGCCGGAATGAAACTTAACAAAACTTGCGATCGTAAAGTATGTTATATTTCGAGAATGAGCCTGGTCGATGATCTTCTCGTTATTCT
This sequence comes from Candidatus Liptonbacteria bacterium RIFCSPLOWO2_01_FULL_56_20, assembly GCA_001818655.1. Taxonomy (GTDB): domain Bacteria; phylum Patescibacteriota; class Minisyncoccia; order UBA6257; family 2-01-FULL-56-20; genus 2-01-FULL-56-20. The sequence continues at coordinate 6,199 of MHLC01000014.1, forward strand.
GTCGAGCTATTCTCAGGGGTACCGGCTGATGCGTGCGCGGGGTCGTGGAAGCGTGCGGCGACCCGAGGTGCGGCGTATGGAACGTTTTGCTCACGCATCCGAAGCGACGATTCAAGTTACACTCTCGCGGTTGAAGAAAAAAGGCCTTGTACAGGGTTCGGGCGGCATCTGGAAGATCACGGCTGCTGGCTTGTTGCATGTGCGGCGCAAACAACACGCGCCCCCTGCGCATAGCCGAAAATCTCACGCCATGGGACCTAAGAATATGATTATTGCCTTCGATATTCCAGAAAAAGACAAGCGTAAGAGAAATTGGCTTCGGATAGAACTCGTCTGTCTGGGTTTTGAAATGCTCCAAAAGAGCGTGTGGTTCGGTCCGGCACCTCTTCCTCAGGCATTTATCGCATCCCTTGAGAAACTAAGGATTATCCCCTTCGTTAAATTTTTCGAGGTACGCGAAGCGGATATCATCTAATGTTGTCTAGAGACGGCGATCTACTTAACATTCTTTACGATCGCAAAGAATGTTAAGTGAAGGCATGCGAGGTATTGCCACTACGGATAGCGGTATCTAGACACCGGTAGCGGTGAGGTAAAAAACTCCGCCAAGGGGTGTACGGCGTGGTCGTGCGGCCGCGCAGGGCAATAGGAGCGGCCGAAATCGATCAGGAGGTACGTTGCGCTGAACCAATCCTTTTTCGGAATGAGTTGCATAAGGTCGCGCTCTATTTTCTCTGGGTCGGTATGGTGGGTGAGTCCGAGTTGTCGCGACAGGCGCCGTACGTGGGTGTCCACCGCGATTCCCTCCACGACTCCGTATGCATTTCCCAAGATCACATTCGCTGATTTTCTGCCGACCCCCGGGATGGTAAGTATTTCGTCCATGGTCCTGGGAATCCTACCTTTGAACTTTTCTTTCACGACTTTTGCCGCGGCAAGGATGTTCTTTGTTTTCGCGCGATAAAATCCGGTCGGCCTGATGTCGTGTTCGAATTCCTTTGTGCGGGCGCGTGCGTAATCAGCGAGCCGCCTATATTTTTTGAAAAGCTTTTCAGTGACCTCGTTCACTTTTTTGTCCGTGCATTGCGTGGAAAGCACCACGGCGACTAAAAGCTCCCACGGATCCTTGTACGTGAGCACGATTCGCGCGCGAGGGAAAAGCTTTTTGAGCGCCGCGAGGATCTTTCGGGCGCGTTGTTTCTTTAGCGCAGAGTTCGGTTCGGCCATACTGTCTGATTATAGCGCGAATTCTTGGAGAATCTCGTAATCCGCGCCGCCGGGCGCAAGATGCGATTCCATAAGAATGAACGAGTGTGCCGTGTCGCGCCATGAAATTTTCTCGTTGAGCTGTTTTACCGGGAACGAGGAGAATGTTTCTGTCCGGAAGCGCGCAAGCGTAAGATGGAGCCGGAACAAGCGGTTTTCCGGTTTTTGTTCGAGTGCGTGTTCAAGTGTCGCTTTCAGGGCCG
>MHLC01000015.1:0-16588 GCA_001818655.1 Candidatus Liptonbacteria bacterium RIFCSPLOWO2_01_FULL_56_20
TATTGGCAATCCAAGGTCGAGAGTGCTAAATCGCGAATCAACCCGAATATTATCGCGAATGCCCTCTGATGTCCTCTGGGTCGGATTCGGGGTGATCAGAGACAGAATTCGGGAGTGATTAGGGAACATATGACATTCCAACCATTATCCAATCATCTTTTCCTTGAGCCGCTCGAGGAAGAGAAAACAACGAAATCCGGGATCGTGCTTCCGGATACTGCGGAACGGGAAAAACCCATCAAAGGCAAGGTGCTCGCTATCGGCCCTGGAAAAATGAACGAGAAGGGCGAGCGGACTCCGATGTCGGTCAAGGTCGGCGACATGGTCCTATTCAAGAAATACGGGCCGGACGAGGTCGAGCTCGAAGGCAAGAAATATCTTGTCGGCGACGAGGACGATATACTCGCGATTATTCAATGATCGCGATAACCAACGACCAACAACTGGTAATGATAACCGACAACCTCGATGAATAAGTTCAGATTTTTAGAATGGTCAGTTTATCAAGAAGCCAAGAACGTTGTATCAATCATACTAAAGCTTGTTCATAAACTACCAAATGAATATCGTTTCGAATTAGGAAATCAAGTTGTTCGCTCGGCTTTCTCAATTGTGCTAAATATTGCGGAAGGAAGCGGAAAATCGTCTGATAAGGAATTAAATCGATTTCTCAACATCTCCCTCGGTTCATGAAACACTTGCCGCCATTGATGTGTTTCGGGACAATAAATTCATTTACAGATAAAGAATTTCAGATAATACAGGATAAACTAGCAAGCATTACTAATCAGTTGGGTGGATTCAAAAAGAAACTAACAAGGTCGTAAGTAAATAGTTATAAGTAGTGAGTTAGTAAAAATATGGCAAAACAAATCTTATTCCACGAAGACGCCCGCACGGCGCTCAAAAAAGGGATCGATAAGCTCGCGAATGCGGTGCGGATGACGCTCGGACCCCGCGGCAGGGCGGTGGTCGTAGAGAAGGGGTACGGCGCGCCGCAAGTGACGTTTGACGGCGTAACCGTTGCCAAGGAGATCGAGCTTGAGGACAAGCGCGAGAATTTGGGCGCGGATTTCATCAAGCAGGCCGCGGAAAAAACGAACGATAACGTCGGCGACGGCACCACGACCGCGATCGTCCTCGCGCAAGCAATGATCGACGCGGGCGAGGAAGCGATCCGCAGGGAAGGATTCAATGTGATCCAGCTTGCGGAGGAATTGCGCGAAGCGAGCAAGACCGTCATCGCCTCGCTTGAGAAAGAGCGCGAACTTATCAACGACAATAAAAAGATCAAAGAAGTGGCGACGCTCTCGGCAAAACAGTCGGAGATCGGCGAACTCATTGCGCAGGTAATGGAGAAGATCGGGAAAGAGGGCGTGGTCACGGTCGAGGACTCGAACACCATCGGCAATTCTTTCGAGGTCGTGGAGGGGCTGCAGTTCGACCGCGGCTATGTTTCGGCCTACATGATCTCGAATCACGAGCGCATGGAAGCTGCGCTTGAAGACCCTTATATCCTCGTGACCGACAAGAAGATCTCGTCGGTGAGCGAGCTCCTTCCGCTCCTTGAGAAGATCATCCAGAGCGGCAAGAAGGAACTCGTGATCATCGCGGAAGAGATCGAGGGCGAAGCGCTCGCCACCCTCGTGGTGAACAAGCTCCGCGGCATTTTCAACGTACTCGCGGTAAAAGCGCCTGGCTTCGGCGACCGGAGGAAAGAGATGCTCCAGGATATCGCGGTCGTGACCGGCGCGGAATTCATTTCCGAGGAGGTCGGGAAGAAACTGGAGAATGTCGAGCCCTCGCACCTTGGACACGCGCACCGCGTGGTGGCGACCAAAGACGCGACCACGATCGTGGGCGGCAAGGGCGACAAGCGTGAAATAGAGAAGCGGGTGGCTCAGCTCAAAGCGCAGGTTCAGAAGACCGACTCCGAATTTGATAAGGAAAAACTGCAGGAGCGGCTCGGAAAGCTTGCGGGCGGGGTCGCGGTCATCAAGGTCGGCGCGCCGACCGAGTCCGCTCAGAAAGAACTGAAACAGCGCGTGGAAGACGCGGTTGCTGCGACGCGCGCGGCGATGGAGGAGGGGATCGTGCCGGGCGGCGGCATCGCGCTCTTCAACGTGTACCTTGAACGCATGGGCGGGAAGCCGAAGAAGAGCGATGCGCCGGTCGCGTACGCGGCAGAGTCAATTCTCGGACGGGCGCTCACCGCCCCCTTGTCCGCGATAGTGATGAACAGCGGCGAATCACCCGAAGAGGTGATCCGCGAGCTACGCGAGCGGAAAATGCAGGGGAAAGACCCCTGGCTCGGCTTCAACGCCGTGACGAACGAACTCGCGAACCTCAAAGAAGCGGGCATCGTAGATCCTTTGAAGGTCACGAAAACCGCGTTCGTGAACGCGCTCTCGGTGGCGAGCAACTACCTGACAGTTGGCGCGGCCATAACGGACATTCCGGAAAAGAAAAATCCGCCTCCGGGCGGAGGCGGTATGCCAGGCGGAATGGGGGAGGATTATTAAATTAGAAAGTAGGAAGCCCCGACGCGCGAAATCTTAGTTTAAAATAAGGAAGTCGGGGTCCCGATCTCCGACTGTTAGGTCGGAGCATCGGGATAGAGAGTAGTAGATTGGGAGCGAGAAAGGCCCGCCGCGCATTGACAGGGGCGGGCTTTTTCGATGATACTGGTTCGGTTTTTCAGCCAGCCGTGATATAATCTACGCGCACATGGACCTCCTCGCCGCGATGCGGAAAAGCATTTACTCGCCGGAGTTTTATCGGGATCTCCTCGCTCGCCCGCTCTCGTTTTCTTTTAAATACTTTTATTCTTTGGCGCTCGCGCTTTCTCTCGTGTTCACCGTGTGGTTCTCATTGAGCGCGATCCCGTTCCTCCAGACGCTCATGAGAACGCTTGAACCGGCCATCCTCGCGAGCTACCCCGACGAATTGGTCGTTACGATCCAGGGCGGCAAGGCGTCCGTGAATGTCGCAGAGCCCTACCCGGTCCCGCTCCCCGATGAATTGCGCGCACTTGTCGGTCGCGCCAATGAGTCGTTGCCGGAGAATCTTTTCGTGATCAACACGAAAGAGCCGTTCACGCTTGAGGGGTTCCGCGGCTACGACACCGCTATCCTGCTCACCGAGGAAGCGTTCGTGATCCGCGACAAAGATGGAATTCGCGTGCAGGAATTGAGCCAGGTCCCGAACGTGAAAATAGATAAGTCCTCGGTCGTATCAGTAGTGGGCTATCTTGCCCCGCTCCTCAGGTGGCTTATTCCGGTCGTGGTGTTTGCGATCTTCATCGGCCTCCTCGCGTTTATGAGCGCGAAGCTCGTGTATCTTTTGTTCGGCGCGTTGCTCGTGTGGGTGGTCGGGAAAATAAGGCACGTCAAGTTCGGCTACGCGAAAGCGTACCAGATCGGGATGCACGCGATAACATTAAGCGTGCTCGTGGGCGCGCTCTCGTTCCTGGGCTTCCCAAAGATCCCGTATTTGTTTACCATTCTTTTCGTTGTGATGGCGTGGCTGAATCTTGCGCCGGAGCGCGCGCCAAAAGGCGGGGTCGCATAGTTCCGCCCGAGGCGGACAGGAGTCTAGCCACCGCCGTAGGCGGGGTTCCGCCAAAGGCGGCGATGCGCCCGCTTGTTCCCGATTTGTCTAAAAACTCAAGCGCGCGTAAAATTTTTATAAACAAATCGTCGTGCCAGAGGCAGATCCGCCTCCGGCGGACAATCCCGCTTATGGCGGAGGGTTCGCATAGTGGTCCTTGCCTGCCGGCAGGCAGGTAGCGCACCCGCTTGTTCCCGATTTTCTTAGCGAGTAGAATGAGCTTAGAAAATCGCAATCCCGCTCACGGCGGAGAGGTGGCAGAGCGGTCTAATGCGCACGCTTGGAGAGCGTGAGTCTGGGAAACCGGACCGCGAGTTCGAATCTCGCCCTCTCCGCCGTGAGCGGGAGAAAGCGAATATGCCGCAAGACATCACAGGTTCGAATCCTGTACCTTTCGCATATAGAATTTCTTAGTGAAGAATGAGCTTAGAAGTCATGGTGCTCCGATGCTTCGATCGGAGCACTCATTTTTCTAAACTCGTGCCTCGTTAAGAAGAGTTGAGTGCGGTGTCTGTTTGAAAATATCCGAACGGAACTGGCTGGGCTCGGCGGGCGGAATTCCCCCCACACCCCCCTTCCGCCCGCCTCGCCTTGCCTGCCCGACCGAAACTCTTGAGTGAAGGCGGGAACCGGAGCGGAAAGGATGATTTTCCGCCGAAGGCGGATCTGCCTCAGGCATGACAAGTTTTTCTTTGGCGGCAAATTCTTTCAATTCAGAAAGTTGGGATTCAAGAGACATGACTTGTCTGTCCTCGCTTGTGGTAGATTTTCTTGTGTAGATAAAGTATTTCATAAAGATTTAGAAAAGCCCGCTTTTGGTCTTGACTTCATTTCCTAACTGGCGGAGGGTGTGGGAGTCGAACCCACAGAGGACTTTTAGATCCTCGCAGTTTAGCAAACTGCTGCCTTACCGTTCGGCGCAACCCTCCCGATGTACACGCCTCACAATACTAAAAAAGCTTGTTTTTAGCAACTATTTCGGCTATTCTGTACGAACGTATATGGCATCTTCTGAAGTAAACAACTTGAATCTTCGGCCCCGTCCCGCCTCTAAAGGAGGTGAGGCTCGCTCCACTCTCGTGGGGCGGCCGCCGATCGTGGTCGTGATGGGGCACGTTGACCACGGCAAGACCACTTTGCTTGATTATATCCGTAAAATAAGTTTCAAAGCGCGCGCCACCTCGCCTTCGGCGGGCGAGCCTCGCTCCGTCGCGGAGCGGGAAGCAGGCGGCATTACGCAGTCCATCGGCGCGTACGAAATAGAACATTCCGGGCGCAAGATCACGTTCATTGATACGCCGGGCCACGAAGCATTCTCTGCGATGCGCAGCCGCGGCGCGCACCTCGCCGACCTCGCCATCCTCGTGGTCGCGGGAGACGAGGGCGTAAAGCCCCAGACCAAGGAATCCGTGAAGATCCTCGAAGAGACCAAGACGCCGTTCGTCGTCGCCATCACCAAGGCGGACAAGCAGAACGCCGACATCGAAAAAGTGAAGAACGAGCTTGCCGCCGCAGGCGTTCTACTCGAAGGATACGGCGGGCAGGTGAGCTACCAGTCGATTTCGTCAAAGACCGGCGAGCACGTGAATGAACTTCTGGACCTCATCCTGCTCACGGCAGACCTTGAAAACTTGGCCTATGACCCGTTGGCGCCTGCGAGCGGGTATGTGCTTGAGACAAGGGTTGACCGCCAGCGCGGGCTTGAGGCGACGCTTGTGCTCAAAAACGGCACGCTCCGCGAAGGAGATTTTATCGTGACCGGCTCTGCCGTTGGCCGCGTGAAAATACTGGAGAATTTCTTGGAAGATGCTGTCGCAGAGCTTTTGCCTTCATCGCCGGCTCTGGTGATCGGTTTTGAGAAGCTCCCAGCCGTGGGCGAGGAATTCGTGAGCGGCGCAGACCCTAAGGCGCTCATGCAAGAGGTCGCATTGGTTTCGCCGCTCGTGAAAGTCGCGAAAATGGCGGCCGCCGCGGCAGGAGAAAAAGTGGGGGCGCTGAATGTGGTCTTAAAGTCCGCCGACACCGGCTCGCTCGAGGTCCTTTCCCAGATCATGCAGGGCATCGCCGCGACCAAGCCCCTGAAGATCGTGGGCGCGTCAGTTGGCGAAGTGAACGACAATGACGTGAAGCTCGCCATCTCTGCAGGGGCGGTCGTGATCGCTTTCAAAAGCAAGACCGACAAGGCCGCAAAAGCCCTTGCGGACGCGAACCGGGCGGTCATTATCTCTTCGGACGTCGTGTACGACCTCACGCGGGCGATCGAGCTCTTTCTTGCGGAGCGCGAAAAGCCGGCCGGCACCGGGACGCTCGAAGTTCTCGCGGTGTTCAATCAGGCAAAGCCGGAGCGCCAGGTAGTGGGCGGAAAGGTTGTCGCCGGGGTCTTCCGGAACAAGGCGGCGTTCGACATAGAGCGCGAGGGGAGCATGGTCGGGAGCGGGCGCATCCTGAACCTGCAAGAGCAGAAAAAAGATACGCACGAAGTGCGGGAAGGAAGCGAAGCAGGTCTTTTGGCGAACTCAACGACGCTCATCAAAGTTGGCGACAAGCTGGCGATACAATGAACTTTCGCACGCTTCGCGTGGGCAACCTCATTCGGGACGAGCTCGGGAAGCTGCTCATTAAAGAAATGGAGCTCCCCGGCGTGGTCGCGACCATTACCGAAGTAGTGGTGGACAAGAGCATGGACTCGGCCGAGGTGCGCGTGAGCGTGATCCCGTCCGAGAAAAGCGAGGCGACGGTAAAAGTGCTGCGCATCGCGCAGGGCCATTTGCAGTATCTGCTCTCAAAGAAGCTAAACATCAGGCCGATGCCGCGCATCCGTTTTGAACTCGACCGCGGCCCCGAGAAAGCGGCAAGAGTTGAAAAATTGCTTTTAGAGGACAATAATAAGTGAGCGTTGATTTTGATGTGACCTGGTAGCTCTGGCTCCGCCAGATCTAGCGAAGCTACGACAAGTGGTAAGGCAAGGGTCTGTCATGGCTGCGCCAGATCTCGCGCAGCGAGACAAAACCTCTAGTGAAATATTTTACGTATGTCCTGAAGAGCGCCAAGAATAAGGATATCTATATTGGTAGCACCAAAAACATCGGCAATAGAGTTAAGCTTCATAATCTCGGTAGAATAAAATCAACCAGGGGCTATATGCCATGGAAACTGCTAGAGTACAGAGAGTTCGGTTCCAGAAGCGAAGCGACACGAGAAGAAAGATTCTTGAAAAATCATCAGCAAAAAGAGATACTTAAACGGAGATACGTTTCGGCCTAGTGGCGAAGTGGTTAACGCGGCTCTCTGCAAAAGAGCTATACGGGAGTTCGATTCTCCCCTAGGCCTCCGGGCGAGTGGCGGAATGGTATACGCTCACGACTTAAAATCGTGTGCCGTAAGGCATGTGGGTTCGACTCCCACCTCGCCCACCAGGTTGCAATCCCCGCGGTTCATGCCCGCGTCCGCAAGCGAAGGATGACGGGCTCGTTCGTGAAGCATGGCGTTCCCCCGGCGCCGAGCGTCGGGAAGAAAGGAGAGCTTGCATGCGCAAACGGGCGGATGCAAGGAGCGCGCCGTAGCAGCGCGCGACGCCATCGTGACGGAAGGTCTTTCGGGGGCGGACATTGGAGCGTCAATGGCGCCGCGACCATGTCGCAGCGCTCACACGCTCGCCCTACCTCCAGCGGAGTCCACCCCAGAGGATTTTCCCGCCCATCGCTCAAGGGGGCCGCACAGTGCGTGCGCGCCCCCTTCTTTTTTCAGAAAATCGCGTTTTTCCGCTTGAATATCAAGGCGAAATCGTGGTAAAATAATGGGGCCTAGAGCAGGCCATATTTTTTTCGTATACCCGACAATGCCTAAAAAATCCAAGCCCGCAGCTGCCCCCAAACCCGCAGAGAACAATAACTCCGCGTCCTATACCGCGAAAGACATCTACGTCTTGGAAGGGCTTGAGCCGGTGCGCAAGCGGCCTGGGATGTACATCGGCTCGACCGGTTCCGACGGCCTGCATCACCTTGTCTGGGAAGTGGTGGACAACTCTATCGACGAAGCAATGGCGGGCTTTGCGAAAAATATCACAGTAGAGCTTTTGCCCAAGAATCAGGTCGCGGTCACGGACGACGGCCGGGGCATTCCGGTTGAGACGCATAAGCAGACCAGGAAATCCGCCTTGGAAACCGTGATGACCACGCTCCACGCCGGAGGAAAGTTCGGCGGCGACTCCTATAAGGTTGCAGGCGGGCTCCACGGAGTCGGCGTGTCGGTCGTGAACGCGCTCTCGGAATTGCTGCGGGTCGAGGTGTGCCGCGACGGCAATCTCTATATGCAGGAATATGTCCGCGGCAAGCCCAAGGCGAGCGTAAAAAAGATCGGCTCATGCCACCGGACGGGCACCAAGGTGATTTTTTCTCCGGACCCCGAGGTGTTCTCCGCGATCGAATTCAACGAGAAGCGCATTTTTGAGCACTTACGCCAGCAGGCGTACCTCACGAAGGGCGTGCGCATTAATGTGGCGGACCGCCGCACGGACACGCCGAAGTTCTACGGATTCTGCTTTGAGGGCGGCATCAAATCGTTCGTGAGCTATCTCGCGCGCGACGAGAAGTCCCTGCAAGAAGAGAGTTTTTACGCGCACCGCGAGCACGACCCTTCGTCAGAGACAGGCGAGCGCTTAGGGCGGGGCAAGATCGAAGTGGAGGCCGCATTCCTCTATGTGGACGAGTTGGATACGCAGGAATTGAGCTTCGCGAACAATATTTATACGCCGGACGGCGGAATGCACCTTACGGGCTTCAGGTCCGCGCTCACGCGCTCCATCAATACCTTTGCCCGCGCAGAAGGGTACCTCAAGGAGAAGGACGAGAATCTTACGAGCGACGATACGCGCGAGGGGCTGGTCGCCGTGGTGTCGGTGAAGCTTCGCGAGCCGCAGTTCGAGGGGCAGACCAAGGCGCGGCTCGGGAATCCGCCGGCGCGCACAGCGGTTGAAGCCGTGGTGAACGACGCCCTCAAGGAATTTTTGGAGAAGCGGCCGCAGGAAGCGCGGCGCGTGATAGAGAAGGTGATGCTCGCGGCAAAAGCGCGGATGGCGGCCAAAGCGGCGAAAGAAATCGTGTTCCGCAAGGGCGCGCTCGAAGGCCTCACGCTTCCGGGCAAACTCGCGGATTGCAGTTCGCGGGATCCCGCAGAGTCAGAGCTCTTCATCGTGGAGGGCGATTCTGCGGGCGGCTCTGCCAAGTCGGGCCGCGACCGCAGGACGCAAGCCATTCTGCCCGTGAAGGGTAAGATACTGAACGTGGAAAAGACGCGGCTCGATAAGATGCTTTTGAACCAGGAGATCCGTTCGCTCGTCGTGGCCCTTGGCACCGCGATCTCCGAGAATTTTAACCTCACGAAACTCCGCTATCACAAAGTCATCCTCATGAGCGATGCGGACGTGGACGGCGCGCATATCCGGACGCTGTTCCTTACGCTCTTCTACCGTTATTTGCCCCAGGTGATCGAAGCTGGCCATCTCTATGTCGCCCAGCCGCCCCTGTATCGCATCCAGGCAGGCAAAGAAGTGCGCTATGCTTTTAGCGACGGCGAGAAAAAAGAGATCGTCGCGGAGCTGTTGAAGAAGAAGGCGGAGAAAAAAGCGAAAAGCGGGAAAGAAAAAGGCGGGGAAGAAGCCCGCGAGGATGGCATGATCGCAGCCGAAGCGGACGAAGGAAAGGATACGCCAGCCGGCGGATCCGGCGTCACCATCCAGCGGTTCAAGGGGTTGGGCGAGATGAACCCGTCCCAGCTCTGGGAGACCACGATGAATCCGGAGAACCGCATCATAAAACAGATCGAGGTTGAGGACGCGAGAAAGGCGGACCGGCTCTTCAATATTCTAATGGGAGACCAAGTGGAGCCGCGCAAGCAGTTCATCCTCACGCACGCGGCGAGCGTGGAGAACCTGGATATTTAGCCGGCGAGGCGGATCTCTGCGCGCGCGAGGCCTAATTTTTGACAGAAAAGCTCATTCTGGGGTATAACCAACCATAATGGTGGGGCGAATCAAAAAGTTTTTCGAGGAGTCGCGGCAGGAATTCCGCCACGTGAACTGGCCGACGCGAAGCGAAGCGATGCGCTTGACCACGGTCGTGATCGCGCTCTCGGTCGCTCTCGCGGTGTTTTTGGGCGCGTTCGATTATTTTTTCTCGTTCCTGCTCCGCGTTTTCTTGCTTAAAGCGTAGACGATATGCTTAAGGGAACAAAACAAAAAGAATATACCGGGGAGAGGCAGTGGTATGCGATACATACGTATGCCGGCTACGAGGAAGCGGTCGCGCGCTACCTCAAGCAGCGCGTGGAATCATTGGGGATGGAGAAAAAGATCTTCAACATCATCGTCCCCAAGGAAAAGAAGATCCGGGTAAAAGGCGGCCGCAGGACCTCAATCGAGGAGAAGATCTATCCGGGCTATGTGCTGGTCGAAATGGTGCTGGCAGAGGATTCGTGGTACGTGGTGCGGAACACCCCGCGCGTGACCGGGTTCGTAGGGACGGACAACACGACCCCCACCCCCCTTTCCAAAGAAGAGGTGGAGTCGCTCCTCGCGCGGATGGGCAGGGAAGAGAGCCGGTTCAATGTTGACTTGCGCGTGGGCGATGCGGTAAAAGTGATCGACGGCCCGTTCAAGGACTATGACGGCAAAGTCGCGGAGATCGACGAAGAGAAGGGGCGGGTGAAAGTGATGGTGCCTATCTTCGGCCGCGATACTGCCGTGGATCTAGACTCCTTGCAGGTGAAGAAGCTATAGGTATAGTATTTTGAGCACGTTCTGACATAGCGGTATGGCTCCCCGCCTCCGCGCAGCGCTCCGGCGGGATGCTCATTTTTACAGCCAATCGCTGTGCTCTTGGGTAAAAATGGCAAAAGAAATCAAAACAACCGTCAAATTGCAGCTTGAAGCCGGAAAAGCGAACCCCGCGCCTCCGGTAGGCACGGCTCTGGGGCCGCACGGCGTAAATATCGCCGAGTTTTGCAAGCAGTTCAACGACGCGACAAAAGATATGACGGGCGACGTGGTGCCTGCGGAAATCACGATCTATGTTGACAGGAGTTTTACGTTCAAACTGAAGACCCCGCCTGTTGCGGCGCTGCTTAAGAAAGCAGCCCGCCCTATAGGCGAGGCTCGCCCGGATGGGGCGGCTGGCATCGAGAAGGGCGCGAAAAACCCTCTCAAAGAAAAAGTAGGCAAGGTGACTAAGGCAGATGTGCGGAAGATTGCCGAGCGTAAAATGCCGGATTTGAACACTACGGATCTCGGGGCCGCCGAGCGCATCGTGGAAGGCACGGCGCGGAGCATGGGAATCACGATTGAGTAGCATTGCTCGCGCTTTTGGCTTCCGATAGCTTCCCAAAAACCAAAAGCGCGAGCATGTATAGTTTCAGGCCGCGGTGCTGAAGTGGTAGAATGAGGCCATGCGGCGAGGCGTATTCATTGTGCTCGAGGGAACGGACGGCTCCGGCAAGACCGAGCAGTTCAAGCTATTGGTCCGACGGCTGCGGCGCGGGCGACGTCCGTTTGCGACATTCGACTTTCCGCAGTACGGGAAGCCGTCGGCGTATTTTGTAGAAGAATATCTGAACGGCAAGTACGGCGGGTGGAAAGAGGTCGGCCCCTATAAGGCATCCGTGTTTTACGCCGTGGACCGTTTTAGCGTCGGCCGGAAGATCAGAGAGCGGCTTGCGCAAGGCCGGGTGGTGGTCTCGAACCGGTACGTGGCCTCGAATATGGGGCACCAAGGTGCGAAGCTCGGGAGTCGCGCGGACCGGAAAAAGTTCTTCAGGTGGCTCCACGAATTTGAATACAAGATCCTTGGCATCCCGCGGCCAGATGCAACCGTCGTGCTCCACGTGCCGGCAGAGATCGCGCAAAAGCTCGTGGATCGGAAAGGCAGACGTGAATACGTGGGCGGCGTAAGGCGTGATATCCACGAGGCGGACCTGCGCCACCTCTCGAGAGCGGAACAAATATATCAGGAAATGACCCGTACATTCCCGCGCGACTTCACGCTCGTGGAATGCATGAAAGGCGGGGTGCTGCTCTCGCGCGAAGAGATCCACGAAAGAGTGTGGCGCGTCGTAAAAGGGAAGCTTGCTTAACTATGGATCTTCGGAACAAGGTCGTGGTCATTACCGGCGCAAGCCGGGGGCTGGGCCGGGCGCTTGCCCGCGCGTGTGCGCGTGAGGGCGCGAACGTCGTGGTAAGCGCGCGAGAAAAAGTAGAGCTTACGAAGGTCGCGGAAGAGCTTTGCGCCACACCAGTTGTTGCGGACGTGACCCGGGAAGCGCAGGTGAGACGTCTCGCGAAAGACGCGGTCAAGAAGTTCGGCAGGATCGACGTGTGGGTCAATAACGCAGGCGTCTGGATGCCGCATGCAGCGGCTGAGGAGATCGACATGCGGCGCGTGCACGAGATGATGGAGGTGAATTTTTTCGGGCTCGCGTACGGTTCTCGCGAAACGCTCCGTGAGATGAAAAAGCGGGGGAGCGGCGTGATCGTAAACATTCTCTCGGTCCGGGCAATGGATCCGCGCGTAAACGAGGCGGGATATGTGGCAACGAAATTCGCCGCGGACGGCTTTACGAAGGTTCTGCGGCTCGAGGCCGAGCCCGCGGGCGTCGCGGTCATCGCGGTCTACCCCGGAGGCATGCAGACAGACCTTTTTCGTGAAAACAAGCCGGAGAATTATTCTCAATATATGGGCCCAGCGGTCGTTGCGCAGAGGGTCGTGGACAATCTCACGCGTGATACTCCGGAGCGCGAGCTCGTGATCAGACGCGCGACGTAAAAATAAAACGGGCGGCTGCTGCAGCAACCGTCCCTGCCCCGACCTCGTTCGTCTTGGTACAAAGCCAATGCCTGGTACAGGGCTTTTGGGAAAGTCGGGGGATTCCCCTAAAACAACCATGCGGTGCCCTGATCACATTGTTTCTCGGCTAGCCTGGGCGGCGGTCGGTTTCTGGGTAGACCAGGGAAGTGGCGTAATGAAAGCCTGACCACGCTTCTTGCGCGTGCGGCCTTAGTTTAGATTATACTAAAGAGTAACCCATGGCTCAATACGAACCAACGATCGGTTTAGAGATCTCCGCCTTCGCTGAAGCTGCGGTGGACAGGCGCGCTCCATTGTGATGAAGGACTATCAACCCACAATAGGATTAGAAGTACATGCGACCCTCAATACGCAGACCAAGATGTTCTGCGATTGTTTGAACGACCCGGACGAAGAGCACCCGAATCAGAACGTATGCCCGGTGTGCTTGGGGCATCCAGGCGCGCTCCCTGTGATAAACAAGCAGGCAGTGGAAGCGGTTCTCAGGGTAGGCCTCGCGCTCAAGGGGAGCGTCAACCCTGTCTCCAAATTCGACCGCAAGAACTATTTCTATCCCGACCTGCCCAAAGGGTATCAGATCTCGCAGTATGACCAGCCGCTCATCACGGGAGGAGAGCTCCTCGGCGTGCGCATCCGCCGGATCCACCTCGAAGAAGACGCGGGCCGGCTCTTGCACGAGATCCCCGGCGAGGCAAAGAAGGGGGAGGCGAGCTATGTTGATTTCAACCGCGCCGGCACGCCGCTTATGGAGCTTGTAACCGAGCCGGACATCCGGAGCGCCGAACAAGCGGTCGCTTTTGCAAAAGAATTCCAGCTCATCCTCCAGTATCTCGGCGCGTCCGACGCGGACATGGAAAAAGGCCTGATGCGCGTGGAGGCGAACGTGAGCTTGGACATGGGGCCCAAGGTGGAGCTCAAAAACATCAATTCATTCAAAGCGGTTGGTTCGGCCATCGCGTACGAGATCGAGCGTCAAAAAGGGTCATTGGAAAAAGGCGTGAAAGTGGAGCACGAGACCCGCGGCTGGGACGACGCGAAACAAAAGACCGTAAGCCAGCGCACCAAAGAAGAGGCGCATGATTACCGCTATTTCCCGGAGCCGGACCTGCCGCCTCTTGAACCGGCCAAGGTGTTTGACGTGGAAGATCTACGGGCGCATGTGCCGGAACTGCCCGCGCAAAAACGGGCGCGGTTTGAGCGCGAGTTCAAGCTTTCTGCGGAGCAGGCAGCCCAGCTTATTCAAGACAAACAGCTTGCCGATTTTTTCGAGGCGGCGGAAAGCGAGCTCGCGGCTCACCTTCGTACCTACTCCGCCGAAGCAACTTTGGCTGCGAAGGCTGGACAAGACTTTGGCGGGCAAGCCCGCGATGAGCGCGAAACCGTCACGATAGAGAAAACGCCGCAAAACCTTTTGTTCAACTATTTGACGAGCGACCTTATAGGGCTTATGAACGAAGCCGGCACGCGATTTTCCGCTGAAGGCGGATCCGCCTCGGGCGGAGACGTTTTGAAGATCGAGCCCGAAGAACTCGCGCATCTTATTGACCTTATCGCGGACGGGACGATCATGAGCCGTCAGGCAAAGGACATTTTGCGGAAAATGTTTCAGACCGGAGAAGATCCGGAGACGATCATGCGCGCAGAAGGGCTTCGGACCGTGTCGGATGCGGGCGAAGTTGAGCAAGTCGTCCGAGCGACGATCGTGGAGAATCCGAACGCGGTCGCGGACTACAAAAAAGGCAAAGAAGCGAGCTTGCAGTTTTTGATCGGCAAGGCGATGAGGAAGTTCAAAGGGAGGGGGAACCCGGCAACGATCCAAGAAATATTGACAAAGCTGTTGAGGTAACGGGATTTTTATATACCAAGAAATTGCTTCGTCAATTTCTCGGCATGTTTTGACATCGTGACCCAGCGAATTTCCTTATCCCGCTTGAACCACGTCATTTGCCGCTTGGCGTAATGCCATATTTCTTTTTCCAGCTGCGCGAGCATTTCTGATTTCGTGATAGTACCCTGCAAGAATCTTGCAAGATAGCGGTACTCCAGCCCCAGTTCTTCCATTCGTTTCCAGCTTAGTCCGCGTTCGTGAAGGCGGCGCGTTTCGCTGGTCATGCCTTGGCGCATGCGCGTGATAAGCCGCTTGCGGATCCTTTGTTTTAGTTCGCTGTCCGGCAGGCGTATGCCGAGCTTCAAAATTTCGTATTGCGAAAATTTGCCCTGAGCCTGTCGAAGGGATACATCTGGCACAGGTTTCCCTGTTTGAAGTATGATCTCAAGCGCCCGCACCAGGCGGCGTTTGTTATGCCGGTCTATGGCCGCGGCGCGCCGCGGGTCTAATTTTTGGAGCGTTGTAAAAAGGCGTTCTGCAGTGAGCGTGCCGAGCTCACGCCGCAGTGCGGGATTAGGCGTCACCTCGGGGATGCCATATTCATAGAGCAGGGCGTCAATATAGAATCCGGAGCCGCCGCAGATGATCGGGAGCTTGTTTCGTCGCAAGACATCGCGGATGGCTCGCTGTCCGAGTTTTTGGTACTGAGCGACCGTGAATGTTTTCTTGGGCGATGTGACGTCCAAAAGATGATGGGGGACGCCATGCGCTTCTTTTTTCGTGATCTTTCCGGTGCCGATATCAAGACCCCGATATACCTGCCGCGAGTCAGCAGAAATTACCTCGCCGTTGAATTTCTTGGCGAGCCGTACCGCGACCGCGGATTTCCCGCTTGCTGTGGGGCCTACTACTATAATGAATTTAGATAAGCCGATAAGCGTTGACATCGGACTTGACGGCATACAGCTTGTATTATTATAATAGACGCAGCAATTTGGCTCAACTTGAGCCGGGAAGGAAGGATTGACCATGATGGAATGGATACGGGCGTTTACCCCCGGGACGTGGGTCGCTGTGGCCGTGGCGTTCGCCTTGGCTGTCGCGGGCGCAGTGAATTGGTGGGTGGCAAGGCGTCGTCGGGAGCGATCGAGCCAGTACGGCGTGCCTGGCGAAAAGATCACGGCGCTCAAGCTGAACAGGCGTTAGAGCGTCCCCCCTCGGAGGATGGGTGGCGCTTAAGAAAGGAGGTGACCGTTGAGTCTTATTAAGTTGTTGCGTAGAGTGTTTCGCCCCCTGAAAGACGCCTACGTCCAGTGGGCGGAAGACAAGGATCGCCGCGCATACGAGCGATGGCGGCCAGTTCCACCGGGCTCCTGAAATTCAGGAGCCCCGTCCGTTTCATATGGTTTTCGCGGCAATTTCTAAAGCAATCCTTTCCAAAAGTTTTTCCAGATTCACTTCTCCTTCTTGCCTGCCCGCCATAGCCACCCCTTTCGCCGAAGCGGCTGCAGGGGTCAAGTCGGCGGAGGCGGGCCCCCTTCGGTAATGCCGCACGTTCACCGTGCCGTTTTTTTCTTCTTTTTCACCCACTACGAGGATGTAGGGGATTTTTTGCATCTCGGCTTCGCGGATGCGTTTGCCAACCGTGAGGTTCTCATCGCTCAACCGCGCTCGTACGCCATGCCCCTGCAGGTTTTTCCATACTTCTTGCGCGAATTTTTTTTGTCCGCTTCCCACGGTTATCACTTCGGCCTGGACCGGCGAGAGCCACAGCGGCAGGGCGCCGGCAAAGTGTTCAACGAGTATGCCGATAAAGCGCTCGAACGAACCGAAGATCGCGCGGTGGATCACGACCGGCTTCTGCCTCCTTCCCTTCTCGTCGGCGTAGGAGAGGGCGAAGCGTTCGGGAAGCATAGCGAGATCGAGCTGGATGGTCGCAAGCTGCCAATCGCGGCCCAGGGCGTCCTTGATGTGGATGTCAATTTTCGGGCCGTAGAACGCGCCGTCCTTGGGCTTTACTTCAAACGGCACCTTGTTGTGTTCGAGGGCGGCTTCGAGCGCGCTCTCCGCCCTGCTCCACAGCTTTTTATCGCCCAAGGCGCTCTCGGGCCGCGTCGCGAGGTAGAATTGTTCTTTAAATCCGAAAAGGTTATATGTTCTCCCGACGAGTTTGAGGAGTGTTTTTATTTCGCCTTCCGCCTGATCCATGCGGCAGTAGATATGCGCGTCGTCCATCGTGATCTGTCGCACGCGGAAAAGGCCGCCGAGGGTTCCCGAGAGCTCATTGCGGTGGAGC
>MHLC01000015.1:16616-23120 GCA_001818655.1 Candidatus Liptonbacteria bacterium RIFCSPLOWO2_01_FULL_56_20
GGTCGCGGTAGCTCCGGACCCGCGAGGTATAGACATAGGCGGATTCGGGGCAGTTCATTGGTTTCAAGACCAGGGTTTCTTTCCCGTGTTTGAAGTAGAACATGTTCTCGCGATAGTACTGCCAGTGTCCGGACCGCTCGAACACGTCGCTCTTGACCACGATGGGCGTGGAGATCTCCCCGTAGCCCTCGCGGTCAAGCTCTTCGCGGATGAATTTCTCAAGCTCCCGGAACACGACCATCCCGTTCGGGTGCCAGAACGGCGCGCCGGGCGCGACGTCGTGGAATGAAAAAAGATCCAGTCGCTCGCCGAGCTTGCGGTGATCCCGCTTCTCGATCTCGTCCTGAAGCTTGAGGTGGTCGTCGAGCTCTTTTTTGGTCGTGAACGCGAGCGCGTAGATCCGGGTAAGCTGTGGATTTTTTTCGCTGCCGCGCCAGTAGGCGCCGGCGAGATGGGTCAGTTTGAACGCCTCGGGGTCGATCTCTTCCGTATTCTTCACGTGCCCGCCGCGGCAGAGATCGAAAAATGCGTCGCCGGTCTTGTAGACCGTGAGCGGCTTTTTACCTCTTACGAATTCTTTGACGAGGTCCAGTTTGAACGGCTGATCGCGAAAAAGTTTTTTTGCTCCTGCCGCGGCGACTTTCTCGCCTGTAAACGGCAGCCGCGAGCTTATGAGCCGCCGCATTTCTTTTTCAAGCTCTGGCAAGACGTCTGCAGAGGGCTCTTTTTTGAACTTGAAATCGTAATAAAATCCGTTCTCTATCACGGGGCCGATGCCGAGCAATACGTCCGGGAATTTTTTAAGCACTGCCGCAGCCAAAAGATGGGCAAGAGAATGGCGGATATGCTCCAGGCGCGAAGCGGCCGGTAGTTTTCGCATGCCTTGTAGTATAACCGCATTTCCCGATTTTATGAAGCGCCTTAACGATTCACAAAAATTGGGTTATGATAAATCAATGGTTGACGCGAAGTTCATCCGCGAGCATGCGCGAGCCGTGAAGGACGGTATGAAGCACAAGAACCTTGATCCGAAGATCGTCGAGGATTTTTTGACAATGGATGAGGTATGGCGCGTGCTCACCAAAGAGCTTGACGACCTGCGCGCCGAGCATAAGGAATTGACCCACTCGATACGCTCCGGGTCAACCCTGAACGGAGTTGAAGGGTTAAGCGACGCGCGCGACACGAAAGGCGCGAAAGCCGCAAAGGCAAAGATACAATCCAAAGAAGAGGAATACGCGGCGGTCGAGCGGAAGAGAAAGACGCTCTGGCTTGAGATCCCGAACCCGCCCTCGCCCGACGTGCCCGTCGGTAAAGACGAAAAGGGCAATCAGGTCATTCGGACGTGGGGCGAGCCAACCACATTTGATTTCGAGCCCAAGGATCACCTCGCGCTCGGAGAAGCGCGCGGGCTAATTGATACTGAGCGCGCCGCAAAGATCTCTGGCACGCGCTTCGCGTACCTCACGGGAGACGCCGTGCTCCTGGAGTTCGCGCTTATAGGGTTCGCGTTTGACACGCTCATCCCTGAAGGGTTCACGCCAGTCATTCCGCCCGTGCTCGTGAGAGAGAACATTACCGAGGGGTTGGGATACTGGCAGGCGGGAGGCGAAAAAGACCATTACCGCGTGCACGGCGCAGGGGACGATGGGAGCGGCAAGCAGGAGTTCTACCTCGTGGGAACTGCAGAGCATTCGCTCGTACCCATGCACGCAGACGAGATCCTCAAGAAACGCGATCTTCCCAAGCGGTATATGGGGTTTTCAACCTGTTTCCGGAGGGAAGCGGGTTCGTATGGGAAAGATACGCGCGGCATCATTCGCGTGCATCAGTTTGATAAGGTGGAGATGGTCTCGTTCGCAAGCCGGGAAGACGGCGACAGCGAGCACGAATACCTCCTCTCGCTCGAGGAAAAGTTGTTCCAAGCTCTCGGCATCCCGTATCGGGTCGTAAAGATATGTACGGCGGACCTCGGATTCCCTATCGCGCGCAAGTACGACCTCGAAGCGTGGCTGCCTGGCGAGGGCCGATACCGTGAAGTTACGTCAACCTCCACCACGACGGATTTTCAGGCGCGGCGCCTGAACGTGAAATATTCGGACGGCGCGGAGAAGCGGTACGCGCATATCATAAACGGCACGGCGTTCGCGATCGGCAGGACGCTCGCCGCGATCTTTGAGAACTTTCAGACCAAGGACGGGAAGATACGGGTCCCCGCGGCGCTCCAGAAATATATCAGGAAAGAGCTCGTCGGATAGATGCGATGCCCGTTACGAAGAAATTCGGGAAAGAATACGGGAGGAGAGAGGCGTCGCGTAGCCGCGAGAGCGTAAGCGACACGCTATCCGACATTCAGGAGCGCGCCGAACGTGGGCGGCGGCGTACCGCGTTTTTTGCCGCATGGGGCGCGGTGGCGCTTATGGCTATCGGTGCGCTGTGGGTGGCGGTGCACTCGCCTGTGTTTGCGGTGCAGGCGGTCGAGATCCAGGGCGTCCGCCGCGTGACCGAGCAGGAAGTGCTCGCGCTGCTCGAGGCGGCCGTGCCAGGGGATTCGTTCGTGCGTCGGGTGCTTGGATTCCGTAATATGCTCGTGTGGCCGGACCGGCTTCCCGAAGACACCCTGGCGCTGAACCCGTACCTGAGGGATCTCGCGATCCATAAAAGTTATTCCAGCCACGCCGTTCGGGTTGATATCCTCGAGCGGACGCCGTTCGGACTCTGGTGTTTCAAACAACAGGAACCCGGGGAGTGCTTCTGGTTCGACGACCAAGGAGTGGTGTTCGAGCGCTCGCTCGCGGCAGAAGGGAATCTTATCCGCGTGGTGAACGATTATTCGCAGAACGCGGCGCCGCTCGCGGGCGTGATTCTGCCGCGGGCGTTCATGCAGAATTTTTTCTCGATCCTTCGCGTGCTCGCCGCGGCGGATTTGAACATCAAAGAGGTTCGCTTGGACGACGTGGGGCGCGAAGAGATGCGGGTCGTAACGCACGACGGGCCGGAGCTCTATTTCAGCCTGCGCTTCCCGTCTGATGACGCGCTGCCCGTGATCGCCTCGCTTTATGCAGGAGGCTTTGGGGAGGGTTTCAGCAAGCTGGAATACCTTGATTTCCGCGTGGAGAACAGGGCGTACTATAAATAAGAGCTAGAGCTTATAGATGAATATTGACGTCCCGGCGCGGTAATCCGGCTGCGGCACATTGCCTAAGCCCGGCGCAGGCGGCCGGATCCGGGAAAGCCAGCGGTACTCCTCTTCCGGGCTGCGTTTTTGGCCGGGCACGAGGCGCTGTGTTGCGCCTTGGAGCGTGTTCACCGAGACCGCGAGCCAGCGGATGCCCTGATTCCGCGGGTCGCCGCGTGCAGACCACCAGTTTTCTCCTTGCGCGCCCAAGTAGTATTTCGGGTTGCCTCCGCCGAAGTAGTCAACCGCGATTTTGTCTATGTCCGGGTTGGCGGCGACGAACGTTTGGAGCCGCACGAGGTCTTGTCCCCAGTCGTAATTTGAATCCGTCACGTAGCGGTAGCCGTACGCCACGCCGCCGCCCCATTCATTGAAATAGGAGAGGAAGTACGGCGCGGCGAGGACGGTCTCGAGTGCGAACCACACGACGAGGATGAGGAGGATGAGCGACTTGAGCGACACGACGAGCGCCGATCGCACCCCCGCGATCAAGGTTTGAAGCATGGAAGCCGGAGAATCCGGCATCTCGATGGTCGCGACCCATCGCTTCCAGGCGCTTGCGGTGAGGATATAGATAAAGGGCAATACCGGAAACAGGTGCCGGAAGCCGATGTTCAGAGGGCTCCTCACGCTCAGCACCCAGTACAGCGCGACAAAGAGGAACATGGAGAACTCGGAGAAATTCACCTCGAAGTAGTCGAGTATCTTGTTGGCTAGTTTTCCTATGCGCCGCGCCGAGCTTCGGACGAGATGTGCAAGGGTCGCAAGCAGCCCCACGAGGATCATGAGTAAAACAGGAATAGGTTCCTTTAAAAAGTACACGGTCGGGAAATACGACGTCCACCCGGCGGCTGACACTTCTCCCATAAAGTAGTTGGTATTGCCCCCCGCAGTTCGCTGGAGCACCATGAGCACGCCAAGGAAGTATTCCGCGAACGGCCGCGTCACAGGATTTTTCGTCATCAGGATATCAAGGTCCGCGAGGCAGCGTACGGGCTTGCAGACGGCGTCCTCCGGCGTGGGGCCGTTTGCGAACGAGGCGAGGATGAATTCGGTGTCCGCGGTCTGTTTCGTCTGCGGGTAGCCGAGCGTGGTGAGGAAATATGCAGGGTAGACGATCGTGAAGTATCCTATCGCGAATATGACGATGAGCGATCGCGCGAACCGGCCGGCGCGAACGCCGAATCTCGCGAGACGCTTCCCGGCATCGGTCAGAGCCCAGTCGCGGCCGACGCTCAACAGGTAAAAGATCACGAGGAGAAGCGCGAAGTAGGGGATGAGGAGCACGGAGGAAAATTTGGTAAGTTGCGCCACGCCGAACGCGAGACCGGCAAGGCCAAGGTTGCGGCGAGATGGGTTGAGGAGAAACTTTATGAACGCATAGGTCGCGAGCACGACGCCAAAAGCCGCGGCAATATCGGTCGTCACGTAATGGCCGTGCGCCAAGACGTGCGGCGAGAGCGCGAAGAGGAATGCTGGCAGGAGTGCCCACCCGCGCCCCATGAGTTCGGCAGACCAGAGGTAGATGAAGACGATGAGGGCCAATGTGAGGAGGATGGGGCCGATGCGCGCGAGCCGTACGATAAGATCTGCGTCGTTCCCTGACCCGTAGAGGAACAGAGAGCCCATTTCCCATTGTCCGTTCACGTCGTTCTGCCACGCCGGGCTCTCCGCGGGGAACGTGAGGTTGGCGAAGAGCAGGGGAACGGCCGACAATGCCTTGAGGAGCGGCGGGTGCTCGGGGTTCAGGCGATAGTCCGCGTAGCGGACATATCCGTAGCCGGACGGGATGTGCGCGAGTTCGTCCATGATTGCGGAGTCGCCCAGTGCCGCGTAGAGCATGAGCGAGAGCGAAAGAAGCACGACGAGGATGAGCGCGGGTCGTGCGATCCACCGGATCTGCGCGAAGAGTTGGGAGGGCATACGCGGGTAGTATATCACGGCGAGTGAGACCCCCGCCGCTTTTGAGTTTTCTTCTGCGAGCGGTTAGAATGCACGGGAACGATGGCTACGAGAAAAGTCCCGAGGAAAAATATCGCAGGCCGCCTGCACGACGTGCGCAGCCCGTACACGAAAGAGGAGCGTGCCGCGTACGAGTCGGCAGAGCATACGTTCCCGCCCGACGAGGTCCTCTCCCATATTTTCGAAGAGGGCGTCGAAGAGCAGCCGCGCATCACGCACGCTTCAGGCACGCGCGCGAAGGTCTTTTTCGCGATAGCAGGGGTCGTCATCTTGATCGGCGGTTTTTTCATCCGCGCCTACCAGGAACGCGCCGGCCTCGTGCGGGCATCGCAGGTTGAGCTCGGCAAATACCGGACCGCGCTCGGCGACCTCAAGCTGTTTCCGGAAGACGCCGGCGAGCCGTTCCCTGTGCCGCGCGACACCTCCGCGTTCGGAGGGGATTTCTTCGGCATGCTTCGCGCGCTGGTCACGGACACGCGCGACACGTACCAGAACCTCGCCCGCATATCCGAGAGCACGTTTGCGATCGTGCAGGAACTCTCGCGCCTCGGGCAGGACTGGCCGGATCTGGTATTTGCGGAACAGGGTACCGAGCTCGTCCAGCGCATGGAGAGCATTCACGGGAGCGTCGCGACCTTGAGCGAGGCGGGCGACGCGCTCGTCGCAAGCGAGTCCGCCCGCGACAGCGTCCAGCTGTTCGACCCCGGGGAATACCTTGCGGCTCAGCTGAATCTTCGAAAAGCGAAAAACTTCCTTGACGTGCTCCTTCCGTGGCTCAGATCGCCCGACGTGCATCATCTCGCGGTGCTCCTTGAGAATCCGTCGGAGATGCGGCCCGGCGGCGGATTCGTGGGGAGCTATGCGGACGTGGCGGTACGCGGCGGCAGGGTGGAAGCGATCGATGTGTACGACATAAACGACGCGGACAGGGAGTTTGCGCAGAACATCGTCCCGCCGAAGCCGCTTCAGGCGCTTGTCACGCGCTGGCGCGCCGCGGACGCGAATTGGTTTTTCGATTTTTCCGATTCCGCTAGGAAAACGCTGGAATTTCTCGGGGCCTCGAAATTGTATCTTGACCGCGGGATCGTGTTCGACGGCGTCCTTGGGATCTCCGGGCGTGCGATAGGCGATCTGCTTGCGGCAACAGGGCCAATTGAACTTCCCGCATACCGCCTCACCCTCACCCGGGACAATTTCCTTACCGAGATCCAGCGGATCGTGCAAGCGGGACAGGAAAAAGGAGCGGTCGCGCCAAAAAAGATCCTTCAGGACTTTACGGATCTCCTTATCGCGCGGCTGCGCGGCCTGGACGCGGACGGGCGGCAGGCAGTGCTCGCCGCAGCCGGGGACTGGCTTGCGAAGCG
>MHLC01000015.1:23139-24042 GCA_001818655.1 Candidatus Liptonbacteria bacterium RIFCSPLOWO2_01_FULL_56_20
TGACCGGAAAGGTAGCTGACCTGCCGCAGGACTTTTCCGGAGATTACTTCGCGCTCGTGAACGCGAATATCGGCGGCGGGAAAACAGACCTTGTGATGCGACAGGAGGTCGTGCTCCAGAGCCAAATTCTTGCAAGCGGGGAAGTCAGCAACCACCTCGTGATCCGCCGCGCGCACCGGGCAAGCTCCACCGCTGCATCGTGGTACCGAGCGACGAACGAGAATTACGGCATGGTGTTCGTCCCGCCCATGGCGGAGCTTACGTATGCGAAGGGCGGCGTGGTCAAAAAGATCACCCCCCTTTCTGACTATACGAAGAAAGGGTTTGTCGCGGATCCGGACGTGGTCGCAATCGAGAGCACGCTCAAAGAACGCCTTGAGTATCCGGAAGTCGTGAGCTTCCGCGAATCAGGGAAAAACGTGTTTGCCGTGTGGTCGAGCACAAAGCGCGGCGCAACGAGCGAGCTCACACTCGACTATACGCGCACGCTTCTTACGCCGCCGGGCGACGGGAAAGCATACGAATTTATTTTTGAAAAACAGGCCGGAAGCGCGGGTTCGTACCGGTTCGAGCTCCACGCGCCAGTGGGGTACGAGTGGAAAGAGAACGGCTTGCCGACCTTTACCTACGAGTCCGACGACCCGCCCGGCCGGCTGATATTGAACTTGACCCTGACAAAGATTTGATGTATAAGTAAGAGTAGCAGGCGATCCTAACGGTGCGGCATAATGCCGCTACTATCGGGGGTGAGCCATAGAGAGGTGAATATGGGCAAGAGCAATCCCGTGACAGAGTTTGCCGGCCATCTGCTTCCCGCGCCCGACAGCGGCCGCATCCACGTCCTCCCGGGCATCCTTGTCCGCGAGGACGAGGACTGGATCAAGGCCCTAGAAGCCGCAGGTC
>MHLC01000016.1 GCA_001818655.1 Candidatus Liptonbacteria bacterium RIFCSPLOWO2_01_FULL_56_20
CCGAATCCGACCCAGAGGACATCAGAGGGCATTCGCGATAATATTCGGGTTGATTCGCGATTTAGCACTCTCGACCTTGGATTGCCAATACAATATAGGGCAGACCGAAAAACCTGTCAAGGGGGAAAGCGCCTATTCGCGCGGGACCGTATAACAAATCCCCAAAGAAAAGCAAGCAGCGGATGCCCTAACGCGCTTTCGCTTACAAGGTCGGCTCGCCTGCTTTTTGAAGCGTCTCGTAAATATTGAGCGCCGCTTTGACCGCGTCGCCTGCTGAAATATTGTTCTGTTTATAGCGCACGTCTGAAACGTCGCCCACGGCCCAGATGCCCGGGGCGGAGGTGCGCATGGTCTTATGGTCCACCACAACCTCTCCTGCCTGATTCAGTTCTACGAGCCCTTTCACGATCTCTGAGTTCGGCACAATGCCGATCTCCACAAATACGCCGTCCAGCTTCAATTCCTTGGCCTCGTTCGTCGTCCGGTCGATATACCGAAGGGCGGTTACCATTTTCTCTCCCACTACCTCCGTGCTCTGCGCCATAAGAATAACTTCTGTCTTCGCATTGCGTTTGATCTTCTCCTGCGTCACCGGGTCACCTTTGAGCGAATCGCTGTATTCCAAAAGGTAAATTTTCGAGGCGTACGGGAAAAGGTCAAGAACGGCCTCGAGGCCGGCATTTCCGCCGCCTACAACCGCAACAACCTTGTCCTTGAACAGCGGCGCGTCGCAGATTGAACAGTACGCGACCCCTTTCCCCTCGAACGCGTCTTCGCCTGGGATGTTCAGCCGCTTGCGGCGGCTCCCGGAAGCGACAAGGACATACTTCGTCTCAAGCGCCTTGCCGCTCTTTGTGGCGGCGCGAAAGCCGGTTCCCGTCTTTTCTATGGATACCACGAGGTCGCTATCAAGGATCTCTATGTCTTCCTGCGCGCGGAGGTGCTCCTCGAGCATTTTCGCGAGGTCGAATCCGGAAATTGACTTCGTGCCGATCCAGTTCCGGACATCCGCTGAGACGAGCGACTGGCCGCCGAACGAATCGGTGACCAAAGCCGTTTTCATCTTTTTCCGTGCCGCGTATACACCCGCGGCAACGCCGCCGGGGCCTCCGCCCACGATGAGAAGGTCGTACATTATGCGAGATCCAAGGCGCGCCGCAGTTCCCGCTCGTCGAATCCGACGAATATCTCGCCGTCAACCTCGATCACGGGCACGCCTACCTGGCTTGATTTCGCGACCATTGCCGCGCGCGCGGCGTCGTTGCCAATCACGTCATACTCGACATACGGAATGCCGTGCTGTTCCAGGAATCGCTTTGTCATCCTGGAATAGGTGCAGGCGGAAGTGGTATAGAGCGTTATCGGCGCGCGATTCATGACTGTTTTGTACCGACTATAGCCCATAGATTCACCAGGATAAGCGCCACGCCTGCGACCGTGTTGCTCCACAGTATCGTGGAGATACTGCTCCATCCCAAAAGCCACGGCGAGAGCAGGATCCACACTCCGCACACAAGCCCGACCCAGTGAACCGTCATGATAGAAAAATTGTATCGCGGGCGCCGTACAGAGTCAAAAAGCACCTCCCCTCTAAACAAAACGGCCCGTCAGGAAAACAGGCCGTTCCGCGCGATCCCCTAAAAAGGCCTAGCGCCTAAACGATTGCCTCATAGTCCGGTAGCAATCTTTGCAGCGGAGCATGTTCAAGCGGCTTTTATCCGGCGCAAAAGGAAGCTCGGTGATCTTCGCGCTGCAATTCGAGCACGTCCAATCTCCGGTGCATCCGTCTGCGTCGCCCGCTTTATGCCATACTCGTTCCGTCCCGCCTTCACTGGAATATGCCATTGTTGTTTGTAGTAATAATGTTCCGCCCTTTAAGATGGTCTGATTACTTGCTGGTGAGAAACTTGTCTATGGCGGCGGCGAACTGCGCATACGGCACCGCGCCATTTATTTTCTGCGTGTTCACGAACGTCGTTGGGGTGGAATCCACCCCGTCGCCTTCGGCGGCTCGCCGCTCGTTCGCCACCGCATCGGCATACTTGTTGCCGTCATAGCACGCCGTAAATGCGCCCGCATCCAGCCCCGCCTCGCGCGCGAGGCGCAGGAAAAGGTCGCGGTTCAAATTCCCGTTGCCCTCCACGCCGTCCTTCACCTCCGCGGCATAGATCGCGTCGTGATACAGCCAAAACTTTCCCTGATCTTTGGCGCATTCAGCCGCTTCTGCGGCCTTGGTGGACTCCGAACCCAAAAATGCGTAGTTCCGGTATATCATGCTCGCCTTCCCCGTTCTCACGTAGTTATCCTTGATGAGCGGCTCGGTCTGCTCAAAAAACCTTCCGCAGAACGGACACTGGTAGTCGCCGTATTCGATGATCGTGACCGGCGCTTTCGGATCCCCGAGTATCACGTCGCGCTCTCTTATTTCAAGAATGGAGGCGCTGGTCTGCGCATTGGACGGCGGCGTCTGCGGCGCGCCGGGAACGACGCCCGTGGCGCTGCCAGGGGCTCCTTGGCGCACGAAATAAATAAGAGAGCCCGAGATCATAAGCGCCGCGACCAAGATGCTCGCCGGCAACAATACGTCGCGGCCGCCGCTTGTTTGCTTTGGCGTCTCATCCATATCCGCGGATTATAGCAGGCGAATGAAGCGTGTCAAAACATCGTGAGCGCACGCACCGCCTCATACCGTACGGAGCGCGTAATCGCTCGGGAAAAGCTTCTGGGTGACCTTAAAGATGCCGTACGTGATAAAGGGCGCCGCGAACACGTCGATCGAGTAATGCACGTGAGCGAGGAGCACGCTCACGCCGAACACGATCGCAACCGCAAGAAAGAACTTCCGCCACGGCATGTTATCCCAAAACACGAGAGAGAGGAGGAACGGGAGCCCGGTGTGCCCGGAAAAAAAGAAATTCCCTTGAAACGTAAATAAGCCGTAGAAGCGGTACCCTATATCCGTAACGCCGAACTCGATCTGGTCTGGATAGATGCCGATGTGGGTCAAGCTGATGAAGAACGAACGCGTGATGATGAAAAGCGCGATGGCTTTGAGCCCGAAGAGGAGATAGCGCGGACGCGAGAAAAGCAGCACCGAGACGGCGACCCAAAAAACAATGGCGCCCTCGACGATGATAAAGTCCAGGTTGACGGCCGCGAGGTTGTCGAGGATCAAATCGTTTACGAAGCTCGCATCAAGCGCGCGCCGCGCCGAATAGCGGCCGGCGACGACTTCGATGAATAAACTTATGAACAGGAGCAGGAGCCCGACGTAGAGCGAGCGCCGGTGCTCCCTGGTCCAAAACGCGCGGTGTTCCGAAAAAAGCGGCCGCATGCTCACTAGTATAGACGACTATGATGCTTTCCTGCAATTTCCCCGCGCGGCGCGACGAGCACCGCGCATAAAAGCGCCGCCGTCTGCTACAATGGTAGTGTAGTATGGAAGCACAGCTGCTTGTAGAACGATTAGCGGTCTTCGGCTATCCCCTTATGTTCATCGGCATGGTGGTCGAGGGTCCCATGGTCACCGCCGCCGCCGCTTTTGCCGCGAGCTTGGGCTATTTCAACGTCGCGCTCGTATTCCTGCTTTCCATCCTGGGCGACGTCCTGCCGGATGTGTGCTATTACACGCTCGGTTACTTCGGCCACCACGCCGTGATCCGCCGACTGGTACGGCTCCTGCGCATCCGGGAAGACCGGCTGGATAAGGCGCGGGGATTCTTGAGCCGCCACCAACTCAAGGGTCTTGCGCTTTTCAAATACGTCCCTTTTCTTGCCGTCACGGGGCTGATCCTTACCGGCACCAATAAAATGCCGTTTAAAAAATTCGTGCTCGCCGACACCTTGATCGGCATTCCCAACACGCTGGTGTTCCTTGGCCTCGGTTATTTTTCCGGACAGGCGTTTGCGGAAGCAGTGCGGAGAGTCCAGCATACCGAGCTCATATTTGGAGTCGCGGTCGTCTTCGCCGCCCTCTTGTATCTGCTCTACCGGTCTGTCGTCCGCCGCATCACCGCGCGCCTGGAGAAAGAAGCGGGCCTCATCCAAAACGGCACCCCGTAATGCGCATCGCCATATTCTCCGACAATTTCTATCCCGAGCTCTCCGGCATCACGGATTCCATTCTCCGCACCGGAAAAGAGCTTGCTCGCCGCGGACACCGCATCGCGTTCTTCGCCCCGCGTTACAGCCCCGCCAACTACGCCGCGCTCAACCTGCCCTACAAAGAGATCGACCTTGGCGCAAACATCAGCATCCACCGCTTTGCATCCCTGCCCTATCCCACCGGCACCGGGCAAGGCAGGGTCGTCGTCCCTCTGGGATTCCGCGCATTACGCGTCCGCGCATTCAACCCCGACGTGATACACGTCCATCTACCACTTGGGATCGGCCTTGAGGGACTGCTCGCCGCGCAGATGCTTCGGAGGCCTCTGGTCGGCACAAACCACACGCCGACCGCCGAATTCATGCACTATACGCCTTTTTCCGGAGAATCAGCCCGCAGGCGCGCCATCCAGTACGTCACATGGTTCTATAACCGCCCGCAGTTCGTAAGCGCGCCGTCAAAATCCATATTCCGTGAAATGCGGCCGTACGGCTTCCGGGCGTCCCACGCGGTCATCTCGAATCCGCTCGATACCAAGCTCTTCCTGCCGCTCCGCAAGCGGATCGCCATGAAGCGGAAGTTCGGCCTTTCCGGCTTTACCCTTCTCTACGCAGGACGACTCGCGCCCGAGAAACACATCGACGCCATTATCCACGCCGTGGCGTTCCTCAAGGAAGAGCTTCCCGATGTGTCGCTCGCGATCGCAGGGAACGGCATGGCAAGACAGTCGCTCGAGACGCTCGCACGGGAACGCGGGGTCGCAGATCGCGTAAAGTTCCTGGGGTTCTTGCCCGAAGAGCAGCTGGTCGCGGCCTATAATGCCGCCGACGCGTTCGTAATGATGAGCACGGCGGAAACGCAGAGCATTGCGATGATGCACGCGATGCTCGTGGAGCTTCCGGTCGTCGCCGCGCGCGCGTGGGGGCTCGAAGAATATGTGAACGAACGGAACGGCTTCCTGATCCCTCCGGGCGATATCCGCGCGCTCACCGAAAAGATCAAAGAGCTCTATAAGCGCCCCGGCCTGCGAAGCGCCCTGGGGAAAAACGGGAGGAGCTTTGCGATACAATTCTCTCCCGCAGTTATCGCCGACCGATGGGAAACGATTTACGAGAACGCGAGAACCGTCTATAATCAGAAAGTATGAAGCTGAGCTTCGTGATCCCGGCATACAACGAAGAAGCGTACATCGGGAAATGCCTGGGATCTATTGAGAGAGAACTTCGCGGCGCACGGTATGACGCGGAAGTGATCGTGGTGAATAACGCGTCGACCGACCGCACGAAGACGATCGCAAAGGGCTTTGCCGGCGTGAGGATAGTGGATGAGCCCACGAAAGGCATCGTGTGGGCGCGGCGAGCGGGCCTCCGAGCAGCCGCGGGAGAGCTCATCGCGAACATCGATGCGGACGCCGTACTCCCCCGAGGGTGGCTTGCGAACGTGCTCCGTGAATTCGAGAAGAACCCCGCATTGATCTGTCTCTCCGGACCCCATGTGTATTATGATCTCTCGAAGTCCGCGAGATTCTTTGTGGCAGTATTCTACGGCCTCGGATTTCTGTTTTACCTGCTCAACCGCTTCGTGCTGCGGATCGGGTCGCTCGTTCAAGGAGGGAATTTTGTCGTAAAACGCTGGGCTCTTGAGCGGATCGGCGGATACGACACAACCATTAATTTCTATGGAGAAGATACGGATATCGCGCGGCGCCTTCATACGATAGGCCCGGTGAAGTTCACGTTCGGCCTTCCGATCTATATCTCCGGCCGCCGCCTCGCGCGCGAGGGAATTCTCCGGACCGGGCTGCGGTACGCCATTAATTTTTTCTGGGTCACGTTCCGCAAGCGGCCGTTCGATACCACCTCAACCGACATCCGTCCCTAACCACGCCATGTATCAGGCCAATAAGGCGAAAATCTTCCTGCTCTTCGTCGGCGACGTAGCGGCTCTCTACGCGAGCCTCTTTCTCATGCTCGCCCTGCGCTACGGCGGCCGGTTTCCTGCCTTTGTGTCGCTCCATCTCGCGCCCATGAGCCTTATCTTCCTAGTCTGGCTCCTTATTTTCTATATCGCGGGTCTCTACGATATGCGGCGCCTGCGCACGACCTATGACCTTCTCCAGGCCTTCGGCCCGGGGCTCTTTACGGGCGCCGCGCTCTCGATCGCATTCTTCTACCTCATCCCGCTCTTCGGCATTACCCCAAAAACGAATCTCGCCCTCTTCATTGTTCTCTTCGCCGCGATCGAATTCGCATGGCGCGCTGCCGCAAACCGCATCGCGGCCACCATGGGGACGCCTACCGCCGTTGCGTTCGTAAGCGAGAGTCCGACGACGCACGAACTTACGGAGTTCTTGAACAACAATCGCCAGCTTGGCTACCGCGTCATTCCCGCATTCAGCAATGACTCGCTCTCGTCGCTCAAAGACCTCCCCCAATGGAAGCGCCTCATCACGAGCCAGCGGATCGACCTCTTGGTCGTACCCTCGCATTTCAAAAAGGACTCGCACTTCGCCAAAGTGTTTTTCGGGCTTCTTCAGGCAGGAGTCACGATCCAAGACCTCCCTCACTTTTACGAAACGGTATTCCAAAAAGTGCCGCTCACGGAGATCAATGAAGAATGGTTCCTCGAGCACGTCACGCGGCGCCCTCCGTGGTTCGAAGGCATAAAGCACCTCATCGAATTCTCCGTGGCGCTCGCGC
>MHLC01000017.1:0-6408 GCA_001818655.1 Candidatus Liptonbacteria bacterium RIFCSPLOWO2_01_FULL_56_20
AGAGAAGTCCGACCTCAACCGCGAACTGGGCATGGACCCGATGTGGGTTCACTGCACAGACGAGCAGTCCTTCGAGGGCTGCCGCGACCTGCCGAGCGTGTGGTGGGGCGGCGCGGGGCGCGAGGCGAGCCACTACTGGATGGGGGACGGCGGCGACGCGCTCGATTGGTGCCTGCTCTCCCGCGAGTAAAGCTTGGGCCCTTGGGATCTTGTCCGCCAGATGGCGGATTGATCCCTGGGGCCCTTGGAATTTTGGGTACTGAAATATTTTAAATACTTTGGTAGAATCGTCTTGGATAGTAGGTGAATCTGATCGCGGGTACGCCTGCGGGCGGCCGAATTCCGGAACTTTGAGGCGCAGAGCCGGGACGGGCACGCTTGTCCCGGGAGCCGCCGAAAGTTTCTAAAAACAAAGATACTCGGTGCTTCGCGCTAAGGCATTTGAGATGCCGGATTCGATACAGTTCCGAGAATATTCAAGGAACAGTGGTGTTGGCGGCGCGAAGCACGCTACCTTCGAGGGCTGCCGCGACCTGCCGAACGTGTGGTGGAACGGCGCGAAGCGCAAGGCGAACCACAACTGGATGGAGAACGTCGGCAACGCGAACGATTGGTGCCTGCTCTCCCGCTATTTTCTTTGTTCTCCCCCGATCTGGGTCGGGGGAGTTTCCGTTTCCACCTTTCGTAGCCACCCGCCAAGCATCCGGCCAACCTCATCAAGCGCTTCAGAAAGCAGAGCATATTTCTTGTTGTCCAGTGCCCTAATCTCCCAGGCGACTTGCCGGAAGAACTTTAGCGAATCCAGCTTTGCGCTGGCCTCCAGAATGACGGGTAACTTCCTTTCCCTGTTTAAGCGGCTTGTTGCAACACGGCAACACGAAAAGATTCCAAGACAGGATTGGAGGAACGGCCACTTATCAGTTAGAATAAGCTTATGCTAGGTAGTGAAAATTCGACTGGTTCGCCAAGGGCGAACACAAGAGTTAAGACAGAGCGCTATTTGGCAGGCAGATCGTTATTATAAAGCATAAAGGTCAAAACATAGTAAGGCATAGTCGAATTTCTCCTACCTGGTATGCACAAGATCGCCGTCATCCTCTACGG
Organism: Candidatus Liptonbacteria bacterium RIFCSPLOWO2_01_FULL_56_20; assembly: GCA_001818655.1. Classification (GTDB taxonomy): domain Bacteria; phylum Patescibacteriota; class Minisyncoccia; order UBA6257; family 2-01-FULL-56-20; genus 2-01-FULL-56-20. The sequence goes on from MHLC01000017.1 coordinate 1,105, forward strand.
CCCGCCCGGGTCGGGCAAGGGCACCCAGGCGAATCTGCTCGCGGGCAAACTGCATCTTATCCATTTTGACACCGGGAAGTTTTTCGAGTCCGTTCTCTATGACCCGAGGCGCCAGCGAGAGGCGCTCATCAGGCGAGAGCGCCGTTTTTTTGAGACAGGGAAGCTTCTCACGCCGAGTTTTGTGTTGCGCGAGGCGACCAAGAGGGCCCGGGCTATCGCCAAAGCCGGCTGGGGCATCGCGTTCAGTGGTTCTCCGCGGACGGTTTTCGAGGCAAAAGGCCTTGTTCCTGTCCTCGCGAAACTCTACGGCAGGAAAAACATCTTCTTTTTTGTGCTGAAGGTCCCGCCTGCGGCTTCGCTCCGGCGAAACTCCAGCCGCTTGATATGCAGGGTGTGCGGCGCACCGCTCCTCACCGCGTTTTATCCTTCGAAGAATCCGAAATATTGTCCGATCTGCGGCGGACCTTTTTACCGCCGCTTGCTGGATAATCCAGAAACGATTAGGGTTCGGCTCAAAGAGTACGAGAGCCGCACGGAGCCGATTTTTGCGATGGTACGGAAATGGGGGTATCGCGTGAATGAAGTTGATGGCAGACCCGCGCCTTACAAGGTGTTCCGGAAGATTTATGGCAAGCTTAAAAACGTCCGCTGAGATCGGGGCGATGGCCGAAGCGGGCCGCCGCTTAGCCGAAGTCCTTTCTCTGCTCGCGGCTGAGGTCCGGCCGGGAGTGGCGACCATGCATTTTGAGGAGCTGGGCAGGAAGCTTATCCGGGAAAGAGGCGCCGAGCCGGCATTTTTGGGTTATCGTCCGCATTGGTCAGAACGCTCCTATCCGTACGCGCTGTGTGTTTCTTTGAACGATACAGTCGTGCACGGAAGGCCGGGCGCATATGTGATCCGGGAAGGAGATCTCGTGAAGCTGGACCTGGGAGTAAAATACGGCGGATGGTATGTTGATGCGGCGTGTACGGTCGGCGCGGGCAGGATCACGCCGGAGGCCCAAAAGCTTATTACGGCCACGAAGACGGCGCTTGAGAGGGCGATTGAGGAGACGCGGCCAGGGCGCACGCTCGGAGACATCGGGTGGGCGATCGAGCAGGTCGCCCGGCGTGCCGGATTTTCCGTTGCGCGCTCGCTTACCGGACACGGCATAGGCAGGGAATTGCACGAGGAGCCGAGCGTCTTGAATGTCGGCCGCCGCGGCAAAGGGGAAGAGCTGACCCCGGGCATGGTGCTTGCGATAGAACCCATGATCGTTGCAGGGCAGGGAGAGGTCAAAGAGCGGAAAGATGAAAGCGTCGCCACCGCCGACGGCTCGCTCGCCGCGCATTTCGAACACACGGTCGCGATCACGAAGCAGGGGCCCCGGATATTGACCGCGCCATAGAGAGACGGCTTGTCTCTGCGGCGTGTGGTATACTGTAGCCCGATAGTTTATCCCCGCCCATGGATCACCCGTATCTTTCGGTCATCATCCCCGCATACAACGAGGCAAAGCGGATCCGGCCTACGCTGTTAGACGTGAACGCGAAGCTCGCCGCAAAATCATTTTCTTACGAGATCCTGGTGATAAATGACGGTTCTAAAGACGATACCGGCGCAGTCGTATCCCAGATGAGCCGCACTATAAAGAATTTGAAGCTTGTAGATAACGCCGTAAATCACGGAAAAGGTGCGGTGGTGCGACAGGGGATGCTTACTGCAAAAGGGGAATACCGGCTTTTTATGGATGCCGACAATTCGACTGCGGTCGATCAGTTCACGCAGATGATCCTGTATTTCGAGAAGGGGTATGACGTCGTCATCGGTTCGCGCGCCATGCGCGGCAGTCGGCTCGAGCCGCCTCAGCCGCTCTTTCGCAGGATCGCGGGGAAGGTGTTGAATATAGCGACCCAGCTGCTTTTATTGCCTGGGATCTGGGATACGCAGTGCGGCTTCAAGGCGTTTACCGCGCGGGCCGCGGAAGCGATTTTCCCCAATGTCCGGATCACCGGATGGGGGTTTGACGTAGAAGCCCTTTCCCTGGCGCGGGCGATGGGATTCCGCATAAAAGAGGTTCCGATCGTATGGAAGAACGACGTGTTTTCGCATGTGCGGATGTCCGCAGGCGTGACCTTTTTGCTCGAAAATGTTAGAATTCGTTGGTGGCTGTGGACGCACCAATACTCCTTGACTTCCATTGCGCACGGGCGGTAAAAATGAACTTCTCTGCCAGAGGTGTGGGGAATGGAGGTTATGGAACGGTATTATCTTACAAAAGAGCGTCTCGAGGAGCTGAAGAAAGAGCTTGAGGTGCTCAAAACGCAGAAACGGCTGGAGGTCGCGGAACACCTGAAGCGTGCCAAAGAATACGGCGACCTCTCGGAGAATTCGGAATACGCTTCGGCGCGCGAGGAGCAGAGCCGCGTGGAGAGCCGGATATTTGAGCTGGAAGAGCTCTTGAAGAAAGCGGTGATCATCCGGAAGAGCGGCGGGAGCGACCGCGCGGAAGTGGGTTCCAAGGTGACCGTGAAAAAAGACGAGCAGCTTTTTGAGTACCTTATCGTCGGCTCGGCCGAAGCAAAACCGGAAGAGGGCAGGATATCGAATGAATCGCCGCTCGGCCGCGCGTTCCTCGGGCGGAAAGTGGGCGACAGCGTTGTGGTGACCGCGCCCGCGGGACCCGTCACGTACCAGATCACGAAGATCGAATAAAGGGTTTGGCCCGCGAGGGCGAGTCGGAGGCGAAGTCCGAGCGGCTGCCAAACATTTACCCCGCCCCATTTGCAGCAATGACCGAGAGCTATACAAGAATCAAAAGGCGAAGCCGCCTTGCGGCTTTGTTTGAGCACAGGCACGATCTGTGCCGCAAATGGGGCGGGGTGCTCAATGCTGCAGCTACTCGGGCTGCGGCGGGAAAAGCCTTGCCCTCGTAGGCAGCATTGGCATGCGAGAAGATCTCATAGAAGAGCGCCGTAAAAAACTTGCCCGCCTTAAAGAGGCGGGCATTGACCCGTATCCCGCTCGCGTGCGCGGACGGATTGAGGCGATCGGGATTATCCTGCGAGGTTTTGATGTTCTCTCGCGGAGAAAGAAGGAAGTCGTGGTCGCCGGCAGGGTCATGGGCGTGCGCGACCAAGGAGGCGTGCTGTTTCTTGACGTGCGGGACGAGAGCGGCAGCATCCAAGCGGTGCTAAAGAAGGACAGCCTGGCCGACTTCAATTTTCTTAAATCCGTGCTTGATCGCGGTGATTTTGTCGCGACCTCCGGTCCGCTCTTCAAGACGAAAAAAGGCGAGCGTAGCGTTGAGGTCAAAGAGTTCCGTATCCTTGCGAAAAGCCTGCGTCCTCTGCCCGATACGTGGTACGGCCTTGAGGAAACCGAGACGCGACTGCGGCAGCGGTATCTTGACCTGCTGATCAATCAGGATGTCGCCGGCGTATTCCGCAAAAAGGCGATTTTTTGGCAAGGCTTCCGCGATCGTTTGCGGCAGGAGGGATTTCTCGAAGTAGAGACGCCGGTCCTGGAGCCCATCCCTGGCGGCGCGGAAGCAGAGCCGTTCAAAACGCACCACAACGCGCTGGACATGGATCTTTACCTCCGGATATCCTTGGAGCTGTCTTTAAAAAAACTGCTCATAGGAGGATTTGAAAAAGTGTTTGAGATCGGCCGTATTTTCAGGAACGAAGGCATTGACCGGGAGCACCTCCAGGATTATACCCAGCTCGAGTTTTACTGGGCATACCGCGACTATCGCGACCTTATGGCGTTCGTCGAAAAAATGTATAAATCCGTGATAAAGAAAGTTGCGGGGGGATTCACGACCAAGCATGGCGGCAAATCAATTAACTGGGGGAAAAAATGGGCGCTCGTTGACTATGTTGCCGAATTCAAAAAAGCTTCAGGCCTTGACCCGCTTACCGCGTCGCCCGATGCGCTTGAGCGTGCGGCGAGCGCGCTTGATATAGAAATCGAACCTCACTTTGGGAAAGGGCGTCTCATAGACCTCATATTCAAGAAAGCCGTGCGGCCGCGCCTCATACAGCCATGCTTCCTGATCGATCCGCCGGTTGAGGTGGAGCCGCTCGCAAAACGGCTCGCGGCTGATCCGCGGAGAGTGGAGCGGGTGCAGGTCATGGCGTGCGGCACAGAGCTCGGGAAAGGATTTTCAGAGTTGAACGACCCCATTGATCAGCGCGCGCGGTTTGAGGAGCAGATGAAACTGCGTCAGGCGGGCGACAAAGAGGCCCAGCAACTCGACGAGGATTTCCTTACGGCGCTTGAGTACGGCATGCCGCCCGCAGCGGGGTTCGGCGTTTCCGAGAGGCTGTTTTCCGTGCTTATGGATAAGCCGATCCGGGAAACGGTTGTTTTCCCGCTCGTGAAACCAAAGCGAGATTAGAATGAGAGCATGAGCGAGGTTCGCCGTAGTTTTACATGCCCCGCCGAAGCTCTAGGCGGGGGAGGAACGCAGACGACCCGTCGCATTTGACAGGGTCTTTAAAGTACTATATAATGTAAAACAGCGAAAGGTTGATAGTTTTACCGCGGTCCCGACGGCATCGGGATAACTTCAGGAAAGGAAGGGTGTGTCATGGATTCTGTCATGGTGCGTCCGGAAGAGACAGACGCGGCGGAGTTCGGGAAGGACCAAGGCCTGATTCACGAGGTGATCGTGACCGGCCGCAAGGTCGGCGCGGGGACGGCGTTCTATTCCGCCCTCGCCCACAGCGAAGAACTCTTCGCGCGCACGGTCGCTTTCGTCGCCCGCGGCGGCGAGGAGGTCGTCCGTGAAGTCGGCGCCTACATTCCGCTCACCGAGGCGGAGAGGATGGCTATCGACATCCTCGGTCAGAGCAAGGTCTTGACCCGCGCGCAGGCGCGCGGCGGGGCCGAGTTCTCGCTCCGCTACTCCAAGACCGTACTCCACGCGTGTGCCGAGGAGAACGCAAAGGAGGCGGACTGGCGGCTCGTCTATTTGCGGGGCAATTCGCTCCGCGCCGAACGGGTGCGGGTCGGCACGAACCGCAAGCAGCAGCCGTGCTTTGACCCGGACTACGTCTGGATGATGAGTCTGGCCGAGGACGGCTGGGCGACCCAGGGGTTTGAGCCGGGCTACTATCTTCTGGACATGAACGGCCGCTTCGGTGCGGCCGCGTGGACAAAGCAGGGTAAGAAAATCGCCGAACTCGGGCCGGAGTTCGTCCGCGCCCATGAGGCGATGGTAACAGAGGCCGCGCTCCGCATCTTCCAGGCCACCGGCGAGCGGCTTCTTGCCAACTGGTGGCACTGGGGCCGTTCTCTTGCTTCGGGCGGCCGCCGGG
>MHLC01000017.1:6457-10547 GCA_001818655.1 Candidatus Liptonbacteria bacterium RIFCSPLOWO2_01_FULL_56_20
AGTCCTTGAGCCCTTGAATCAGTTGTCCCTGTGCGTATGTATGCGCGCAGGGACAATTTCGTTTTGATTTACTATGCTTCATACAATGAAAGCTGTTTCCTTTAGGCGCAGCGACTACGAAACAGGAAAGGACTGGCGATCTTGCTTGAGCCAGTCCTTTGTATACTGCGGAGCGCTGGGTTATGCGGCTCCCTGCAGAATGAGCGGAGAAATGATGATCATGCGGAGGTCGAACGCGCTGCCTTTTTGGCCGACCTCACTGCTGACGGCCTCGCGGTGCTCGCCGCATGCGAGCCCGGCCCATTCCGTGACGCCGGAGCGCTTCCCGGGATTTACGGCATGGATGTACCACATCGCCGTTTTCGTGCATTTGTCGCAGTAGAGCATAGATCGCCTCCCCCAGCGGGGACAGCTGACGGGTGGTCACCGCGAACGGTTCCCAGTATTTACACTGTAGGATTTGGACAGAAAACGATGGGAGGGTGCCGAGCGTGTGTTGTGGATAACTCCAATTGACGTCCTGGAGAATCTTCGCTAAGAAGAAACCAGTCCGGCCTCCTGTCGCACTCCCGAATCCAGAAGTCTGGAGCCGTCGGCGCCGTGAATAGCCCGGCACGCGGTATGAGGTGCGATGGTCGCCGCACGTAATGGCCACAACTTCCGATAAGTTGTGGCCCTCCTTCGTTACGGGCTCTCAGCAACTGTACCGTAGACCGCAGAGCCGGTGCTTGGGGGGTTGCGGCACGAGAGGTAATCATAGATCTCCTTGCGAGGCCTCTGCGTACTCCTCCTATCATTGCATACCTCCGGAGCGGGTCAATTACGCAAGTTTTTGCGCTTCTTCGCAGATCATCTTGGGCTCGCCATTCCTCCATGACATATGCCCACGCACCACCACTACGGCGTTCTCCTGCCAGACCGGCAGGGTCTTCGTGAGAGTGCTGTTGAAAACCACGATCTCTAGCGGCTGGGAGGAAAGATCCTCTACTTTTGCGAAAAGCATGGGCTGGCCGGTTTTGGTAAGGATCTTCTGGATCTTTGATATCAGGCCGGCGATCCTGAAATTCAGCCGTTCGTTCTTGACGAGCCGCGCTTCGTTGATTGGCTTCACCTGCGCGTTCTTGATCTTCTCGGCGTGCGAGTAGAGCGGGTGGTCGGAAAGGTAGATGCCGAGGAGCTCTTTTTCCCACGCGAGCTTTTCCTGCGCCGTGGCCGGCGGCGTCGGTTTGAGGCGGATCGCTGCGCTCGGCGCGCCGTCGCCGAAGAGCGAGTGGTGGTTCTGCGGCGCGCTCTTCTTCATGATTGAGCTCACGCGGAGGAGCTCATCCACGTTGTGGAGCGCCTGGTTGCGTTCCACGCCCAAGGAATCCAGGGCGCCGCTCTTGACCAAGCTCTCCAAGGATTTCTTATTGAGGTCCTTATGCTGTACGCGGCTCAAAAAGTCGTTCAGGTCTTTGAACGGGCCGCGGTGGACGCGCTCCTCGATGATGTTCCGCGTGATCTGCTCGCCGACATTTTTTATCGCGAGGAGGCCGAAGCGTATCTTTTCTCCCTCCGGCGTGAAGTTGACGAAGCTCTTGTTGATGTCCGGCGGAAGCACTTCGAGCTTGCTCTGCTTCGCCTCGTGGACAAGGAACGCGATACGGTCGATGTCGTTCATCTCCGCATTGAGGAGGCTCGCCATGAATTCCTCGGCGTAATGCGTCTTGAGGTATGCGGTGCGGTAGCCGATCAAGGCGTAACAGGCGGCGTGGCTCTTGTTGAAGCCGTAGCGGGCGAACGGCGGGAAAAGTTCCCAGATCTTCTCCGCCGTCTTTTTGTCGATGCCGTTCCTGGCCATGCCGCTTAAGAGCTTCTCCTTTTGCTCGTCGAGGAGCGATTTTATCTTCTTGCCGATCGCTTTCCGAAGGGTATCGGCTTCTGGCAGGGTGTATCCCGCAAGGTTGCGCGCGATCTGCATCATTTGTTCCTGGTAGACGCCGATGCCGTACGTGCTCGTGAGGATTGATTCGAGCTGCGGATGGAGGTACGTGATCTTTTCCTCGCCGCGTTTGCGCTTGATGAACGAGGGGATAAGTTCCATCGGGCCCGGCCGGAACAGCGCGACCAGGGCGATGAGGTCCTCGAGTTGGGTGGGCTTGATCTCTTTCATATAGCGGCGCATGCCGGACGACTCGAACTGGAATACGCCGGTCGTATCGCCCGTCTGGAGGAGCTTGAACGTCGCCTTGTCGTCGAGCGGCAGTTCCGAGATCTTCACGTCTTCGCCTTTCGTTTCTTTCACGAGCCGCACCGTGTCTTCGATGATGGTGAGGTTCTTGAGGCCGAGGAGGTCGATCTTGAGGAGCCCCAGGTCCTCGATCGAGTGCATCTCGAATTGCGTGATGATATTGGCCTTATCCTGCGGGGCGAGTTGCAGCGGGACGTATTCGGCAATGGGGCTCTCAGATATCACAGTGCCGCAGGCGTGCACCGAGGCGTGCCTGGCAACCCCTTCGAGGTGTTTCGCGGCCTCGAGGACCCGTTTTGCGTCATCCTCGGCCTCGTACAGGTCCTTGAGTTCAGGGACTTTTTTCAAGGCATCCCGCACGTTCATATTGAAAGGAATGAGTTTGGCGATGCGGTCGCAGAACGGGTAGCTTATGCCCATCGCGCGGCCCGCGTCCCGCACCGCTGCGCGCGCGGCCATGGTCCCGAACGTAATGATCTGCGCCACGCGGTCTTCCCCGTATTTCTCCCGCGCATAGGCGAGCACCTCGTCCCGCCGTGTGTCGGCGAAGTCAATGTCGATGTCCGGCATCTGGATGCGTTCGGGGTTGAGGAAGCGCTCGAACAGAAGCCCGTACTGCAGAGGGTTGATGTCCGTGATGCCCAGCACGTAGGAGATGATGCTCCCTGCGGCAGAGCCGCGGCCGGGTCCCACCGCGATGCCGTGCGCTTTTGCCCAGCTCGTGAGGTCCTGCACGATAAGGAAGTAGTCGGCAAACCCGGTTTTCTCGATGATGCCGAATTCGTACGCGAGGCGGTCCAACACTTCGGGCGTTTGCTTGTTCTTGGGGAAGCGCGCCTCGAGCCGCGCGTCTATGAGTTCGTGCAGGTACGCGTCAGAGGTTTTCCCCTCCGGCTTCGGGAAGCGCGGGAGGTGGATAGCGCCGAGCGTGAGCTCCACATTGCAGCGCTCCGCGATCAGAGCGGTGTTCCCGACCGCTTCGGGGATGTCCTTGAATTTTTCCTCCATCTGCTCGGGCGAGGTCATGGAAAAATCGTCTTCCTTGAGCGTGAGGCGGTCGTCGTCCGAGAGGCGGCTGCCGGTCTGCACCGCGAGGAGGATGTCGTGATACTCCGCGTCCTCCGGCCGCGCGTAGTGAATGTCTTGGGTCGCGACCATGGGGATGCCGGTCTCGCGCGAGAGCCTGATGATCGGGCCGCGCGCTTTTACGGAATCGGAGATGTTCGGGTGGTCGCCGATCTCGAGGAAAAAGTTTTCCTCGCCGAAGATCTCCCGGTACTCGAGCGCGATCCGTTTCGCTTCTTCGGATCTGCCCGCGAGGAGCGCTTGGTTCACTTCTCCGCCCAAGCACGCGGAGAGGCCGATCAGTCCCTCGCGGAATTCCCGGAGAATCTCTTTGTCGATGCGCGGCTTGTAGTAAAATCCTTCGAGATGCGCCTTGGTGATGAGCTTGATCAGGTTGTGCCAGCCGGTATTGTCTTTCGCGAGGAGGATGAGGTGGTAGTATCGTTCGCTTGCTTCTTTGCTGAACCGGTCGCGCGGCGCGACGTACGTTTCAACGCCCAGGATCGGCTTCACGCCCGCCTGCTTCGCCTTTTTATAAAACTCTACGGCGCCGTAGAGTACGCCGTGGTCGGTCAGGGCAAGCGCGTCCATCCCCAACTCCTTCGTGCGCGCGAGAAGCGTGTCAATTTTCGCCAATCCGTCGAGCAGCGAATAGTGGGAGTGCGTATGGAGATGGACGAACTTTGGCATAAAGGGGCATCGTGCTTAACCGCTTCAATTGTACACGAGATTTTTCGTGCGTGGCAATGGGCTTTATCCCCTCATTTACAAATTTTTTCTATTTCAGTAGAATAA
>MHLC01000018.1 GCA_001818655.1 Candidatus Liptonbacteria bacterium RIFCSPLOWO2_01_FULL_56_20
TCAATTATAACAACTTTCCATTCTTTTCTCAATGCCATGCCACCGCCAATCGCGAGGACGGCTCGGCAGGAGGGGGTTGGGGGGAGGAATGCCGAGCCGTCCGAGCGGATACAAAAAGAGGCCAGTCCCGCCGCCCTGCTCGTTCAGAGCAGAACCCAGCAAAAAAGTTTTCTTTTCCTTTTAGAAGAAAAAATCGGGCGCGCGCACATCAGGAAAAGCGAAGAAAACTTTTTTGCTGGGTGGCGAGTGCCAGCGAGCGGCGACGGGCTGGCTTCATTCGTCGGGTGTTTCCCGAAAATGCGTTCGGATTTCGTTCAGGGTGTGGAGCAAAAAAACAAAAACAGCAGTCTTGCGTCGCTGTTTTTGGTTTCGCGTCAGGACTCGAACACGAAAAGGGGTCGGGGAAAAGTTAGGTTTCCCCGTGTAGGAAATTGCTCAAAACCGAGGGTTGTGAGGGAGCGAGTTGCCGTATGGCGACGAGCGACGTGAGATCGTCCTGGCGCCGGAGCAGAATAAGATATCCACAAGCGCTTGACTTGCGGTTGATCTTTAGATAAACTTCGGATATATGAAAAACGCCATAGTCGGTCTCAAGGAATTGCGAGCGGATATAGAAAGCTATATTGCCGAAGTAAAAAAAGGCAAATCTTTTATTGTTGTTCGTCGTTCAAAGCCGGTGCTTAAAATTTCTTCCCCAGAAGAAGATGAAGGATTTTGGGAAACCGTTGTTGATTTCACTTCGATAAAAAAAGAAGGCGTGCCCGCAAGGGACGTTTTGAAAGCGCTTCGCAAATTGAATGCCCAGCCTCGAAAAACTTCTCGCTAAGTTTAGCAAAGAAGAAAGAGAGACGATCAAACCCTTAATTGAGTTGATCGTCTCTTTGAATTGGAACAGCTTAGATATCAAAAAATTAAAAGGACATCAAATCCTTTTCAGAGTTCGTAAAGGCAACATACGAATTATCTTTTCAAAAGAGAAAAAAGATATTTTTATACTAGCTATCGATCGCAGGAACGAAAGCACTTACAAATTATAGTGCGGAGAATCTTGGCAAACTTAGTGCGAGCACCTAAAAGCAGCCCGATTCTACCCTTCGAATATCTCAGGACAAGTTGCGGGTTATTTTTATACCCTATCGTGAAGTGAGAATTTTTATAATGAGTAGCAGGGTGGGGTAAAAATTGATAAGATTTAATTATGGAAAAAACCATTTCTTCAAAAACCGTATATCAATGTCCTATATTCAGCGTTGAAGAGGCTGAAGTTGAATTACCAGATGGTTCACGAGCTAAACGATGGCATGTGGTGAGGAAAGACGCCGTATTGGTAATTTGTATTAAAAATCAGAAGATTATTTTCCTTCGGGAGTTTAGAAGCGCTTCTCAATCTGTTGAATGGCGATTACCGTCAGGAGGCGTAAAAGACGGAGAGGAGCCAATAAATGCTGGGATACGAGAGGCAAGAGAAGAGATTGGGCTTGAGCCATTGGACATAAGGTTGCTAAAAACATTTAATAACCCTTCTTCAACAATAAAGCAAAAGGCGCATTGTTTTGTAGCGACACAATTTAAGGAAAACCCCCTCGATACGGGCGAACCAGAAGAAAAATTTAACGAAATCAAGGAATTGTCTTTTGAAGAGGCCAAAAAATTATTAGACGAAGGACAGTTTTCTGCCAGCATAGAAAGGTCTTTGAGATTTTTCTTTAAGCAATAACCGGAGCAAAAAAACGGACCCGTCCTAGCGTAATGAACGCAACAGACGGGTCCTCATGACGGGAAACGCGGCTTACCAGTTCAGGCCGGGGTCGCAGAGGTCAACCGCGCCGATCTCCTGGAGGTACGGTACGATTTCGCTTACTGCGGTGCGGTTGAACGCTTGCATGTCTTTCATCGGTTCGGCTGCAAGACCGGCGACGTCCTTGTCGGTCATGAGCGCGAGGATCAGAAATGGATCGCCGACATCGAGCATGCGGAGGAACTCCAGCACCGGCCCCATGGTGTTTTCCACGTTCTGCTGGGTGACGTGGGGGTAGACCTTGTACATCAACTCCCTCAGGTGCTGGAATTTTCGTCCCAGTTCTGAACGCTCGAAGCTCACGCGTTCGCATTCGGCGGATTCGATCACGAGGCCAGCGATGGCGGTCGTTGTTCGTTCGCGCTGTGTCCTGCCGAACACGTTGGCCAGACCGAGCAGCTCATGTGAGACGGGGTATTTCATTCGTCCCACAATGTCGTTGATGTCGTGGAAGATGTACGTGAATTTGTCGGTATGCCGCAGCGTCCAGGCCTCCTGGGATATTCCGGACCTGGCGGTGTTGCCGCTGTGGCACAGCATGGCTTCGAGGGTATGCCACGTGAGGTTCAGGCCTGTGCCTTTCCGCTCAACTTTCTGAGCGATCACGGGCCCCATGATCTCGTGGCAGAACCCCGGACGTCCCATTGCCTTTGCCATCCACGCCTCGCCCTGGTGGCCGAAGGGCACATGACCGATGTCGTGCCCGATCGCAGCAGCCCTCACGAGGTCCGTGTTCAGGCCGAGAAGTTCCGACGTGATCGCCGAACAGGCGGCCACTTCCATTACGTGGGTCTTCCGTGTGCGGATGAGCGGAGTTTTCGGGAAGGTGAACACCTGCGTCTTGTCGCCGAGAACCCGGTACGCCTTGCTCGACAGAAGCTTCGCCTCATCGCTCACGAAACGATTCGCAACGGTGAGAGGGTCTTCGTCTTCTTCGGGAACGCGGCGTCTGCGGCTTTCCGTCGTCTTGAGCGACGAGAGACAGCCGCGGAGCGAATCCGCTTTCTTCCAGATGCTCTCGATGCGCATGGCCCCTCCTTTCTCTCCTGGGTTGGGTTTGTCAAACGCCGGTTTTTCGGTCTGCCGCCTTTATAGCCCGAAACGCCGACTTGGTCAACGGAAGAAGATCATCGCGTTGTCCAGCCGCCGGAGCCAGATAATTTAAGAACTCGGGCGACATCCTAAAACATGGTCTAGTCGTCACGGCTAGATTTATACTCACGGCCGTGTTATAACCCTTGGCGGAGGTGCTTCTTGAAAATCCTAAGAATACTCGGGAAAGCAGCATGCGCCATCCTGGCCGTACTTCTCCTGGTCTTTGGCATCGCGTGGGCAGCGGCGATGTTCTTTCCAGCCGTCGTCGTGGGAGTCCTTGCCAGGTACGCCATCGGCGAGGAGAAAGCCAAGCGAGCGACCTACTTGGTAACTGCCAGCCCTCTCATCGGGGGCAAGCAGCTGACCGTATGGGCACAATCTCCGTGAGGTTTGCGCGGCGCGCTGGCGGACAACAGCGTGGACTGCGGCGAACTCAATTCTGCAACAGGAGGTGCTTGAAAATGGCCAACCCAGACCGTAACGGCTGTATGCCGCAAGAGGCATGTCCGTACTGCGGCGAGGTAGAGGACTACGACCCCATCACTCTTCACTGCGACGCCTGCGGCTACAACGGCAGGCTGGATACTGAAGAGCCGCCGAAGAGCGAGAAGGCGAGGCGTATCCTCGCTTTGCTCCGAGGGCCGACCAAGAGGTGAACGAGGAGGGCTGTATGGCGACTGCGTGGCAGAAGCGAGAGATGGAGCACCGGGCGTTCATCAACGGGTTCTATGAAAGGGTGGCGGAGCAGGCGGATGACGCTCATGATCCTGATCAGTATTTCCTGATCATGGCTCGGTGGTTTCTCGAAGCCGTGATCGGGGAGAGGGTCAACATGATGGAGGTGACCAACCCGGAAGTCGTGAGCATCCTCACCGAGATCAACGGCTTCGCCCGGACGCGGGCAGAAGCCGGAATGCTGAAGCAGGACTTCCTGCAGCGGCTGTTGGAGTCCGGCTTCCATGCGACTCAAACCGAGCACCTGCGTGAGCGCGTTCACGAACAAGAGAAGCTCTACGTGGGGCATGGGGCGATGGACGAGGTGGAACTGTCCCCGCGGGACTAACGAGACGGCCCGGTTGCGAAGATTCGCACCCGGGCAGAACTGTTTTTTACGGCTGGCGGAGCTGGCTACCCTCTTTCTCGCGGCGGCACTCTGGTTCTGAAATAGTACCAGTACCGCGGGCCATGCGGATCGGTGTCGGCAGTGGTGTGCACGGCCGTGACGAGCTCTCGGCCTCGGTGGTGCTCTGCAGAGAGTTTTTCCTCGTCAAGCGGTCGGTCGCACTTCCTCACCTCGTAGGGAAATTCCATAGCCATCCTCCTTTCGATAACCGTTTGCAATCATATCTGTAGTTTGACCGTTGCGTCAATGATCCTGTCAGAGGAGTTCTTGATCGCGCCAGGCCGCCTTGAGCGTACACGGCTTTTGTTAACCATTGACCCGTTGGTTAACATAGCGGCTGGCTGCCGATTTTTTGTATGAAAACAATTCGCCGCCGGTCTCCTTAGGGAAACCGGCGGCGGTTTTGATTGACGCTACCGTGTCTTGGTGCTGCAGCGGTGGGTGAGATTGAGATCGCCTTGTCCTCCGCCCAGCGCGAGGTTCACGGTTAGCTTTCGGTCCGTGTGCTCGGCGCAAAACGCCTCGATGTGGCGCCGCGCCCGGCCGAAAATGTCCTGGCCGAGCTCGACAGAAGTGTCGTGGTAGAGGGTGACGGTGACCTCGATGGTCTCCAAGTCGGGGAGGTTCAGCCAGATGCCGCCCCTCACGTACTCTGACCTGCCGATCATGTCGCTGTCCCAGCTCCCGCGCTCCGGCTGCATGCGTTTGAGGAGTGCGGTTGCGGCCGCATCCAGTTCCGAGACCTGTTCGCAAAGCCGGTTGTACAGGTCAAGACCTGCGTACCCGCGTTCTTCCACTTTGAGCGGCGCAAGAATCTGCGCGTAGCGGATATCGCGCTCTGCGAGCGGTATTCCGCCGTTCCGCGTCCGGGCAATGGTCAGGATGTGGCGAATCTCTCCGGGAACATGGCGCAGTCCGAGCCACGCCTCGAGCTTGCCGGCAGGGAATTCGCAATCGCGATCGGTGCGCTTGCGTATGGCTTGGAGTACTGCCTCTGTCTCGTCCTTGGACACAAGCCTGCCCCGTGCAGTCATCTCGTCGTCGGATTCCCCATCTAGTCGGCCCTGGTCTTTCCGCTCCGGAAAGCCGGCGGCAACGAGGAAACGGAACAACGCAACGTTCTCGTCGGTCAGGTCTGCTCCCCAGTAGCCCGCGACGCGCTCCACCATCCACTTTTTGGTTTTCTGGAGCGTGGGCTCGTGCGGTCTGTACCAGCGGTCTTTTTCGTCGAGGGGATGATCACGACGACGTTCCGCTCCGAGGCGGTGAGCCGGCATCTGCCAGTAGAGGTTTGTCATCCGCCCTGCCAAAAAGGCGTGCTGCTTGAGCTCCAGCTTCCGCCGTTCTGGGTAGAGGAGTTGGACGAAGCAGAGCGCCGTCTCATCATTGTGCGCCTTGGTTGCCGCGAGAAATGCGGTCTCCAAGGTGTTGATGCGGTCTGCGCCGGCAAGGCCCGTGAGTAAGTGGTCGGCGATGAGCCGCATTGGCTCTGCGTCCCGGGGGTCTGCCTTGAGGAACGTGTTCGGAGCATCCATACGACACCTCTTTCTGCAGCCGTAGCTGCGTGTCAAACTCTTTTCCGTGGAAAAGAGCCCGAGGCCGGCAAATCCGTGGACGTGCGGCTCGGAAGTTCTGCTAAGGGTATAGCAGGGATATCTCTGGCCGTCAAATTATATGTGAAGGGAGCCTCCTCCCGCGCGGCTTCGACAAACCGCACGCTTGCTCCGGCGCCTCGCGCCGGAGACGAGGCATATGGGGATTGGTGGTATAGGGCATGTACATAGCGTTGCAGAATGGGGTGGCGTTGCCAAGCTACGGAACCATTATTACGCGACAATTGACAGTTCAG